>NZ_JAZDVY010000002.1:83929-189774 GCF_036350695.1 Tenacibaculum sp. FZY0031
ATCGAGAACTAATTCGAATACTTCTCGATATAAATTATTTACATTTCATTTCAATAATTTTACTCGAAGTGACAATAGATAACATAACATAGAATTTTGTTAGTCCTGATATTTTCACTCAATACTAACTACTCAATTCTTAATACTAAATAAAAACTAAAATTATGAAACTTTGGGACAAAGGATTATCCATAGATAAAAAAATAGAGCATTTCACTGTTGGTAATGATAGAGAAATAGACCTGCACATTGCTCCGTACGATTTGCAAGCATCGTTAGCACACGCCAAAATGTTGGCATCCATAGGCATTATTACTACTGAAGAACTGGCATTGGTAACCGAAGGCATTCAAACTTTACAGCAACAAGTAACCGACGGTACGTTTGTAATTGAGGCGCAGTTTGAAGACGTACACTCTAAAATTGAGTTTGAATTAACCCAGCAATATGGCGAGGTAGGAAAGAAAATACATACCGCACGTTCCAGAAACGATCAGGTGTTAGTGGCTTTGCAGTTGTATTACAAAGAGAGCTTACAAGATATTTTGGAAAAGACACATACGCTTTTTAATACCTTATTGCAGTTAGCAGAACAGCATAAAACCAACTTGTTACCGGGATACACCCACTTACAGGTTGCCATGCCTTCCTCTTTCGGGTTGTGGTTTTCTGCCTATGCCGAGTTGTTAATTGACGATGTACATTTGTTACAGGCTGCTTTAAAAACAGTAGACCAAAATCCGTTAGGGTCCGCCGCAGGCTATGGCAGCTCCTTTCCTATTGACAGAGAACTAACCACTAAAGAACTAAACTTTGCTACGTTAAAATACAATGTGGTGGCCGCACAAATGAGCAGAGGAAAAAGTGAGCGTACCCTTACCCTAGCATTGGGAAGTGTAAGCAATACCTTAGCACGTTTTGCCATGGACATCTGCCTGTATATGAGTCAGAATTTTGATTTTATCTCTTTCCCGGATGAATTAACTACAGGTAGTAGCATTATGCCGCATAAAAAGAATCCTGATGTGTTTGAGTTGATTCGAGGGAAGTGCAATAAAATTCAGGCTGCTTATACTGAAACTTTGTTGCTCTCCAACAATTTACCTAGCGGTTACCATAGAGATTATCAGTTATTAAAAGAAAACGTAATTCATGCCGTGGAAAGCTTAAAAGAGGTATTGGATATTTTTAACTATGCCATTCAGCAAATCATTGTTAAGGATATCGACCTACACGATGAAAAATACAAGTATCTGTTTACGGTAGATAACATCAATACGCTAGTAGAAAATGGGATAAGCTTTAGAGAGGCCTATCAGAAAATTGGGGGTGAAGTTACCAACGGCACCTATACTCCTGACACCTCTAAAAAGCATACGCACATAGGTAGTATTGATAATTTGTGTTTGGAGCAGATTCGAGAAAAGTTTAATCAGTAAGCCGTTGGCTTTTGGCTATTGGTTGTTGGCTGTTGACTGTTGGCTGTTGGCTGTTGACTGTTGGCTGTTGGCTGTTGGCTGTTGGTACGAAAATAGAAAAAAGAATTAAGAGCAGAGATTTATACAAAAGTCTTTATATGACTTCCGTCATAAGCAAACAAGTCAAAAATAACACCGCAAGAATCGTAAGAAATTAAAATCTGTTTGAGCGATAGCGAGTTATTTTAATTTAGATTCGAGAATGATTATTTTTGAGTGCAGGGTGGTTAAGACTAGATTTTTTGTTTAGCTCATCAATTCTTATTGATTTTAAAAGGAATTCGTGAACTTCCTAAGTCGGTTTCTTTTTCATCAATGGAAAAAGAAACCGACTTATACAAAAAGGAATTTTACGGTAAAGCCTTGCATAGTTAGCTATTGGCACGAAAATAGCAAAGAGAAAAGAAAATAGACTTTTAAAGCATCTTTACTCTAGCAGCGAAGCGGTCTTTCTTCTTTATTCTTAATTGAGTTCGCAACAAATGAACTAACAAAATTCTATGTTATGTTATCTATTGTCACTTCGAGTAAAATTATTGAAATGAAATGTAAATAATTTTGTACTTCGGCTACGCTTAGTAGAGCTATCGAGAAGTATTCGAATAGTTCTCGATACAATTTTTATTTCGTTATCACTCAATAAAAATCACTCGAACTGACAGTAACCGTTTGAGATAACCACGTTGCTATTGTTCCTCATTACGACGGTTTTATCTATTGTTTAGTACTAAGAGCCAATAGCTAGCTACTAAAAGCCTACAGCTAATCTTTATGAGATAACCACGTTGCTATGGCTCCTCATTACGACGGTTTTATCTATTGTTTAGTACTAAGAGCCAATAGCTAACTACTAAAAGCCTACAGCTAATCTTTATGAGATAATCACGTTGCTATTGCTCCTCATTACGACGGTTTTATCTATTGTTTAGTACTAAGAGCCAATAGCTAGCTACTAAAAACCAACCTTCAAAAAAAGTATCTCCTGCTTACAAAAAAATGGCTACTTTTACCACTAATTCAACACTAAAACCAACTCGCTATTATGCCTGAAAACTACCATGAAGAAATTGAATCGTACTACGACGAGTCGTTAAGGGATTATGAAATAGTTTGGCAACTAAAGCACTCTATGGCCTTACATTATGGCTTTTGGAACAACGATACACATACCCATCGTCAAGCACTTTGGAACATGAACTTTCAAGTAGCAAAAAACGCACAGATTACCAAAGATGATTTGGTTTTAGATGCCGGTTGTGGTGTGGGCGGAACGTCTTTTTTCTTAGCTAATAACATTGGTTGCCGAGTACATGGTATTTCACTTTCTAAGGCACATGTACACCGTGCTTTGGAATATCAGAAAGATAATGATCCTAAAAACTTAGTAGCGTTTTCTTGTCAGAATTTCTGTGAAACATCTTTTCCTGATAATACCTTTGATGTTGTTTTCGGTATTGAAAGTATTGTACATGCTGATGATAAAGCGGCTTTTTTAAAAGAAGCCTTCAGAGTTTTAAAACCGGGAGGACGCTTATTGATTTCTGACTACTTTTTAAGACATCCGAAAAACCAAAAAGAAAAAGAGGTACTCAAAAAGTGGGCGAATTCTTGGGCTATTGACGACTTTATTTATGAGGATGATTTTTTAGCAGCAGTAAAAAACGTTGGGTTTCATCCTTATTTTTTAGAAGATATTTCTCAAAATGTATACCCGTCTGTAAAGTTAATGCATCGCTCGTACTATCCGGGAGTGGTGATTAGCAAAGTGTCTAACTTCTTCGGACGCAGAACAAACAAGCAATTAGAAAACAGTAAATCGGGTAAATACCAATATACTTCTCATCAGCAAGGGGTATGGAAATACAAACACTTTTTAGCCTTTAAATCTCCTGAAAAAGTATATGCCTCTTTAGACGAATTCATTACCAATAACAAGCCTTGTGAAGTGTACGTTGATACGGAAAAGTTTCAAGAGCGTTTTCCTATTCTTTCTAAAAGAGGATTCAAGCCGAGAAATATTCTTAAAAGGGTGATGCATTTTTACCTAGAAAACGGTATTAAAAACTCCAATAAAACTTTTTAGCACAAACGGTAGTATACAATAGTTAAAGACTCCTGCATTTTAAATAAAAAGAAAGCTAAGTATAGAATATGGTACATCCATTACGCGCTCATATTGAAGAAATTATTAGTCTTACCGATGAAGAGTTTGCCTATATTCTTAGCTTTTTTGAGTCGGTTACCAAACGTAAACACCAGTATTTATTACAAGAGGGAGATGTAGCCACTAAAGAATACTGGGTGGTTGACGGTTGTGTAAAAAGTTATTTTTTAGATAGTAACGGAAAAGAGCATATACTTCAATTTGCTATGGAAAACTGGTGGATTACTGATTATGAATCGTTTGTAAAACAACTACCTTCAAAAACTGCTATTGATTGTATAGAAAATTGTAAGCTGTTGTACATTACTTATGAAAACCGTGAAAAGTTAACCGCTTCTATGCATAAAATGGAACGTTTTTGGGCAAAGAAAAGTAAAATAGGAAGAATTGCACTTCAAAAAAGAATTGTATCCCTCCTACAAAATTCTGCAAAAGAACGATACGACCAATTGTTAGAACAATATCCTACCCTTTTTCAACGTGTTCCTAAAAAAATGATTGCTGCTTATTTAGGGGTTTCTAGAGAAACATTAAGCAGACTTAATTCGTAGTTTTTGTATCTTTTAACTACCTCTATCATTGCACTTTTTTTCTAACTCCTTTGATTTTACATAGAATACTCCTCTTTCTAAGCTATTTAATCAAAGTAATTTTGCCATTCAAAAATAATTCTACTACTATCATTATATCTATTTGACATTTATTTGTCTGGTGTCTCAATGTGACCTACCTCACTTTAAAGGTGTGACATAGCTCCTGTGTAAAGTTGTGCTTCTACCGCAACTTTGTAGCATAATTTTAAAACATATTATTATGCCTTTTGTAAACATTAAAGTTACCGACGAACAGGTAACCCAAGAACAAAAACGTCAACTTATTGAAGGAACAACACAGCTTTTAGTTGATGTGCTTCAAAAAAATCCTGCAACTACCCATATTGTAATTGAAGAAATTCCTTTAGGTAATTGGGGGCACGATGGTAAACAATATTTAGGAACTAAAAAATAAGACTCATGAAAAACAAAACTGCAATTATTACAGGAGCTTCAACAGGTATTGGTAAAGAAATTGCGAAACTTTTTATAGAAAAAGGATGCAATGTAGTAATGAATGCTTCTACTGAAGAAAACTTACAAAAAGCTTACAAAGATTTAGGTAGTCCGGTAAACGCTGTACTTCTTGTTGGAGACATTAGTAAACAGGAAACGAGTAAGCGATTAGCAACCCTAGCTTTAGAAAAATTTAACGGTATAGATGTATTGATAAACAATGCCGGTATTTTTGCTCCTAAACCATTTTTAGAAGTAGAAGAAAGTGATTTAGAGTTGTACTGGAACGTAAACTTAAAAGGAACTTATTTTGCTTCTCAAGCTGTTATTCCGAGTATGGTGGAACAAAAAAATGGAGCTATTATAAATATAGGAACCGTGTTAGTAGATCATGCCATAGCTGGTTTCCCTGCTACTGCTCCTTTAATGAGCAAAGGTGCGATTCACGCCTTAACCAGGCAACTCGCTGCTGAGTTTGGTAATGATAATATTAAAGTAAACACCATTGCTCCGGGTATTATTAGAAGTCCGCTACAAAGCAAAATAGGTATTGAAGATGCTGATAGTTTAGCAGGATTACACTTACTAAATCGTATTGGTGAAGTTACAGATATTGCAGAAGCTGCTTACTATTTAGCTTTTTCAAATTTTGTTACCGGTGAAACGATGAATGTGGCTGGTGGACATACTGTTGGTCATGCCATTTAAAAACTAAAAAAGATGTATAAAGAGAATATAACAGCAATAGAGCTTTTAGTAACTAACTACTTTGAGGGTATTTTTTATGGAGATATTCAAAAACTTCAATCGTGCTTTTATAACAATGCTCCTATCTATGGAGACATTAAGGGGGCTGATTATTTTAAAAGTTCTGAAGATTATATTAAAGGGGTTGCCAACAGGCAAAGTCCAAATGATTTAAAAGAAACTTTTAACATGAAAATTATTGGGGTTGATATTATGGGGAAAATTGCCATGGTAAAGTTACATGTACCTATGTTGGGGTATAATTATTACGATTACTTATCTCTAACCAAAATAGAAAATGATTGGAAAATTGTAGCTAAGATTTTTACGCATGTAGAATAATGCTATAAACAAAAGCAGTTTGGGGGTTTATCTAAGCTGCTTTGTTTTTATTACTATTATCAGACCAAATATGAGATTTTGCTACGCTGAATATTTGTGTTTGGAATTCTCAATAGACAGATTACTTCGTCCTTCCCTCCTCGTAATTACAGTAAAATGGATATAAAATACAGCTCATCTGTTTTTTGATTGTTAGTATTTAGTTACTAATTAATCGAAATCCTTTTCCATGAATGTTCTGTATTTCTATAGTACTTTGTGTATCCTTTTTTAAATGTTTACGTAGCTTTGTAATATAAACATCCATACTCTTTGTTGTAAAATAATTATCATCTCCCCAAATTTCAGAAAGTGCCTGTGTGCGTAACAAAACATTGTCTTTATGCTGTATAAGCATTCTTAACAATTCACTTTCTTTATTGGTTAAGTTTATTTCTTCTGTATTAAGAATTAATACTTGCTTTAAAGTATCTAATGTAAAATTACCTACTTCAAATTTTGTTATTGTTTCAACAGGTGTTTCTACCTTTTCTTGATTTAGAAGGGCTTGTATTTTTAGATATAAAATATCTGGATCAAATGGTTTTACTAGGTAATCTAAAGCCCCTAATTCAAATCCTTTTACCTTATCTTCTTTCATGGCTCGAGCTGTAAGAAAGATAAAAGGTGCTATTATTTGCTGTTCTTTAAGTTCTTTAGCAATAGTAAAGCCGTCTTTGTTAGGAAGCATTACATCTAGTATAAAAAGATCAAATGGTTTACCTTTGGCTGTTCTTATTGCATCATTTCCATCGTTACAGAGTGTAACATTGAACTTTTTAATTTCTAAGAAGCTTTTTAATACCATTCCAAAGTTAGGATCATCTTCTACTAAAAGTAAACTTTTTTGCATTTGTGTATCCATACTACTTATTTATTTAAAGGTAAAAATAAAGAAAAGGTACTACCTAATTTATTACTATTAAGTGTTACATAACCATTGTGAGCTTCTGCTATTTGCTTTACGTAATTTAATCCCAAACCAAAACCTTTTACATTGTGTACGTCTTTTGTAGAAACTCTGTAAAACTTTTCAAAAATTCTTTGTTCATCTTCTTTTTTTATACCTACTCCTTTATCTGTTACATTTATAACCAAATATTCATCTTTATTTTCAGAAGTTACTTTTATGTCAATGTTATTGTATGAATATTTAATAGCATTGTCTACCAAATTATTTATAGCTTGATAAATATGTATTTCATCGGCACTAATTATAAAGTCTTTAGCTGCGGCTACATATTTTATAATTCCGTTTTTCTTTTCAACTCTAACATTGTTTTGCGCTACAATACTTTTAATAATTTCATTAACATCGATGTCTTTTTTATCTAACTTTGAAATCAACTTATCATCTTGTGCTATTTTTAAAATCATTTCAACCTGCCTATTCATTCGTTCATTTTCTTCTTTTATCACTTTAGTTAGTTGTTTTATTACCAACTCGTTTTTAATAACTTCAGGTTCTTCTATAGTTGCTGTAGCCATACTTATTGATGCTAAAGGTGTTTTAAACTCATGTGTCATGTTGTTTATAAAGTCTGTCTTTATTTGAGATAAGTGTTTTTGCTTCAAAATAATTCGTAATGCATACCAAAAGCTAAATAGTATGATTAACACTAAAAGAGTAGATACTATAATATTTAAGAGTAATGATTTATATAAAAATGATCTTTTATTATAAAAAATAAGATGGATATCTTCGTTATCAATCGTATCTAATATATAATTACTTTTTTCAAGTAAAATTGTGTCTTTTAATATCTCACCTCCAACATAATTCCACTTCTTACTTTTTTTATCCCTAAAGCCAAATGTGTGCTTCAGTTCTATATTATTAGCTAGTAAACTGTTATTTATTACACTATCTACTTTAATTTGTTCATAGTCATTTGAGCTAATTGTATCTTTCTGAAAATATAATATCATTACTGATTCATTAAACGACTTACTTGTATTCTTTCTTTTAACAAACTCTTTTTGCAATGCTTCCATTGTATTATAAAATTGGTTGTCATAATTTGGAATAAAGTCAAATTTAGAAACAGAATAGAAGTTAAAGTTATATAATGAGTCTTTAGTACTATAACTATAGGCTGTATTTACATCACCATCAAGAGTTATATTGTTTTTTGCTCTATATGTTTCAATAACATTCTTTGTACTTTTTAAAGATTGGAGTACTGATTCTTTAAAGTTTTTATCTGTAATATTATAACTCTCCCTCAACCAATTCATCTGAAACAAGATGATTCCGAGTGATGACAACCCTATTAATAGAATAATATATTTAAAGTTAAAACTTTTCATAAATTACTTTGTTGAGTATTCAAAGTAAAACATTTTTGTAATAACCTATTTCGTTTTAAGCTTATTTAAGGCTTTTTTAAGGTTTTTTAAGTTTTAAAAGAACTTTTTATAAATTCTGCTGCTTTTTAATTTTTGTTTAAGCTTTTTTAATTTCTACTTACCTATAAAACAACCATATACACAATACTTTTACAACAATAAATAATAAAAAAGTAAAATATGAATTTAATTAAAGTAATGCTTGCTGCCCTTTTAATAGGTTATACAGTAAATAGTAAAGCACAAACTATAGTAAAAACAACAAGTAAACGTACTATAATACTAAATAATGAAAAGAATAAAACTATTGAAGTTACGATTACTAAAAACGGTAAAAAAATAACAGAACAGTTTACTTCTTACAAAGAGCTAAAAAATACCAATAAGTTTGATAAGTACGGAATTGATATTTCTAATTATTTTGATATAAGGAATAATCAAATTTTCCTCAACACTAACGATATTAAAACAACTTCCAAATCAAAAAGAAAAGAGACTCCTAAAAAGCTTACTTCCATAATTAATATCGAAGATAATAGAATTAAAATTGACCTAGAAATTAAAGAGTAAGCGAACTTAATAAACAAAAAAATGAAATATCTATTTATACCACTGCTTGTATTGTTAACTATACTTCCTAGTTTAGCACAAACAAAAGAAAAGGATAGTGTTCCTGGTAACCCAAAACTTCCTTCCTCCTCTACAGAATTACAACAATTAGTTGATTTAGATAAAGGGAGTTATATTTATACCGTTGAAGATTATTATAAAAAACCTAACAAAAGTAGCTTTGAACTTTCACCTGATGGAAAGTACCTTTCGTTTAAAAAAAAAGATGAAAAAGGTAAATCTCATGTATATATAAAAAAAATACAAACTAATAAAATTACACTCGCAATTGAAGAAAAAGAAGAATTAATATTAACCTACTTATGGGGTAATAACAGTACGTTATTATATGCCATGGATAAAGGAGGTAATGAAAATTTTCATTTATATTCCTATAATATAGATACTAAAAAAGACATTGATTTAACTCCTTTTGATGGGGTGACACTTAATACTGTTCATGGTTTAAGAGATTTACCTAAGTATGTAATAGTACCTTTGAACAAAAGGAATAAGCAAATATTTGAGCCTTACAAAATTAATATTGAAACAGGAGAAATTGAATTAATTTATGAAAATACTGATGTTAACAATCCTGCGGTTTCTTTTGAATTTGATAGCAAAGGTAATTTACGTGCATTAAAAAAACGTAAAAACGGAGTAGATTATGTGTTAGAGTATAAAGCTGTTGGTGAGAATACTTTTAAGGAAGTTATTACAACTAACTGGAAAGATTCTTTCTCAATTTTAACTTTTGTCTCTAAAGATAGTGATGTAGCATACGTAGCTACTAATTTAGAAAGTGATAAAATTGAGATTGTTTTATACAACTTAAAGGAAAAGAAGATAATAAAACGTTTATTTAGTAATGATAACTATGATCTTAATGGTATTTCTAGATCTAGAAAACGTAATTATGAGTTAGACTACTACTCTTATAATGGTAAAATGAGCACAGTTGTACCTATTAGCGATTACTTTAAAAAGTTATACAAGAAATTAGAAAATAAATTTGCTCCTCATCGTTTTACTTTGGCTAGTGTTACAGAAAATGAAGATAAGTATTTAGTCTATGTCTCAAGTGATATTTTATATGGGCAATATTATCAATATGATGTAGTAAATGATAGTTTTACATTGTTAGAAGATTTGATGCCAAATTTAGCTCCTAAAACTATGGCTAAAATGACACCTATTTCTTTTAAAACAAGAGATGGCTTAACTGTTCATGGTTACCTCACTTTACCAAAAAATGCAAAGAAAGGAAAAACTCCAATGATTGTTAATCCACATGGAGGTCCTTATGGAGAAAGAGATTCATGGGGGTTTAATCCAGAAGCACAATTATTTGCCAGTAGAGGTTATGCTACACTACAAATTAATTTCAGAGGTTCAGGAGGATATGGAAAATCATTTTATTTGGCAGGAAACAAACAAATAGGACGCAACATGTTAAATGATTTAGAAGATGGTGTTCAATATGCAATAAATCAAGGAATGATTGACAAAAATAAAGTTGCTATATATGGAGCAAGTTATGGTGGACTGGCCACTTTAGGTAGTTTAATTAAAACTCCTGAACTATATGTTTGTGGAGTAGATTATGTAGGTGTAAGTAACTTTTTCACATTTGTAGACTCCTTTCCTGAATACTGGAAGCCTTTGATGAAGCAATTTTACGAACAATGGTATGATCCAGAGGTTCCTGAAGAAAAAGAGATTATGAAAGCTGTTTCTCCTGCATTAAATATCGACAAACTAAACAAACCTGTATTTGTTGTACAAGGTGCCAATGACCCTAGAGTAAATATTAATGAAAGTGATCAAATAGTAGCTAGTTTACGCAAAAAAGGGGTTGATGTACCATATATGGTAAAATATAATGAAGGTCATGGTTTTAAAAGAGAAGAAAACAAAATTGAACTATATAAAACGATGCTTGGTTTCTTTGCTAAACACCTAAAATAGAAGATATGGTAATATTGACAACAACCTTAATTATTAGAGTTTTTATTTAATAAAAAACCTAACAAAAAATCATTCTAAAATATAGAAGAGATTGTGTTAAGTAGTGCAATAGATTTATTTTACATTAATAATTGAAAAGTAAAACATGTAACAATTATTGACTCCCTTCGCTAAGTCTTGCAACTTTTTTAACCTCTCTCTTCTTCCCTTATTTTATAACCCTAACCACTTCGTAAACTCTGCTGTTTTATTTTGACTGGTTTTTAAAACTGTTTTGCTGTTTTTTAGATTGATGGCTACAACATTTTTATTATACCTACTTATCTTTTCTATATAGTTTCTATTGAGTAGTTCGCCTCTATTAATTTTAAAAAACACGCTAGGGTTTATTATTTCTTCTAATGCTTTTAAGGAGGATTGATTTAATACATGTTTTTTATTATTTATATCATATGCTGTTACAATTCCGTAATCTGCTTGAAAATACATTACCTCTTCCATCTTTAAGAAGTAGGTGTACTGAGAAGATTTAACAGCAATAAAATCTTGATAGCTTTTAGGTGTTTGAGCTGTTTGATTTGCTAGATAAGCATCTAATTTTTGCAAAACATTATGGTTACTTTCATCCTTCATTGAACTTTTTAAGCTTGAATATTTATTTACTGCTTTTTCAAAACGTTCAAACGAATAAGGTTTTAATAAATACTCTATACCACTGGTTTCAAAAGCATGCATCCAAAACTGATTGTATGCTGTTATAAAAATAATTGGTACTTGAATTTGTAGCTTATTATAAGCATCAAAAACATTACCGTCTCGTAATTCTATATCAGAAAAAATCAAGTCAATATCAGACGTTGATTCAAAAAACTGAAGCACCTCTTCTACTGTTTCAAACTCATCTACCACAGTGATCGGTTCATGATAACTTTCTATATATTTTTTTAGCTTTTTTCTAGCTGGTAATTCGTCTTCAACAATAAGTGCTTTTATCATTTTTATACAGATTTATGAGATGGTATTAATGGTAAAACGACTTCAAATTCCTTTTCAGTTTCACGTATTTTAATAGTATTTTCAGCAAGTAACTCAAATTGTTTTGATAAGTTAATCAACGCCATTCCATTACCTTTTCTTCTTGTAGCATACAGTACTTTATTATTTGTTACCTTAATTCCTTCATCCTCTGTTATAGTAATATCTACAGGTGATTCGGAGGTTCCTTTATTGTGAGTGATTGCGTTTTCTATAAGAACTTGTAAACAAAATGGTGGTACTACAATGTTTTTTGTATACAATGCTGGTGCTATGTGTAGTTGATAATACCCCTGATATTTTTCTTCCATTAGCTTAAAATATCCTTCAGCAAAAAACAACTCTTCTTTTAATGAAACCAATTGCTTATCTGCACTATGTAAACTATACCTATATAACTCTGAAAATCGATTTAAAAACAGAGATGCTCTTTCCGTGTCTTCATCAATAAGCTGATCTAAAACATTTAAATTATTGAATAGAAAGTGAGGATTTAATTGGTTTTTTAATTGTGTTATCTCGTTTTTAGCTTTACTTATTTCATAGGCAGCTACCTGTTTTTGATAAGCAACATTTTCTTTATAATACAAGTAGGCTAATGAAAATCCTCCAAAAATAATAAAGTCAATTACAGAATTTATATTAACATATATTACATGATAAACAGAACCAAAGTTTCTGGAATAGGTATCAAAAATGAACGCAACAATTAATCCGAAACTATTTCCTATCACTAAATATGTTAACAAGCCTATTCCAAAAAATTGCACATATCTTCTACTTAATGAAGTTTGTTTTTTTGAGCTTTTATTAATACTCTTTTTAATAAAACTAACCCACCAAAAAATAAAAACTGCTTTAAAGAAATACCAAAAGGGAGCATCAGGATAAAAGATAAAATCTTTCCAAGAATCTGAATTCCCAAATTGATTTTTTAAAATAAACATTAAGCAAAAGGTAAAGAGAAAGATTAAAAATGTAGCATTTTCTCTAAAAAAGGATGTGTTTGTTTTCATATCAGTACTCACAAATATATCAAATTTGCGATGAAACTTTTGATTGAATCTCACCGCAAACTCTAGTATTTCTATTTATCTTCTGGCCAAGTACTTACTGTATTTCCTTTTTCATCATAGGCTTCTAATTTTATTTTATTATCCTCATCTATAATAAACTTAGCTCTTGTTTTTCCGTTAGAATCGTATAAAAACAATCCGTTTTGTTTTCCTGGTGTTTGCCCTAAAGCTACTCTTGGTACCCCACCTATCATTCCTTTTTGTTGATACTCTTTAAACTTAGCTCTTCTTTCAGCAGAATCATTAATAGCTCTTAATTCTTCACTTATTTTTTGAGTCATTTCTTGGGTTTCGTTATCTCCTCTATCATTAAACACCAACCTACCTGCTTTGTATCTTTTTCCATCTCTCTTTGCATCAGTAGTTATGAGCTGCATTACTTGGTCTCCATCATACTGATCAAACGTTAATGATAATCCCGAACTATGTCCTTTTTCAGTTTTTTTACCATCATAAATAAATCCGCCACACTCTATACCTTCTTCATTATAAAAAAGCATTCCTGCTCTCTTTTTTCTTTCGTGATAAACTCTTCCATTAATCTTATCACCTTTACTAGGAAAGTTTGCTGCATTTGTAATTAGCATTTTTACTGTTCCATCATTTTCAATAATATTAATTCTTTTTACATCAATAGTATCAAATTGTGTATTCCCTTTATTTTTAAAGGCTACAGTAGTTAAAACTCCTATTAATGCTGTTATACTTACTGCAAATGTTCTTAAAAAAATAAGTTCTCTTTTTGTGTTCATCATGGTATGTTTTTATTATTAGATACCTCAAATGTATTTTGAGCTCACGTTTTTAAAGACATTTTTTTTATAAGCTCAGGAAAATAAATGATGAACTAAGGAATATACGTAATAAAAAACCACCGACTTTAATCGGTGGTTTACAATATGTAGTAAGGTTAGTTAATTCTTAGTACATGTTTTGCAGTGCTGTAATATCATTACCATTAAACTCTCCATCTTCGTTAGAGCTAAAGCACGCTAACATAATTGAAGTTGGATCGTATCCAGTTGGTGTACCAGACACATGGTTAGCTCCTACCCCAGCAGTACCTTCGTTAGTATTTTGCCCACAACTTTGACGGCTAAACCAATCAGTATGTCTAAATCCTACTGAATGTCCTATTTCATGTGTAATTACATGCTCGTTTACATTCGTTGTGTATCCTGATAATCCATAGATTTGCACCCACTTGTATGGTAAACCTCCACTTGGGAAACCTGCACTACCACCTGATCCAGATTGATTTGGATTACGGTATACTACCATATCTTTGTTAGAGTAGTTAGTTCCAAAAGTTAGGGTAAAACTAATAGATACACCACTTAAATTATTGTAATTATCTACCGCCCATTGTAATGCAGTTTGTTCTTTACTAGAAAGACCATATCCTCCACCACCAGTATATCCTATGATAGAAATATTTCTACCTTGCGACACTAAACTGTTGGTTGAGTATTGACGACCAGATTGATTTTCATCTTTAGCATCTGCCAAAGTAAATAACTCTTGCTCTGTCATTACTACGTCTTCTTCTAAAAATAAACGTACTTCTGAAGTTCCATCAGGAAAGTAAAAATTATCATAACGAATATGATCTACATTTAGCTCTAATTTAGCTACAGCATCAACTACCTCTTGAGGTACTGGTTTAAGTCCTGGGTTATCGCTAGATTGCTCTATAACATCCGACTCTTTAACTTGTTCGTTTTCACTTGAACATGAGGTGAAGAACACACCTACAGACAAGCCCATAATTAGGGCTAACTTTGTTTTTTTCATGATATGAAGGGTTTTATAATTCACTGTAAATCTACACTTTAGATTTATACATTTAAAATAAAATCAAAAAAAACGTTAAAAAAAAGAATATTTAAACAGAAAAATCATAAAATATTAAATATCAAACAACGAGGTGAATTTTTAAACAATTAACCAACACACTACCAAACACTTACAAACAAAACTTCCTTTAACCGCGGTAGTTAAAGGAAGTTTATAATTAATGTACGGTGTTAACTTATATAATAGTGCTTTGTCCCATGTGTATGTTTTGGAAATTCATATCGCTATCTTCTTGATTATAGATATAGTCTGCAATAAAATCTCCTACCTTACTAGTCGAAAATGGGTTTTCTGAATTGATGTCTTCTGTAGTAATTCCTAATTCCAATGATTTTTGAACGGCTACTTCTACTACTTTCGCTTCTTGCATCAAGCCTAAATGCTCTAATAACATTGCTGTAGATAAAATAGACGCCAACGGATTGGCAATATCTTTTCCTTTAGCCTGAGGAAAAGATCCATGAATAGGCTCAAATAATGCATTTTCTTTTCCTACTGAAGCGGAAGCTAACAAACCTATAGAACCTCCTATAACACTTGCTTCGTCAGAAAGAATGTCTCCAAAAAGGTTTTCGGTTAAAATAACATCAAAATCTTTTGGGTTTAAAATTAACTTCATCGCTGCATTATCAACAAATAAATAGTCTACTTCAACGTCAGGATATTGAGTTGCTAAATCTCCAACAGTTTTACGCCACAGCCTTGACGTTTCTAATACATTGGCTTTATCTACCAATGTTAATTTTTTACGTCTTTTTTGAGCTGCCTGAAAAGCTAAATGCGCCATTCTTTCAATTTCTTCTACAGTGTATGAACAACCATCAAAAGCATGTTGTCCATCATCACTTAATTCTTTAATTCCAAAATAGATTCCTCCAGTCAGTTCTCTATAAATAGTAATATCGGTTCCTTCGATTCTATCTTTCTTTAACGGTGAATTTTGAAGTAACGTATCATATGCTTTTACTGGACGTACATTACAAAACAACTCCAGCTCTTTTCGTAAACGTAACAATCCTTGTTCTGGACGTACTTTTGCTGTAGGGTCATTATCGTATTTTGGATCTCCAATAGCACCAAATAAAATAGCATCACTCTTTTTACACAGCTCAATGGTTTCATCTGCCAACGGGTTTCCTGTTTTATCAATAGCACAGGCTCCCATTAATGTTTCTGTAAATAAGAATGTGTGATCAAACACATTACCAACAGCTCTAAGCACTTTTTTTGCCTGTTCTGTTACTTCTGGTCCTATTCCATCTCCTGGTATTACCGTTATGTTGTACTTCATCTTTTTACTTTTTATTTCATTGTTGCTTCAAAAGCTGTTATTGTTTCTTTTTTACTAATTAAAAAATCTATATCGTCGTAGCCATTTATCATACATAGCTTTTTATACGGATTGATTTCAAAATCTACATTACCTATAGGTGTTTTTAGTGTTTGATTTTCTAAATCGACTATAATGGTTGTATCTGGTAATTCAGTTACTTTTTTTAGCAGTTTTGCTAAATATTCTTTGGGTACTTGTACTGGTAATATTCCATTGTTAAGTGCATTTCCTTTAAAAATATCTGCAAAAAAACTACTGATAACTACTTTAAATCCGTAGCCCGCTAATGCCCATGCAGCATGTTCCCTGCTTGAACCACATCCGAAATTATCTCCTGCTATTAAAATGCTTCCTGTATAATTTGTATTGTTTAAAACAAAGTCTTCATTTAAACTACCATTTTTATTGTAGCGCCAATCTCTAAACACATTATCTCCGAACCCTTCTTTATTGGTTGATTTTAAAAATCGTGCGGGTATAATTTGATCGGTATCTATATTCTCGGTTGGTAGGGGTACAGCGGTATCTATTAGTTTAACAAATTTCTCCATTAGTTTAATTGTTTTGTAAAGTCAGTAATTTTTCCTTCTACTGCTGTTGCTGCAGCCATTAACGGACTTGCTAAAATGGTTCTTGCTCCTTGTCCTTGACGTCCTTCAAAGTTTCTGTTTGAAGTTGATACACAGTATTCTCCTTCTGGTATTTTATCGTCATTCATTGCTAAACATGCTGAACAACCTGGTTGACGTAATTGAAATCCTGCTGCTTCAAAAACTTCTTGCAAACCTTCTCGTTTTATTTGTTTTGCTACTTGTTGTGATCCTGGTACTAACCACGCATTTACATTCGCTGCTTTTTGCTTTCCTTTTATATAATTTGCTGCGACTCTAAAATCTTCTATTCTTGAGTTGGTACAACTTCCTATAAATACATAGTTAACGGGTGTATTAATTAATGATGCTCCTTTTTTAAAGTTCATATATTGTAATGACTTTTCAAAGGAAACATCATTAAACTGGGGAATATTTTCTGAAATTTTTATTCCCATTCCTGGGTTGGTTCCGTAGGTAAGCATTGGTTCTATGTCTTCTGCCTTAAAAGTGTATTCTTTATCAAATTTTGCACTTTTATCAGTCTTTAATGTTTTCCAATAGGCTACTTTGTTATCAAACTCGTCTCCTTTTGGTGCAAACTCCCGTCCTTTTACATATTCAAAAGTGGTTTCATCAGGAGCAATCATACCGCCTCTGGCTCCCATTTCGATACTCATATTACACACGGTCATACGACCTTCCATAGACATTTCTTCAAATACATTTCCTGCATATTCGCAGAAATATCCTGTACCTGAATTTGTTCCTAATTGTGCTATGATATACAAGATTATATCTTTAGGTAGTACTCCGTTTTTAAGCTTACCATTTACAGTTACACGTAGACTTTTAGGTTTTTCTAACAATAAGCATTGACTTGCAAACACCTGTGCTACTTGACTTGTTCCAATACCAAAGGCAATGGTACCAAAAGCACCGTGTGTTGAGGTATGGCTATCTCCACAAACCATGGTCATTCCCGGTTGTGTTATCCCTAATTCGGGAGCCATTACATGTACAATTCCGTTGTACCTATGTCCAAGCCCATACAAGGTTATATCGTTTTCTTTACAGTTTTGTGTTAACTGCTCTAGTTGATGCCTTGATAATTCGTCTTTTATTGGTAAATGTTGATTTACGGTTGGCGTATTATGATCGGCTGTTGCTACTGTTTTATCTGGTCGTGCAATTGGAATCTTACGTTCTTTTAACTCGTTAAATGCTTGCGGACTCGTTACTTCATGAATTAAGTGTTTGTCTATATATAAAATCTGTGGCCCATCTTTAACAGTATCCACCACATGCGCATCCCATACTTTATCAAATAATGTCTTTCCCATTAAGCTATGGCTATTTTTGAAATTTTATTTACTTGTTTCATAATCTGATGAATGTCTTCATCGATTACTTCTTTTTGCCTGTCAGCAAACTGTAAAAACGTTTTATAAGCTGTATCTAACTGAATTTTGGTTAGCTCATATCCTATCTTTTTTGCTCGGTATGCTAAGGCTGCTCTTCCGCTTCTTGCGGTTAATACAATAGCACTTTCTGTGACTCCTACATCTGCTGGATTGATAATTTCATAGGTTTCACGGTTCTTGATTACTCCATCTTGATGAATTCCTGAGCTATGTGCAAAGGCATTTGCTCCTACAATGGCTTTATTAGGTTGTACAGGCATTCCCATACGTTCACGAACCATCATGCTTGTATCGTACAGTAATTTGGTATTGATATCTGTTTGAAGATTTAAATACGGATGCTGTTTTAAAATCATTACTACTTCTTCTAATGCTGTATTTCCTGCTCGCTCTCCTATTCCGTTGACCGTACATTCTATTTGACGCGCACCATTGATAGCTCCTGCAATAGAATTTGCTGTAGCCAATCCTAAATCGTTATGGCAGTGACAAGAAATAATTACATTTTCAATACCTTTAACATTGTCTTTTAGGTATTTAATTTTTGCTCCGTATTCTTCAGGTAAACAATACCCTGTAGTATCAGGAATATTCAACACTGTTGCTCCTGATTTTATAACTTCTTCACAAACTTTGGCTAAAAAAGCATTATCGGTTCTACCTGCATCTTCTGCATAAAACTCTACATCCTCTACAAAGTTTTTTGCGTACGAAACAGCTTCTTTTGCTCGCCTAATTACTTCTTCTTTCGAAGCATTGAATTTATACTGAATATGTGAATCACTGGTACCAATCCCCGTATGAATCCTAGGCTTGTAAGCAAATTTTAAAGCGTCTGCTGCTACCTCAATATCTTTTTTTACGGCTCTTGTTAATCCACAAACAGCAGCGTTTTTTACCAATTTGGCTATTTCTTGTACTGATGTAAAATCTCCTGGGCTTGATACAGGGAATCCTGCTTCAATTACATCAACTCCTAAAAAATCGAGCCTTTCTGCAATAATTAGTTTTTGTTGGGTATCTAATTTACATCCTGGGACTTGCTCTCCGTCTCGTAATGTGGTATCGAAAATTTGAATTTTATCGCTTTGCATAAATCTAACTATGATTATCAAAATAAAAACCAAATGTATATATTGGCTTTTCTAGCAAGCTCTTTTTTAATGGGTTAGTTACGATATCAAAACAACAAAAAACAAAAACAAAATACTGAAAAACAAAAAGTTATGCGTAAACCAATTACATTCTCCAACCAACAAAATGATGCTTTGTTTGTTTTGATTAAGTCTTTATCAAAGTCAGAAAAGCGTCAGTTTAATTTATATGTTGGTCGTTTAGGAGGTAATGTAGATGCTAAATTTTTTGCGCTTTTTAAATTGCTTGAAAAACAAAAGAGTTATAACGAAAAGGCTATTATTGATAGCGGTGTAGTAAGCAAACAACAGTTATCTAACCTAAAAGCTCATTTATACAAGCAAATACTAACTAGTCTTCGTATGAATCCTGCTCATAAAAATATTCGAATTCAAATACGTGAGCAGTTAGATTTTGCTACAGTTTTATATCAGAAAGGGCTATACAAACAGAGTTTAAAGCTGCTTGACAAAGCAAAAAATATGGCGGTTGAAAATGAAGAAAAGAATGTTGCTTATGAAATTGTTGAGCTTGAAAAAGTTATTGAAAGTCAGTATATAACCCGAAGTATTGAT
Source organism: Tenacibaculum sp. FZY0031 (assembly GCF_036350695.1). Taxonomy (NCBI): domain Bacteria; kingdom Pseudomonadati; phylum Bacteroidota; class Flavobacteriia; order Flavobacteriales; family Flavobacteriaceae; genus Tenacibaculum; species Tenacibaculum sp. FZY0031. The sequence continues at coordinate 103,699 of NZ_JAZDVY010000002.1, forward strand.
ACGCGTTCTGACGAACTAACTGTTCAGGCAAAAGAGCTTAGCATGCAAAATGTTATCGCCAGTAAACTGTCAAACTTATCGCTACAATTGTATGGAACATTGCTTAAAAACGGTTACGTAAAAAACGATGAGGAATTACAGCGAGTGAATACTTACTTTTACTCTAAACTTCCTGAATATACCTATGAAGAATTGGGTTTTAGAGAAAAGTTATGGTTATACAAAGCACATTTGTGGCATAGCTTTTTAACGCAGGATTTTTTACAGAGTTATAAGTATGCTAATAAATGGGTAGATTTATTTAAGCATGATACAAAAAATATTTCTTTGCATCCTGTTTTTTATTTAAAAGGAAAAAACTACTTATTAGAGAGCTTATTTTTTATAAAGCATTATGATAAGTTTAAAGAAGAGCTCTCTGCTTTTGAAGAGGAAATTGAGGAGAAAAGTATTCCGCAAAATAGCAATACTGAAATCTTAACTTTTCTATACTATTATGCTAATAAATTGCACTTACACTTCTTAGAGGGTAGTTTTGCTGAGGGTGAATATTTAGTGGCTATTATTAATGATAAGATTAATAGTTATAAGGATCGTCTTGATAATCATCATATCGTGGTATTTTACTATAAAATTGCTTGTTTATACTTTGGTATGGGTAAAAACAAAGAGTGTATTTTGTATTTAAATAAGATCATTAAACCTAAAAATATTCAAGTAGCTAACGACTTACAGTGTTTTGCTAGAGTACTTTCTTTAATTGCTCATTACGAATGTGGCTTGGATTATGATTTGGAACGTCAGTTTAAAGATACCTATCGTTTTTTACTAAAAATGGAGAATTTACAAGAGGTCCAAAAAGAGTTTATTTCTTCTATAAAAGCGTTGGGAGATGTGTTTCCGCATCAAATAAAAAAGGAGTTAAAAAAAGTACACAGTCGCCTTAAGGTTTATGAGAATCATCCTTATGAAAAAAGAGCTTTTTTATATTTAGACATCCTTTCGTGGCTTGAAAGTAAGATTGAAAATAAACCTGTGGCACAAATTATTAAAGAGAAATTTGTTCGTTCTCAAAAGTGTTGAAAATAGTATTAGATTTATCCTTGTAAAGTACTGATTAAAAAAATCTAATTACTAATTCTCGTCTCCTTTAGGAAAGCTAAACAAGTTGACTAAATATAAACATGCTAATTAAAAAAAGTAAAAAGTATCTAAAAAATAACTTGAAGAACATCTCTGAACCTTTTGGATAGGATAACTTATTTTTACTATCACCTATAAATATCTTAAAAGACTCCTTATTGCTTTCAATTAAGTTAACTAATTTAAATAGCTGGTAAATACCTATAATTAAAAACAGAATACTGATTAATTGTTTAATCATTACTATTTTGTTTTACCTTAATTTTTACTCGTTAGTACGATAAGAGCATGTTTATAACTCATTTTTTTATAAGATTCCTCCTCCTACCTCGTCGGAATGACGTTTCTATTTTTTTGGCAATCGCCCTGCGATTAAAACAACTGTTCTTTTTTCACTTGCTGATATTCTTCTACAATTGCTTCTAACACTTCTTTGGCTGGTTTAATTTCATGGATAAGCCCTGCAACCTGACCTATTTCAAGTTCTCCATCGTCCAAGTTTCCTTCAAACATACCTCTCTTTGCACGTGCACGCCCTAACAATTCTTTTAATTGTTCTATCGTTGGGTTTTGTTGATATAGTTCTTGAACTTCTTGAAAGAACTTGTTTTTTACCAAACGTACAGGAGCTAGTTCCTTTAACGTTAGCTGTGTACCACCATCTTTTACTTCAACAATTGTTTTTTTGAAGTTATCATGTGCTGAAGATTCTACCGTAGCTGCAAAACGACTTCCTATTTGCACTCCGTCTGCTCCCAACACCATTGCTGCTAACATTCCTCTACCTGAACCTATTCCTCCTGCGGCAATTACTGGAATCTTCACTTGTTCTTTTACCATAGGTATTAACGTAAACGTAGTCGTTTCTTCACGTCCGTTATGACCTCCTGCTTCAAATCCTTCACATACCACAGCATCTACTCCAGCTGCTTCTGCTTTTAAGGCAAATTTTACTGAGCTTACCACATGTACTACTGTAATTCCTTTTTCCTTTAAAAAAGAGGTCCATGTTTTTGGATTCCCTGCGGAGGTAAACACAATTTTCACTCCTTCTTCAACAATAATATCCATGATTTTTTCAATATCAGGATACAACATTGGCACATTTACCCCAAAAGGCTTATCCGTTGCTTTTTTACATTTTTGAATGTGTTCACGAAGTACTTCTGGATACATCGATCCTGCTCCAATTAATCCTAATCCACCTGCATTTGACACTGCTGAAGCTAGCTTCCATCCTGAAACCCAAATCATTCCACCTTGAACGATTGGATACTGTATATTAAATAGTTTGGTAATTCTGTTTTGCATAGCGTAAATGTACAATCATTAGCTAGGAAGCACAAAAAAACCTCGAAAAAATCGAGGTTGTATTTTTTTCGTTTTGTTATTCAAAACAATATATTAATCTATTACTCTAGTTTTAAAATTTAGCATAATGCTATATTTATATGGTATTTTTCTATTCATTTCCACTGCTGGTTTCCATCCTTTTATAGATTCAAAAAAGTCAGCTATTTCATTCCTTAATTTATTTGGAATTGTATTAGCTACCCATACATCTCTAATACTACCATCAACATCAATAATAAAACTCACATCAATTGCAGTATTAATAGCATAGCTTACATTATCTATTAAATAGTTCATTTTCGAACTAAATTCTTCTTCTCCATTTTTAAAAGTAGGCTTTATAAACTTTGTATAAATATCATCCTTAAACTCTTCTCCTTTTTCATTGAATAGTACATACCTTTCTATATCTCCATTTATATCGTAATAAAATTTTGCTGCTAGGTTACCGTTGTAATGATAGTATTTCCATAACCCTGATGGAACTCCGTTTTTATGGAAACCTGTATAATTTCTGTTTCCATTATCAAATAAAGTAAGTACTTTTCCTTCTAATTCTCCCTCAGCATCATAAAAAGCCCTTTTAGATATTTTTCCGTTTCGGTGGAACTCAAGGTATTTTCCTACATAACTGCTTCCTCTATTATTTTTTGAAAACCCCTTCTTGAAGATTTTTCCGTCTCTATAATAAAGTACCTTTTCCCAAAGAGTTTCTTTTTTTACACTAGTTTCAATATATTTAGCATCGTTTTTATTTGACGTTATTTTAAACTTTCTATCTAAATAATTAGAAATAGAGTCTTTTTGTGAGTATCCATTAGCACAAATGAATACTACAAACAATAGCAATATTTTTTTCATAATTTATTATTTTTCTTTTTCTACGAAATTACACCAGAACCTAATAGCTCTTCGCTTTTATACCAAGCAACAAACTGCCCTTCTTGAATAGCTGATTGTGGATTTTCAAACGCTACATAAATTCCTTTGTCAACTTTATACAACGTAGCTTTCTCTAATGGTTGTCGGTAACGAATACGTGCCTCTACTTCCATAGAATCACCAGTTTGTAAAGCTACATCTTCACGCACCCAGTGTAGTTCTTCATTTGATACAAATAGTACACTTCGATACAATCCTTGGTGATTTTTTCCTTCTCCTGTATAAATAATGTTGGTATCTACATCGGTTTCAATTACAAACAATGGTTCTTTGGTACCTCCAACTGCTAAACCTTTACGTTGACCTTTTGTAAAATAATGCGCTCCTTGATGTTTTCCTACTACTTTTCCATCCTCTTTATTATAAGAGAACTTCGTTGAAAAAAATTCCAATTCTGCCTCTTTATTCTCAAATTCTGGAACTGAACGATTGTACTGTTCAAACTCGTCTGGAATTCGTACAATATCTCCTTCTTTCGGTTGTAGTTTTTGTTGTAAGAAGTCTGGAAGTCTTACTTTTCCTATAAAACACAAGCCTTGGCTGTCTTTTTTATCAGCTGTAATTAAATCTGCTTCTTTGGCTATTTCACGAACTTCTGGTTTTGTCAACTCTCCAATAGGAAATAACGCTTTCGATAATTGTTCTTGCGATAATTGACATAAAAAGTATGATTGGTCTTTATTCGTGTCCTTTCCTGCTAATAATTTATACACAGGCTTTCCATCAATAATTTCTTCTGATTTTCTACAATAATGTCCTGTAGCTACATAATCAGCTCCTAAACTTAATGCGATATCCATAAACACATCAAACTTAATTTCTCGATTACATAATACATCAGGATTAGGTGTACGACCTTTTTCGTATTCGTTAAACATATAGTCAACGATACGTTCTTTGTATTGTTCGCTTAAATCAACTGTTTGAAAAGGAATTCCTAATTTTTCTGCAACAATCATAGCGTCGTTACTATCTTCTAACCACGGACATTCATTAGAAATGGTTACTGAATCGTCGTGCCAGTTCTTCATGAACAATCCAATAACTTCGTATCCCTGTTCTTTTAGTAAATACGCAGTTACACTACTATCTACACCTCCTGAAAGTCCTACTACTACTCTTTTCATTTTTTACTTTTGAAGCTGCAAATTTACGAAATAATAAACGTTTTTTATTATGGAAATAATTGATGACTTCATTGTAAAAATTGATGGACAGTGACATGTCTTAGTTTCTCACCTTTTCTTAGAGTTTTCTTAAATTGACCAGTCAGAAAATAAAACTCTTATTCTCCACTGTGGTACTTTATAAAAGAGGATAAACTTATCTTTATCCTTTCTATCTCTATAGATTAATTTTTTGGTATTGAATGTACTGTTCTTTTTCTCTTATCGGTAACGACTTCTCCGTCCATATAAAATTGCCATTTACCGTCTCTTTTACCATTTTTATACATTCCTTTTTCTTTTAAACCTCCTTTTAAATCGTAGTACTTTCCTTCTCCTTCTAACTTTCCATCAACATAATACACTTCTTCAATCATTATTCCTGCTTCAGTAAAAATTTTAGATAGCCCATTTTTTTTACCTTCTTTATAGACACTTTCCTCTGTTAATTTACCGTTTCTGTAGTAGTTTTTTAAAACTCCATCTAATTTACCATCAGCATATTCTTCTTCTGAAAAAAGTTTTCCGTCTGAAAAATAATACGTCCATTTTCCTACTCGTTTTTTTCCTATCATCCATCCTTTTGTTTTTACTTTTCCATTTGGTGTAAAAAATTGTACAAAAGCACTATCTGATTTTGCAGAAAATTCTTTAGTCATAGAAGGAATTCCATAAGAGTTAGGTTCATAAAAATTAAATGTTCCTACTTCTTTTCCATTTTTAAATTCGCCTGAGTACCTTATTTTATTTTTAGTATCGTCATAATATTTTTTCCAAACTCCATGTCTGTTTCCATTAGCATCAAATTTATTTATTTTTTGAGCTTGTGCAACTGTAATAAAAAATACAGAAAACAAAAGTGCTATTGAAAATATCCTTTTTATATTTATCATGCTATAATTTCTTTTACCTTTCAAATTTACATAAACCATACCAATATGAGTCTTGATTTTTTAATTTCTGTGTTAGAAAATGTTGATAACCCTGCTAGAGTAAACAGAAATAATGCTGCAAATATTGTATTGACACAACCTGAATTGATAAAATATTTAGTTGATATTACTTTTGATGTTGCTAATAAACTATCTATTAAAGCTGTTTGGGTGCTGGAATGGATTTGTACACATAATGGAATTGAATATATTGTTCCTTATTTGACTGTTTTTACAAACAATATATCTAGAGTACATTTTGACAGTGCTGTAAGACCATGTGCTAAAATTTGTGAGCATTTAGCAACTGCTTTTACCTCAAAAACATCCAATAAAATAAAAGAACAGTTAACAGAAACTGATATTGATTTAATTATAGAAACGGGATTCGACTGGTTAATTACCGACCAAAAAATAGCCGTAAAAGCTTATACTATGAACACTTTATATTTGTTTGGACTGCAAAAAAACTGGGTTCATCCTGAGTTAGAACACCTAATTCGCACCAAAGTGATTCATGAAAGTAAAGGCTGTAAAGCCAGAGGCAAGAAAATATTGGAGTTAATTGAAAAAAGGTCTAATTTTTGATAAGATTAAAAAAACTGCATTATGAGAAAGTTAATCTATTTTTTATTTCTTTTAGGTCTTACTTCATGTAAAAAAGAATTCAACCCTGATAATTTTAAAGGGGTTTGGATGAATATTGATAAAGATAGTTCTTCCTATTACTTACCTTCATTAACTTTTAAAAATGATTCTGTTTACTTAGAAGATATATACACATATGTTTCAAAAGGAAAATTTAAAATATTTAAAAACAAAATAACTTATTACTTAAAAAAAGACACTTTAGTTTATAATTTTTCTTTTAATAATAAAGATTCAACAATCCTTATAAACAATAATAAATATGGCTTCTGGGATGATTATTCTTATAACGATGAATTAATTAATTATGATTTAATAGAAATTCAAAACTTAGACCTAATTACAACTGATTCATTGGTTAGGTTTAATAGTGGGTTTCATATGTTTAAAAGTAGTTCTGGAATCACAACATTAAAATTAAATGATAAAATCACTTCCGATTTTAATGAAATACGACGTTTTGTTTTTGATTCACTTTTTGATATTCCTGTTCCTGTTATCTATATTGGTGATAGAATTGAAACCTCTGATCTTATTAACTCTTATTTCCAACTAGGAAATTTAAGGGCAGCTTTATTAATAACAAATTATGACCCAAAGACAAATTTGTACAATGGTTATTTAGACAAATTTCAATTTTGGAATTCACAAATAGAAAAGCATTATAATTCTGAAACACATTATAAACTACCGAAATCATTAAGTAGAGGTGAATATTTTAGAAATTACACCCCTGACTTAATAGAATTTAAAACTATAAACGATATTGATAAATTAGATAGTTTAAAACCTAACAAAAACTATCTAATCTCTATAAATCCTAAAATTGATTTAGAAAGTTATCTTCTATTAAAAAAAAGACTTTCATATCTCAATAAAGAGAGAAACATAAATTTAAGAACAGAATTTAACCTACACTTAAAATAATTAAAATTTCAATCGTTTTTATAACCTAAAGCTTTATTAACCAATAAAATTAAAAACAATTATAAAACCTCAGAAGAAAAATCTTCTGAGGTTCTTTTATTATTTTACAAGCAACTAAATACGATATCGTTTATTTTATTACCAAGCCCAGCCTGATGTAGAAGAAACTTGGTCGTTCCAAGATTTTTTCCACCACCACCATCCAGACATGGTGTACCACTTAAGGTTCGCTATATTTCTTCCTATATATCCCGTTGGGACATAAAAACCAATTACTTTTCCTCCATAACAAGAGTGCTGATATAAATACACTACTTGTCTTCTGTTGGTAGGTTTTCTTATCAGTAAAGAAGATAGTTGATCATTATTTCCTGACCCTACCCAATGATCTCTGTAATAGTATCTATTCAACCTTCTCATTCCAGTCATTTCTGTACTGTAATACGCATGCTTATAAAAGTAAAAATCTCCTGTTCCATATACATCATAACTACTACATTTTGATGATTTTCCTTCTGTAGCTACTTCATCGCCAGGAAACCCTTCGGCAACCTTTGAAGTATATTTTTTTAAGTCTTCTCCATTATCAAAAACTTTAACTTCTATATCAGTACTTCCTTCTTTTGGATTATCAAAAAATAATGACTTTGGAGCTCGTTCTTCATCTCCAAAAATTTCTTGAGCAAGATCTACATCTCCTCCAGTTTTCAGCACTTCTCCACTTTCTTCGTTGTACACGTAAGTTACCTTAAACTGCTTTCCGTAATAATCGTAGGTGTGATTAATTGTTACGGTGCTTTCTTTAGCTAATTGTACTTCTTCTTTGTTTGATTCATTTTCAATTATATCTTCGCTTTGACAGCTAAAAAGCAATGTAAAACACATCACTGCCATCCATAAAAAATTTTGTTTTTTCATTTTTTCTTATTTTTTGAGATTCTTAGTCTTTGCTAAGAATTCATTCGTTTGATTAGTTAGTTTTTTAATTTTTTACAGGTATTAAAACCTCTCCGTTTTTAAAACGAGAATAATCTACAACGTATTTACCTGCTTGTAAAGTAATATTAGTTTTACCTAATTCCTTTACAATATCATCTCTTAGTGATACGTCTTCTGAAATAATGAAATCTTCTTCTTCTAAACTTCTTGAGAATACTAATCGCAATGATTCACCTTCATTTCTGAATGCTATCACACCATTATCTTCATCGTTATTTCCTTCCATAAGTTTCGAAAAAGTTTCTTTTACTTCTTCTGATGAACCTGAACTTGCATTTCCATATACAAGTATGTCACCATAGTCGTTTTTAAAACATACTCCAGGACCTGTAGTACAAGTGCCTCTACTAAAACGCCAATCCATCACATATACCCATGGTGCGTAATAGGCTCGAGCTTGTTTTACCTCTAAGTTTTTGCTGTTTAACAGTTCACTTGTAGTGTCATCTTTTTGACATGCTTGTAACATCATAAAAGCGACGCCTACAAGTACAAAATTTTGTAGTTGTTTCATAAAATAATAGTTTTCGGGGTTAATTATGAAATCAAATATATACGAACACCACAGCTTAACTATCAGGGGAATTGTTGTTTATACCACAGGAAAAACACCTTTAAAATAAATCTTATGTACTGAACATTTGCTAAGGTTTGCGTGTATTTCAATTTATACCCTCTATAAATCAAGTGTTTATTCCTTTTAAAAATACAGTCGTTAACCTAAAGTTCTTCGCTACTTCGGTTATAGTTTTGCTAACGTTATAAATCAAATTAAAAAATTATGTTGAAAAAAATTTTAAAGTTAAGTGGTGTTCAAAAACTAAACAGTTTAACTCAAAAAGAAATTTCAGGAGGAGGCTCTTTTGGTGGGTATTTAGACGGAGTGGACACGACAACGGATCCTGACAGGTTTCCTTCTGATCCAGTAACTCCAAGTTGGAGATGGAGGTGTCATAATCAAACTAGTAATGGTAATACACCTACCTTTTTTTATTCTTACACCGATTTAAGCTATCGGGGTTACATTTGTTATCCTTTATAATAAGGTAAGAAGTAGAAAAGCAAGCTTAACAGCTTGCTTTTTTTATTTAATTTCCTTTAAATTCGTGGGTTTTCGATATCCTTGAAACGGCTGTTTTAACAACTCTAACAAATCAGAATTCTTTTTCTCATCAGGAAATGTATCTACTCCGTAGACTATTTTTTCTCTATCTAATTCCATATACGTTCCTAATAATCGATCCCAAATAGAAAAGATGTTTCCGTAGTTGGAATCAGTATAAGGTAATAAGTTATGATGGTGCACTTTATGCATATCAGGTGAAACAATCACATAACTTAATATTTTATCTAATCTTTTAGGCATTTTTATATTGGCATGAGTTAGTTGTGTAAACACTAACGACATAGATTGATACAACATGATTATACCTATTGGCGTTCCTACTAAAAAAACACCTAGTAATGTAAATGTAAAACGAATAACACTTTCTATAGGGTGATGTCGGTTTGCTGTGGTGGTATCTACCTTATGATCTGAATGATGTACTAAATGTACCATCCATAAAGGTTTCACTTTATGCTCTACTAAATGTGCTAAATAAGCTCCGAAGAAGTCTAAAAACAACACACCTAACAATACATACAACCCTAATGGCATTTCAGGTAGCCAATTAATGAGTCCAAAATCATTTGCTTGTACCCAGTCCGCTGTTTTAAGTAATACAAAAGCCAAAGCAAAATTGATAATTACCGTAGTAGCAGTAAAAAATAAATTAGGCCATGCATGTTTCCATTTATTATATTTAAAACTAAATAAAGGCACAGCGCCTTCTAACAACCAGAAAAAAGTTATTCCTCCAACTAAAATAATACTTCTATGACTAGAAGGAATCGTTTCAAAATAATGTATAAGGGTTTCCACTATGATATATTTTTCCTAAAAATAGAAAAAATATCTATAACAACTTATTTTTTAGAACTTCCTGATTGAGGTAACCGTTTTTTCAATTCCTCAACTATTCTATAAGTGGCAGGACAAACCTCGGTATTTTTAATTGTTAAATCTGCTATTTGTATAAACTTTTTACGATTGGTATGTGGATATTCAGAACATGCTTTAGGACGCACATCATAAATAAAACATGTATTATCTGATTCATCTAAAAAAGTACACGGAGCAGATTGTAAGACCATGAAATTATCTTCATCTCGCTGTAAATATTGATTGGTAAAATCAATCACCTTCATTTTTAAGTGCTTTGCAATGCGCTCTATATCTTTTTCCGTAAAGATTGGTGAAGTCGTTTTACAACAATTTGCACATGCTAAACAGTCGGTACGTTCAAATTCTTCCTCATGCAATTCTTGCATCAATAAATCTAAACGTTTAGGTGTACGCCTTTTTAATCGTTGAAAGTACTTCTTATTTTCTTGTAAAGCGTCTTTGGCTAATTTTGGTAAGTTTTCAAGGTCTTTATCCATAACGCAAAGGTACGAAAGCACCTTTGAAGTCATACATTATTCTACCTTAAAAAATCATAGGGCAAATCGTGGGAAGAAAAAATTAAAAACACTAATTTTGTGCGACAATTAAAAAGAACCAATGAATATTCAATCGTTAATTGAAGCGAAAGTAAAAGAAGGATTTTTAGCCTTGTATGATGTAGAAATTCCTAGTGTAGAATTTCAAGCAACCCGTAAAGATTTTGAAGGTGACATTACTGTTGTCGTTTTCCCTTTGTTGCGGTACAAAAAAGGAAATCCTGTTCAAATTGGTGAAGACTTAGGAAAATATATAGTTGAAAACATCAACGAAATTACCAGTTACAATGTTGTAAAAGGTTTTTTAAACTTGGTAGTTGACGATTCTTTCTACGTGAACTTTTTTAATCAAATAGCGGCAAATGCTTCGTATGGTTTTGTAACAGAAGACGAAACAGATGCTCGAATGGTAGAGTACTCCTCTCCAAATACCAACAAACCTTTACACTTAGGGCATGTTCGTAATGTATTATTAGGGTATTCGGTTGCTGAAATTTTAAAGGCTGCGGGACATAAAGTGTATAAAACACAAATTATCAACGATCGTGGTATCCATATTTGTAAGTCGATGTTGGCTTGGAAAAAATTTGGAGAAGGTCAAACACCTGAATCAACCGGATTAAAAGGAGATAAACTTGTTGGAAATTACTATGTGAAATTCGATCAAGAGTATAAGAAAGAAATTTCTGAATTAGTTGCCAAAGGAATTTCTGAAGACGATGCTAAAAAGCAAGCTCCTCTTTTTGTTGAAGCACAAGAAATGTTGCGTAAATGGGAAGCTGGAGACAAAGAAGTAGTTTCTCTTTGGGAAATGATGAATGGATGGGTATACAAAGGTTTCGACGTTACTTATGAAAACATCGGAGTTAACTTTGATAAATTATACTACGAAAGTAATACCTACTTATTAGGAAAAGATATTATTGAGGAAGGATTACAAAACGGAGTTTTCTTCCAAAAAGAAGACGGTTCTGTTTGGTGTGATTTAACCGACGAAGGGTTAGATGAAAAACTAGTGTTACGTTCTGATGGAACTGCCGTGTATATGACCCAAGATATTGGAACTGCCATTCAACGTTCTAAAGATTTTCCTGATGTAAACGGAATGGTGTATACCGTAGGTAACGAACAAGATTACCACTTTAAAGTATTGTTCTTAATCTTACAAAAATTAGGGTATTTTTGGGCGAAACAATTATTCCACTTAAGTTACGGAATGGTGGATTTACCTTCAGGAAAAATGAAATCTCGTGAGGGTACTGTTGTTGATGCTGACGATTTAATGGATGAAATGACCAATACGGCTCGTGAAATTTCACAAGAATTAGGAAAGTTAGAAGGCTATTCTACTGAAGAAAAAGAAGAATTGTATACGATTATCGGATTGGGCGCTTTAAAATACTTCATTTTAAAGGTGGATCCTAAAAAGAGAATTTTGTTTGACCCCCAAGCATCGGTAGACTTCCAAGGAAATACAGGTCCGTTTGTACAATATACCTATGCAAGAATTCAGTCTATCTTACGTAAAGCTGATTTCGACTATAGTGGTTCACTCAGCGGAGCCGAAGTGGAATTACACGAGAAAGAAAAAGAATTAATCAAGCAGTTAGAATTATATCCAGAGGTTATTCAGCAAGCAGCGAGTAACTATTCCCCTGCTGTGATTGCTAATTATACCTACGACTTGGTAAAAGAGTTTAACTCATTCTACCAAAACGTATCAATTTTAGGAGAAGAAAATCAAAATAAAAAAATATTTAGAGTTCAGTTGTCAAAAAAGGTGGCTGATACCATAAAATCAGCATTCAAATTACTAGGAATTCAGGTTCCAGAAAGAATGTAAAAAAAGTAGTATTTATGAAAAAAATACTCATTCTAAGTACCCTTAAATTAGTAATTGGCGGAATTATTATTGGTGTTTTCCATCAATATGATTTAGTACTAGCCATTGTATTAGGTCTAAAAATAATTCATTCTATTTACTCTTCAGTAAAAAACAACACCTATAGTCCAATATTTGTTGCTGGACTTGTTTTTACAGGGTTAATGGGGGTTTTAGTAGAGCATTTAGGAACTACTTATAATCATTGGGAATATCACGATGTTACTAGTCAGGTTCCCAAATGGCTATTTTTTGGTTGGGCTGGTGCATTTGTTTTAATGTACAGGATAGAAGTTCAAATATATACTCAGTTCCCAAATTTATCTAATGCTACAAGAAACTCCTTAATTCTTTTAATGGCCTTATTTTTTCCAGCTCTGGGTGAAATGATAGCCATTAATTTAGGAACGTGGACTTATTTTTGGCCATACCAATTATTTGGGGTTCCTTTATTAGCCATAGTTGGTTTAACTTTTATTCATTATTTTACGCATGTTGCCTTTAGCTTCATTAGTAAAAAACTAGGCATTAAAGACGTAGTTTTTAATCCTATACAACCATTAACTGTAATTAATATTGAAAATAAACACTAAACGATAAAACATCTTAAAACATGAAATACGACGTACTAATAATTGGAAGTGGTCCTGGAGGTTATGTTACTGCAATTAGAGCCTCTCAATTAGGATTTAAAACCGCTGTAGTAGAAAAAGAAAACTTAGGTGGAATTTGCTTAAACTGGGGATGTATTCCTACCAAAGCATTATTAAAATCTGCTCAAGTGTATGATTATTTAAAGCATGTTGATGAATACGGTTTAAAAGCTGAAGCTATCGATAAAGACTTCGAAGCTGTGATTAAGCGTAGTCGTGGTGTTGCTGAAGGAATGAGTAAAGGTGTTCAATTCTTAATGAAGAAAAACAAAATCGATATCATCGACGGATTTGGTAAAGTAAAAACAGGTAAAAAAGTAGCTGTTACCGATAAAGATGGTAAGGTAACTGAGTATTCAGCAGACCACATTATCATTGCTACCGGGGCTCGTTCTCGTGAATTACCAAGTTTACCACAGGATGGTAAGAAAGTAATTGGTTACCGTGAAGCCATGAGTTTACCAACACAACCAAAATCAATGATTGTAGTAGGTTCGGGAGCTATTGGAGTGGAGTTTGCACACTTTTATAACGCTATGGGAACAGATGTAACTGTAGTTGAGTTTATGCCTACAATTGTTCCTGTGGAAGATAAAGATGTTTCTAAACAAATGGAGCGTTCTTTCAAGAAAGCTGGAATTAAAGTAATGACTAGTTCTTCTGTTGAAGCTGTTGATACTTCTGGAGATGGAGTAAAAGCAACTGTGAAAACTAAAAAAGGAGAAGAAATTATAGAAGCAGATATCGTTTTGTCTGCTGTTGGAATTAAAACAAATATTGAAAACATCGGTTTGGAAGATGTTGGGATTATTACTGATAGAGACAAAATTTTAGTAAACGATTGGTACCAAACAAACATTCCTGGATACTATGCAATTGGAGATATCACTCCTGGTCCTGCCTTAGCACACGTGGCTTCAGCGGAAGGAATTACTTGTGTTGAAAAAATTGCGGGATTGCATACTGAAGCAATTGACTATGGAAACATTCCTGGTTGTACCTATGCTACTCCTGAAATTGCTTCTGTAGGTTTAACAGAAGAGCAAGCTAAAGAAGCGGGATATGAATTAAAGATTGGTAAATTTCCATTCTCTGCATCTGGTAAAGCAAAAGCAGCGGGGACTCCTGATGGGTTTGTAAAAGTTATTTTTGATGCTAAGTATGGTGAATGGTTAGGATGCCACATGATTGGAGCTGGTGTTACTGATATGATTGCTGAAGCCGTACTAGGTCGTAAATTAGAAACTACAGGTCATGAGGTATTAAAAGCAATCCACCCTCACCCAACGATGAGTGAAGCGGTTATGGAAGCTGTAGCGGATGCTTATGATGAAGTAATCCACTTATAAAATTCTCAAACTTTATATAACTATAACCTCGTCATTTTTGACGAGGTTTTTTTATATTTGAATATGAAAAAAATATGTTCAATATTAGTACTATTATCTTGTCTTTTTTCTTGTAAAACAGAAGAAAAGAAAGCACCTGTAAACCCATTAACAGTTCCTTTTAACGAACGTCCAGTACCTAAGCTTCCTAATACAAATAACACCTCTGTTAATGTTGTTGGAGGTGCACATTACATTTGTCCTAATAAATGTGAAGGGGGAAGCTCTAATACCAAAGGAGCCACTTGCTCTGTTTGTAAAACGCCTCTTGCCCATAACCAAGCGTTTCACAATACCCAAAACAACACTTCTAACACCCCAATAGCAACTCCTGAAACATTACCCACTTCTGGTCCTAATGCTGCTGGACAATATCATTATACTTGTACCAACGGTTGTATTGGTGGGGCTGACGCAGCTGGAAAATGTAATAGTTGTAACGGAGACTTGGCGCATAACGCTGCTTTTCACAATTAAAAATATTTATTGATACAATACCCTTTCAATACAACAACAATAAAGAGTTCTTTTTACCTCAGAAAGAGTAAATAGTTATGCTTAAATTCTAAGAACTAATGTATTTGCTTTCCAATAATCGTACTCATTAAAACAATGAGTAAACATATGAATATGAAAATACAATTACTCCAAAAAAACATGAAAGAGTAAATATAAATGGTCTTGAAATTTATTATGAAGTTTTGGGTAGTTCCTAATACAGGTCACTATGCACATGATGGTGATCATAAGACAGCGTTTTTAAGACTTTCAAAAGCTTTTCTTAAATAATTCAACTGGGCTTCATTTCTTCTAAAAACACATAATTACCTTACATTTATTAAGGTTTTTATAAAGTTTACTTTTGACTTAATACATAAATTTATAAATATGTTAAAAAATATTTCAAACATCGGGCTTGTCTTAAAAGCATCTGAACAAAAATATTTTGTTAACATATTACTTGATAAACCCTCTTCAAAACACTAAAAACTAAACATTTAACAATTAAACCAATCTTTAATTACAATTTTTTAATTAAAAACATGTTTTGTTTGTTTTTTCGGCATAATAATTGCGATTAAAATATCATTAACATAATCTATTATACTATGGAAAACTATCTACTAAACAGTTTTGCATTGGGGGGGGACAATTGTTATAGAAAAAGAAAAAACTCGAAGCTGCTAACTTCGAGTTTTATTGTTATTACGATATTTCTTTCCTATTTTTATCTAATTAGTTTCTTGTACTTGATACGTTTAGGCATTAAATCTCCTCCTAAACGCTTCTTCTTGTTTTCTTCATAATCAGAGAAAGAACCTTCAAAGAAATACACTTGACTATCACCTTCAAAAGCCAAGATATGCGTACAAATACGATCTAAAAACCATCTATCGTGTGATATTACAACAGCACAACCTGCGAAATTCTCTAAACCTTCTTCCAGAGCTCGTAAAGTATTTACATCTAAATCATTGGTAGGCTCATCTAATAACAACACATTTCCTTCTTCTTTTAACGTCATAGCTAAATGCAAACGGTTGCGTTCTCCTCCTGATAAGGTTGCTACTTTTTTATTTTGCTCGCTACCAGAAAAATTAAAACGACTTAAATAAGCTCTCGAATTTACTTGTTTACCTCCCATCATCACTAAATCCTGACCTTCAGAGAAGTTCTCCCAAATAGATTTTTCAGGGTCAATATTTGAATGTGATTGGTCTACATACGCAATTTTAGCTGTTTTTCCAACTTTAAAACTTCCTGCATCTGGTGTTTCCTCTCCCATAATCATTCTAAAAATGGTGGTTTTACCTGCTCCATTCGGACCAATAATCCCCACAATTCCCGCCTGTGGAAGGTTAAATTCTAAGTTTTCATACAATAACTTATCTCCATAAGCCTTAGAAACCCCAGTAGCTTCGATTACATTCGTTCCTAAACGTGGACCATTAGGAATGTAAATTTCTAACTTTTCTTCCGTTTGCTTTTGGTCTTGGCTCATTAACTTTTCATAGTTCTTCAAACGTGCTTTTTGCTTTGTTTGACGACCTTTTGCTCCTTGACGCACCCATTCTAACTCTCGTTCTAATGTTTTTTGACGTTTAGATGCTGTTTTACTTTCTTGCGCTAAACGTTGTGATTTTTGATCTAACCAAGATGAATAGTTTCCTTTCCATGGAATACCTTCTCCCCTATCTAACTCTAAAATCCAACCAGCAACATTATCTAAGAAATAACGGTCGTGTGTTACTGCGATTACCGTTCCTTTGTATTGTGCTAAATGATGCTCTAACCAATGCACCGATTCTGCATCTAAGTGGTTAGTAGGCTCATCTAATAGTAAAATTTCTGGTTCTTGTAATAATAAACGACATAAGGCTACACGACGACGTTCACCTCCAGATAGTACTCCTATTTTCTTATCTCCTTCCGGCGTACGTAACGCATCCATCGCTATTTCTAACTTGGTATCTAATTCCCATGCGTTAGAAGCATCAATTTTATCTTGTAGTTCAGCTTGACGATCCATTAATTTTTGCATCTTATCTGCATCAGAATATACTTCCTCTAAACCAAACATGTCATTTATCTTGTTGTATTCATCTAAAATAGCAACAGTTTCTGCTGCTCCTTCTTTAACAACTTCTAAAACAGTTTTGTTTTCGTCTAACTGTGGTTCTTGTTCTAAATACCCAACTTTATAACCTGGTGAAAACGTAACCTCTCCTTGGTAGTTTTTTTCTACTCCAGCTATAATTTTTAATAAGGTAGATTTACCTGAACCGTTTAAACCTAAAATACCAATTTTAGCTCCATAAAAGAAACTTAAATAAATATCTTTTAAAACTTGTTTCCCTGTACTTTGGTAGGTCTTAGAGACCTTATTCATTGAAAAAATGACTTTTTTATCGTCGCTCATTTGTTTTATTGTTTATAGTTTGTTGTTTGGAGTTTATAGTTTTTTTGGATACGATTTTCTGTTAAATTTTTGTCCTTTGATATCTGAATTCCTAAGTTAATACGTAAAAGCTCTATTAGGATTGTGATTTTAGTCCTCTTTCCGAACCTTTTGCATAACTTAAAAATTATGAAACTCACGATTTCCATCTCTATCAAAACCTTCTGCAATACTATCCATTATTGACCTAAAACTCCTTTCTATTTGATCTTTTAAGCTATAATTTCTTTGATACGTTAGATTTTTGAAAAAGTTCTTCAACATATTGACAAATCAACCTTCCTCTTTGCCAAACCTCTAAATCTTCAAACTTTTCAATCTTTCCCATAATTTGGTTTTATAATTTCATGATTTGAAGTTTGATTAGAACTTACCAACAAATAAACTACAAACCATAAACTTATTTTAAACTCTTCCTTTTAAGGCATTAAACACCCATGCATTTGCAAAAAAACCTAAACCAACAGCACCAAAGCCATACCCTGCTATTTCATCATATTTAAATACTGCTAATCCAATAAGTAAAATCCCCATTAATACCATTATAAGCGTTGCCCAACCTAGGACAGTGTTTTTGTTCATTGCCATAATTTACTTTTTTCAATAAAATGTGAGCTACAAATATCGGTAATTATTTAGACTTATTCACTGTAGTTTTGTGCATAAAAAAAGTCTTACCAATGCAAGACTTTTTTAGTGATTTTAAATTTATATACATACTAGAGTTCAGCAGCTAACCTGCTTCCTTGGTTTATGGCTCTCTTAGCATCTAGCTCAGCCGCTACATCTGCACCTCCAATTACATGAACCTTCATTCCTTTAGCTTCTAACGGCTCTAATAATTCTTTAAATGGAACTTGACCCGCACATATAATCACATTATCAACAGGTAATACTTTTGGTTCTTCATTTTGAACATAGTGCAATCCTTCATCATCTATTTTTGTATACTGAACTTCATTTATGAATTGTACTTTTTTTCTTTTTAACACTGAACGATGAATCCATCCCGTAGTTTTACCTAAATTTCCTCCAAACTTTCCGGAACTACGTTTAAACATAAATATATCTCTAGATGAAGGATGAATTTTAGGAGCAACTCCTTCTATTCCAGCACGTGCCTCTAATGTTTTATCAATACCCCATTCTTCTAACCAAGCATCTATATTTAAAGAAGTACTTTCTCCTTCATGAGCTAAGTATTCTGAAACGTCGAAACCAATTCCTCCTGCTCCAATAACTGCAACGCGTTTACCTACGGGTTTCTTTAATTTTACAACATCTATATAACTCAGTACTTTTTCATGTTCAACTCCTTCTATTCTTGGGGTTCTCGGTGTAATCCCCGTTGCTAAAACAACCTCATCAAAATTACCATTGTATAAATCTTCAGCAGTAACCCTCGTATTTAACTTTACATTTACCTTGTGCAATTCTAATTGCTTATTAAAGTAACGAATGGTTTCATAGAACTCTTCTTTTCCTGGAATTTGTTTTGCTATATTAAACTGACCTCCAGTTTCTTTATCGGCATCAAATAAGGTTACATCATGTCCTCTTTGAGCTGCTACCGTTGATGCTGCTAAACCAGCTGGTCCTGCCCCTACAACTGCTATTTTCTTCTTTTTTGATACAGGATTATAGTTTAACTCTGTTTCATGACATGCTCTTGGGTTTACCAAGCAGCTTGCTACTTTTTTCTGAAAAGCATGGTCTAAACAAGCTTGATTACAAGCTATACAAGTGTTTATTTCATCTGCTCTTTCTTCTTTTGCTTTGTTTACCCATTCTGGATCCGCTAAAAACGGACGTGCCATTGAAATCATATCTGCATGTCCTTCTGCCAAAACTTTTTCAGCAGTATCCGGCATATTTATTCGATTAGAAGTAACCAATGGAATAGATAATTCTTCTTTCATTTTTTTAGTTACCCAAGTAAATGCAGCTCTAGGTACTGAAGTTGCAATAGTAGGAATTCGTGCTTCATGCCAACCAATACCTGTGTTGATAATAGTAGCTCCTGCTTTTTCTATTTCTTTTCCTAATTGTACTACTTCTTCCCAAGAACTTCCTTGTTCTACCAAATCTAACATTGATAAACGATAGATAATGATAAAATGCTCACCAACTGCTTCTCTAATTTTTCGAACTAACTCTACTGCTAAACGGGTTCTGTTTTCATATTTCCCTCCATAATCATCGGTTCTTTTATTAGTTCTTGTTACTATAAACTGATTGATTAAATAGCCTTCAGACCCCATGATTTCAACTCCATCATATCCTGCCTCTTGCGATAATTTCGCACAGTTAACAAAATCTTTTACTGTTCTTCGTATTCCTGATTGCTTTAATGCAAAAGGCGTAAAAGGAGTTATTGGTGATTTTATTTTTGAAGGTGCTACGTTAAATGGATGGTATCCATAACGTCCTGAATGCAATATTTGCATACATATTTTACCTCCTTCTTTATGCACTGCTTCTGTAATTACTTTGTGTTCACGGGCATGCTTTTTTGTACTCATACGAGCAGAAAAAGGCGCTGTCCACCCTTGAATATTAGGAGCTATTCCTCCTGTAACTATCAAACCTACTCCTCCTCGTGCACGTTCTGCATAATATGCAGCGATTCGTTCTATTCCATTTTTCTCTTCTTCTAAACCAGTATGCATAGAACCCATTAACACTCGGTTTTTTAAAGTAGTAAAACCTAAATCTAATGGCTCAAAAATATGTTTGTATTTCATTGTTGTATTTTTATAAAGTATTATGCACGCATAACAAATGGCAAGATACATATTTTTATCATATGTTTTTCATATAAAAAAGACCTCATACTTCTGTATAAGGTCTTTTAGAAATACCTGTTTATTCTATTACCACCAAATGATTATAATCAAACCATTTGAACATATTATTATGATAATAATTCTTACTTTAGTTCCATCATTTAGTTCAGCTTCAAACCTATAAACTGGTTGCCTTTCATACGCATGTGGTACTTGTATTACATTACCATCCTTCATTCTGTGTTCTGCTAAACCAATACCTGAAAATTCATCTTTTACAATGCGGTAACTTTTTAAATCTTCTTTTTTAAGGTTTCCTTTTTCTAAAAATAGATCTAAGGTAGGTTCTTTTACTCCTCCTGGATTCATTGGGTATTCATCCGCTTTAACTATTCCGTAGTCTTCATGGTAATCTAATCTTAAATCATCTGTGGATTTTGCAGCTTTAGCCTCTACGGTTTCTGTTTGAGCTTCGTCTGATAATACAGTTTCTTCGTTTTGACATGATGTAAATACCATGAAAAAGATACTTGCAAACATTAGGGTTTTTAAAGTTTTCATAAAATATTAGTTTGGGTTAATTAATTAGCCCAAATATATCTTACCACTATTTAGAAAGTTGTAGGCAAAAGGTTATTTATTACATAAGGAAAACCCTTTTATTTTATAAGGTGATTAGCTCTTTTTAAACAATTTTTGGTTACATAAAAAAGAGAAATTCAAAAAAATTTGTCTTTTTATTTTTATGTTAATGAACTATTTTTAGTTTTTGAATCATTTTTGGAGAAAGAGAATTAGCATACACTCCATAAGCATCTACTAACACCCCTTTACCGCCTGTTTGGGTTTGAATTGCATATACAACAGAGTTGTCACCTGCACTGCTCATTCCTTCAAATCGATATACTTCTACTATCTCAAAGAAATCTGGCGGAAAAATTTCTTTAGTATTTTTACTCTCTATTTCCTTTTCTTTCAGGTTAAAATCAAGAGTAAACCCTCTTTTTTGCAAATCTTTTAATGCTTCTGAAAGTGTATCGTATGTATGCATGACTTATATCTTTTCACTTTCTAAAAAGATACAATATTTAAACTAGATTTCCTATTTATTTAATAATAAGCACAAATTTAATTATCTTATTTTATCCAGTAACTTACTAAGTTGTGTGGCTTCTTCTTCTGTTAAATTATCAATAAAATCTAAATGCAATTTATCATCTATTGTTTTTAAAAGCTTTTTTCCCTGTTGGGTAATACTTATATAAACCACTCTTCTATCATCTTCACATCTTTCACGCTCAATTAAATTTTTCTCACATAATTTATCCATTAATCTTGTGGCGTTCGGAGCTCGTTCAATCATTCTATCTTTAATTGTTTGAACTTTTATTGCTTTTCTTGCTCCTCTTAAAATACGAAGAATATTAAATTGTTGTGGCGAAATGCTATACTGCTTAAAAAACTCATTCTCTTTACTGTTTATCCAGTTAGCAGTATATTTAATATTGATAAATGCTTTGATTTTATTATTTGGAAATTTTGAATTGATGTCTTTTGAAATATCTCCCATTGCTTCGGTAATTAGCTGTTAGCTATTAGCCCTTTTTTATTAAAATTAAGATTATCCTTTTAACTTTAAGTCTTGCATTAATTTGTTAAAAGTATCCGATGATGGTGTTAAGTACACTTCTTCATCAACAAATAATGTTGGATATTTTACTTGACCATCATACAATTCTTTAGTATGCTCCTTTGCTTCATTATCAACAGAAACGTCTTTGTATTCAAATGGTACTTCTGCCGATTTTAGAAAGTTTTTATATGCAACTGTATGTGCATGTCCTTTTCTACCGTATAAAACTATCTTCATTTTAACCTCCTTATTTTAAATACAAAAATACAAAACACACATTTATGTACCAAGGAATATAAATTCTTTACAAATACTGAAAAGGAATTTTGTTTATGCTAAAACATCTGAATATTCAGGTTTTTTATCAAAAACTGATTTAGCAAATGGGCATAATGGAAGTATTTTGATGTTTTTATTTCTAGCAAACTCTACCGAGGCTGCTACCAACTTATATCCTGCTCCTTTTCCTCTTAAAGCATCTCCAACTTCAGTATGATCTATAATTAGTTTATCATTACCTGCCCAAGTATACGTCATTAAAGCAACACTATTTCCTTCAACTTCAATATAAAACTCTCCTTTTTTATCGTTGTCTTTTTGCTGTACTTTCATAGTTATCCTTTAAACTCAACTTTTACATGTGTGCCATCACAATAGGGTTTGTTATGAGACGCTCCACACCTGCAAAAAGCCGTTGTTTTATTTTTCTTTTCTGTCGTACCGTCTGGATTGGTTACCTGCAAAGTTCCGTAAATTAATAAAGGACCATCTTCTAATGCTTCTACCTTAGTTTCTGTATGAGCTGCTGCTTGATTCCCTTCTCTTTTTGAAATATATGATAGCGCTCCTGATGGGCATTCTTCTACTTGCTTTTTAATTCTTTCTGTAGTTGCTCCATCCATATTAACCCAAGGTCTATTTTGCGGATTGAAAACCTGTATCAAACCTTTCCAACACTTTTTTGAGTGGATACACATGTTTGGTTTCCAAATTACGGTAATATCTTCATTACTGTATTTTTTTACGATTTCCTTTGCTTCTGACATACTATTAAATTTTATGTTTATACTGCTTTTTGGAAAGTTGTAACTGCCTCTTTTATTTTTTTATTAAACTCCTCATTTACAACCCTTCCGTCATTAAAGTTATCATAAAATTTTGGTAAAGAAAAATCTGTTATGACATTTGCTCCCATATGGGGAAATCCGTTTTTGGCTATGGCCATAGAAGATGCTCCTCCTCTCCCTCCGGGCGAGGTAGATAATAATAACACAGGTTTGTTATGCCATACTTTTTGTTCTATACGCGACATCCAATCTATTATATTTTTAAATGCGACCGTAAAGTTTCCATTATGTTCTGCCAACGATACAATTATTCCGTCTGCTACAATGATTTTTTCTAGAAATTTTGCTGCATTTTCAGGAATCCCGTCTTCCATTTCTTTATCTATCCCATAAATAGGCAATGGATAATCACTTAAATCTAATACCGAAACTTCTATTCCTTCTAATAAACTAGAAGCATATGTTACTAATTGTTTGTTTATTGATTTGTTACTATTGCTTCCTGCGAAAGCGATTATTTTCTTCATCTATGTGGTTATTTTTGAATCTATTTCGGTTTCCCCTTTTACCATTTTAGCTACTGGACATTTACCAGCTATCTCTAATAGTTTAGTTCGCTGCTCATCTGTAACTTCTTTTTCGAATGAAATTTCTTCTACTAATGTTTTTTTAATTCCTTCAGAAGTTAATTGTTCTTTTTGACTAACATTTACCGTAACTTTTCCTAAGTCCCACCCTTTTCTCTCTGCATACATTCTCAAAGTAATGGATACACATCCGCCAATTGCCGTGAGTAAGTATTCTACTGGAGTCGGTCCGTTGTCATCTCCTCCTTTATCTATAGGTTCATCAATAACAGCAAAATGATTTCTCATTTTACTTTCTGCCAAATAATTTCGATTCGTTAAGGTTACTGTTGCTGTTGGGTTATTACTCATTATATTTTTTTACTATAAATATACGAAACTATTAATAGTATCATCGCTACAAATGCTCCTGTTTGTTCTCCATCACCCACCATAAAATGAGCAAAAAAAGCTAGAATAAACGCGAAGAAAAAACCAGCATATGCCCATTCGTTTAAAAAGTTCCCTCTAAAAAACCACAACGCTACTAAACCCAATAATTTGGCTACTGCATACGGATAAATAATATACGTTGGATACCCAAATGTTGTAAACATTTTTGCTACTTCTGCATGATTAAAAAAATACATACCAGCTGAAAAAAACATTAACAATGTTAATAATCCTGTAGCTACATAAAAAATAATTTTAGCTTTTTTCATTTTTTCTTGTTGTTAAAATTCACTTACAAATATATAAAAATATTTTATTATTTTCCATGGTATATATTATCTAGGTATTTATTAAGTTAAAACTATTTTAATTCAAAAAAAATATATACATTTGTATTTATATAAGCACTTATATAATAATACATGGATGCACTTAAAGGATTAGGAGAAATTGGGTTAGGCTCTAGGTTAAAAAGAACTAGCGAATACATGATGCGTGAAACACAATTGGTGTACAATGAGTTTAATATTGATTTTGACCCTTACCTATTCCCTACTTTTAAAATTATAAAAAACAAAAATGGTGTTACCAATACTGAAATTACCAACAGTTTAAATACATCGCAGCCTGCTACAACGCAAGCTATTAATAAACTTTACAAAAAGGGACTCATTAGCTTCAAAGAAAACAAATTAGACAAGCGAAAAAAAGTTGTTTTTGTTTCTAACAAAGGAAAGGAACTCATAGAGAATGTGACTCCTATTTGGAACAGTATTGAACACATCATTAAAAAGTACACAAACATTAAGTCTGAATCACTAACCGAACTTATAAATGAACTAGAGACTAAGTTCAATGAAAAATCTTTCAGTGAAGCTATTATAGAACACATAAAAATGAATACGACACAAAACGCAGTAACAATTACCACATTTAAAGAAGAGTATAGTACTTCTTTTTATGAATTGAATATAGAATGGTTACAAACATTTTTCTATGTAGAACCTTATGATGAGGAAGTTTTAAGCAATCCTCACAAGTATATTATTGACAAAGGAGGACACATTTTCTTTGCTAAATTAAATAATGAAGTTGTGGGTACTGTTGCTTTAATGCCGATGAGCGAACCTAATGTTTATGAATTAACAAAAATGGCTGTTTCACCAAAACACAGAGGTTACAAAATAGGACAACAGCTCATGCAGCATTGTATTGATTTTGCAAAAGACAAGCAGTTTGATAAATTGGTTTTATACTCAAATACAAAACTTGAAAACGCTATTTACATTTATAGAAAATTTGGTTTTTTAGAAATTCCTGTGGAAGAAGGTTGTCCTTACGAACGTTGTAACATTAAAATGGAACTGAAAACAAAGTCTTGATAATTTACGATATGGATACAACTCTAACAATTAACATCCTACAGGAAGCTGAAAAGTTAAAAGAATATTTTTCTCCTAAAATAATTTCTGAGGTTAACAATGAATATGTTAAACTCGCCAAAATTAAAGGAGAAGACATCCCATGGCATAATCACAAAAATGAAGACGAGCTTTTTTATATTATTAGCGGAAACCTTTTAATGGAACTAGAGAACCAACCAAGTTTTAGGATGAAAAAAGGCGATTTATTTGTGGTTCCCAAAGGTGTAAATCACAGAGTTAGCTCTTCGGAAGATTGTTTAATTATGCTTATTGAAACTAAATCTACCAAACATACTGGTGATCTAATAACTCCTATTACGAAATCTATTGATACTCAAAAATATTAAAGCTATTATTAAAAATGAAAAAGCTCTCTTAAAAAAGAGAGCTACTACTTCAAAATAAAATTTACAACTGCTAATTATAAATTTATACTGTTAAATTGGCAAGTAAAATTCCCGCTATGTAAACAAACAATTGAAACAAACCAAACATAACGGGAAGTTTACAAACAACTAAGATTTTTTTATACAGCTACTGCACTTTCTTCTTCTAGTCTTTTGTCTTTTGCTCCTGCTTCAAACTGATTAGACGTATTCTTTTCTCCACTGGCTTTTAACGCTTTATCTCCTGCGAAAAATGTTTTGTGATCGTCTCCTAAATCAGAACCTGCCATACGCTGATGTTTTACACACGATACTCCTTTTCTAATTTCTTGTCGTTGTACTCCTCTTACATACGCTAACATTCCATCTTCACCAAAATAACCTTCTGTTAAATCGTTCATATGTAGTGCTGTTGTATGATATGTTGGTAAGGTGATTAAATGATGAAAAATACCTGCTTCCCTTGCTCCATCTATTTGGAATGTACAAATTTTCTCATCAGCTAATTGACAAAGCTGTGAACCATCGTAAGCCACATCCATTAAATTATTTCTGTCATACATTGAAACATCATATCCTTGTATTGCCATTTCATCATATGCTTGATTACGGAAGTTTAACGTCCAGTTAAACGATGGTGAATTGTTGTATACCAATTTCGCATTTGGTACTACAGCTCTTACTCTATTTACCATATTTGCTATTTGCCCTACATGAGGCGTAGGCGTTTCAATCCATAACAAATCGGCTCCATTTTGTAAGCTTGTAATACAATCTAGTACTACCCTATCAATATTTGTTCCTTCTCTAAACTTATACAAACCGTTTGCTAAACGTACAGGACGTACTAATTTTCCATCACGTTTTAGTAGTACATCATCTTCTCTTGCTTCATCAATCGTAATTTCTTCCGCTTCTACAAATGCTAAGTATTGAGAGGCTAAATCTCCCGGTTCTTGACTTACGGGTAATTTTTGAGTTAATCCCGCTCCTTCCGAATCGGTTCTTGCTACAATAACCCCATCCTCTACTCCTAACTCTAAAAAGGCATATCGAATTGCATTAAGCTTTGCTATAAAATCTTCATGTGGCACGGTTACTTTACCATCTTGATGTCCGCATTGTTTAGCATCTGAAACTTGATTTTCTATCTGGATAGCACAAGCACCAGCTTGAATCATTTTTTTAGCTAACAAATACGTAGCTTCTTCATTTCCAAAACCTGCATCAATATCAGCAATAATTGGAACTATATGTGTTTCGAAATTATCAATCTCACTCTGTACATCTTCTCCGTTTTCTAACCTTCTAAATAAATCGTTTAATTCAATGGCATCTGCTTGACGTAGAAAATCATAAATCTCCTCAATTAACGTAGGAACTGCTGTTTTTTCATGCATCGATTGATCTGGTAATGGACCAAACTCTGAACGCAATGCAGCTACCATCCATCCTGAAAGATATAAATAACGTTTACTTGTTGTTTTGTGATGTTTTTTTACTGCAATCATTTTTTGTTGTGCCACGAATCCGTGCCAGCACCCTAGAGACTGTGTATAATTAGATGAATCTGCATCGTAAGCTGCCATATCTTCTCGCATGATTGTAGCGGTATATCTGGCGATATCTAAACCAGTTTTAAAACGGTTTTGCGCTACCATTCTAGCAGCATTTTCTGGAGAAACTGAGTTCCAAGTTGTCCCGTACTTTTTCTTTAATTCTTTTACAGTTTGTAAAGCAGAACTATAATTAGCGTGTGCTAAATTTTTCATAATTTTGTAATTGATAAGGTTATTAATTTTTATTGATAGCTAGCCCTCTTAAATGTTGCCGCATTTTTGGGGGCTTTTTCTCGATAATCGAGATTTAAATATTTTAAGTTTAGTCTTTAATTTAAAATGCTTTGCTTTTCTCTACAAATACCTTCTAAGCTTACACCTAAATAGCTTACTCTATAAATATTTATATGCTGGTAAGGTTAAAAACTCAACAAATTCTTTGTTTAAAATTAACTCGTCAAATAATTGAACGGCTAATTCAAATTTTCCGTTGTTATACCTGTCTTCACCTACATAACTTTTTATTTTTTTGAGTTCTTCTTTTTTAAATTGCTCGTACATGCCTTCCGTAAATGTTCTACCATCTTCAAGCATTACGCTTTTATGCAACCATTGCCATACCTGTGTTCGAGAAATTTCAGCAGTTGCTGCATCTTCCATCAAGTTATACAAGGCAGCGGCTCCTTGTCCCATTAACCAAGATTCTATATACAGAATTCCAACGTTGATATTTTCTCGTATTCCTTGTTCGGTAATAGTCCCTTCTGGTAATTCAACTAAATCTTTTTCGGTAATTGTTAAACCTTTCAACTTTTTATCTGTCTGATTCGCATTAGGCATTGTTGCATTAAAAACGTCCATTGCAATTGCTACCAAACCAGGATGTGCCACCCAAGTTCCATCATGACCATTCCTAACTTCTTGCTCCTTATCATTCTTCACCTTTGCAAAAGCTTCGTTATTTAACGCTTCGTTATTCTTTACTGGAATTTGCGCAGCCATTCCTCCCATAGCATGTACCCCTCGTTTGTGACACGATTGAATAACTCGTAACGAATACGCTTTCATAAATGGGCTACTCATGGTTACTTGTGAACGGTTTGGCACAATAAAACCAGTATGATTTCTGAATTTTTTAATGTATGAGAAAATATAATCCCAACGACCACAGTTTAAGCCAGCCATATGACCCTTTAACTCATAAATAATTTCATCTAACTGAAAACTTGCCGTGATGGTTTCAATTAACACCGTTGCTTTGATTGTTTTTTGTGGTACTCCCATATACTCTTGTGCAAATACAAAAACATCATTCCACCAACGAGCTTCTTTGTAATGTTCTAGTTTAGGTAAATAAAAATAAGTTGCACTTCCCTGCCCTTGCAAGGTTTTGATATTATGGAAGAAATACAAACCAAAATCAACCAAAGAACCCGACATTTTTACGCCATCTATCAACAAATGTTTTTCATTTAAGTGCAACCCTCTTGGTCTTACCAACAGGGTAGCCACTTTGTCTTTCAACTCATAACTTTTATCTTTTGCTGCATTGTAAAATGAAATTGTTTTATTTACTGCATCTCGTAGGTTTACTTGCCCATCTAAAATATTTTGAATGGTGGGTGAATTACTGTCTTCAAAATCTGCCATAAATGTTTTTGCTCCTGAATTCAATGCATTGATAATCATTTTGCGTTCTACTGGTCCAGTAATTTCTACTCTCCTATCCAACAAATCTTTAGGCAGTGGATCACATACCCAATCGCTCTCTCTTATCTCTTTGGTTTCTAAAGGGAATGAAGGATAATTTCCTGCATCAAAATAAACTTGTTCGATTTCTCTTTCTGCTAATAATCGTAGTCTTTGGCTGTTAAACTTTTCTTGAAGCTGTATTAAAAATGCTTTGGCTTCATTGGTCAAAACACTTTTATACTCGGCTTCATCAAAACCTACACATTGAATTTCTTTTGCTAAAACATCTTGATTCATACTATTTTATTTTTTATGTATTGATTGACAGTTCAATATTAAAAAAAAGAACTTAAACAAAAAAGCGAACGTTCGCTAAAAATATAAAATTTACAAATTTTTATTAATTCGCTAATTTTTATACCTTTGAATTACGAATCTTTTAATAAAAACATCTTGGAAGAAGAATATATCAGATTAGTTTTCGGATTAAAGCTTAAGCAAATACGCACAGATAAAAACCTATCTCTCTTTGGGTTAGCTAAATTAACAGGATTATCAAAATCGTATTTAAATGAAATTGAGAAAGGAAAAAAGTACCCAAAAACTGATAAAATTGTTATTCTTTCTGAGAAGCTAGAAGTGCCTTACGACCATTTAGTTTCTTTGAAGTTAGATAAAAACCTAGCACCTATTGGTGAAATTTTACAATCGAAAATTTTAAAAGAAATTCCTTTAGATCTATTTGGTATTCAAGAAAATAACCTGATTGATATTATTGCGAACGCCCCAGCCAAAGTAAATGCGTTTATAAGTACCATTATTAAGATTTCGCAAAACTACAATTTAACAAGAGAAAGCTTTTTTCTTGCTGCCTTACGTTCGTACCAAGAAGCACACAACAACTATTTTGAAGATATTGAAACGAAGGTTACCGATTTTATTAAGGCCTATCAAATAAATCCAAACAAACCTATTACTTCAAATGACTTAGAAGAAATTTTAATCGAAGAATACGGTTATACGATTGATAGCGAAGAGCTATCTAGGCATCAAAAGCTATCTGAACTCAGAAACATCTATATTCCAAAGAATAAAACACTTCTTATATATAATGACATAAACGAAGCGCAGAAAACATTTATTTTCGCTAAAGAACTAGCTTATAATTATTTACAAGTTGAAGATAGGTTATACACGTTTCCATGGATAAAATTTGAGAGCTTTGATGAAGTATTAAATAATTTTATTGCCTCATACTTTGCTGGTGCCTTAATTATTCCGAAAGATGATTTAATTCAAAAACTAACACAACTTTTTTCTTTAGAAACCTGGCAACCTATACAATTGCACAAAATTATTAGAAGTTATAATTGTTCTGACGAAACGTTTTATCAACGTTTAACGAACATTTTACCAAGACATTTTAATATTAAGAACCTGTTCTTTTTACGCTTTACACATAAAGAAGGTTCTCCTGTACATCGGCTTTCAAAAGAGTTACATATCACGCAGCAACAATCTCCACATGCCAATCGTAACAATGAACATTATTGCAGAAGATGGATTGCCATTAAAACAATTCAGGATTTAGAAGTTTCAAAAGATAAAAAATCGGCTTACGGAATTCAAATTTCGTCGTACGAAAATTCTCAAAAAGAATATTTAGTACTTTCTGCGGCTACTGCCGATCCTTTTAAAGAAAAAATTAATCGTAGTGTTAGCATAGGTATGTTACTTTCTCCACATTTAAAAAGAAAACTTCATTTTTTTGATGAAGATACTTTCACTAAAAAAACAGTAGGTGTTACTTGCGAAACATGCGCAGTACAAAATTGTAACGAACGCGTAGCAGAACCTTATATTTTACTAAAACAATCTAGAAATAAAGAAATAGAAAACACTGTTGAAAACATCATTCAATCGTATACCTAAACACCTTGTTTTGTACGTTGTTTTTCTTATTTTAGCACACGCAAACAAATAACTTACCATGGATCTTAACTTCAACAAAAACGAAGACCACAATAAACTTTTAGCATCTGATTTACGTCAACGCTTAGCCAAAGTAAAATTAGGCGGCGGACAAAAACGTATTGATAAGCATCATGAGAAAGGAAAATTAACTGCTCGTGAACGTATTGATTATTTATTAGACGACAAATCTAAGTCCATCGAAATTGCTGCCTTTGCTGGTGAAGGCATGTATCAAGAACACGGTGGATGTCCTTCTGGAGGTGTGGTTGTGAAAATGGGCTATGTTAGCGGTAAACAGTGCATTGTTGTTGCTAACGATGCTACCGTAAAAGCAGGAGCTTGGTTCCCTATAACAGGAAAGAAAAATTTAAGAGCACAAGAAATAGCTATTGAAAACAAACTTCCTATTATCTATTTGGTAGATTCTGCTGGAGTGTACTTACCAATGCAAGATGAAATTTTTCCTGATAAAGAACACTTCGGAAGAATTTTTAGAAACAATGCGGTAATGAGTAGCATGGGAATCACACAAATTGCTGCGGTTATGGGAAGTTGTGTTGCTGGTGGTGCCTACTTGCCTATTATGAGTGATGAAGCACTTATTGTAGACAAAACAGGAAGTATTTTCTTAGCTGGTAGTTATTTAGTTAAAGCTGCTATTGGAGAAAGTATCGATAACGAAACGTTGGGTGGAGCTACCACACATTGTGAAGTATCTGGGGTTACCGATTACAAAGCAAAAGATGATAAAGACGCTTTAGACACCATAAAAAACTTGCTAGATAAGATTGGAGATTACGACAAAGCTGGTTTTAACCGTAAAGAAGCGTTCCCTCCAAAAGAAAATGAAGATGATATTTTCGGAATTTTACCAAAAGCTCGTAATGAACAATACGATATGATGGAAATCATCAAGCGTTTGGTAGATCATTCTGAATTTGAAGAATATAAGGCAGGTTACGGTCAAACCATTATTACTGGATACGCTCGTATTGATGGGTGGGCTGTTGGTATTGTTGCCAATCAACGTAAAATTGTAAAATCGAAAGGAGTCAAAACAAAACCTAGCGAAATGCAGTTTGGTGGGGTAATTTATAACGATTCTGCTGATAAAGCTACTCGATTTATTGCCAACTGTAACCAAAAGAAAATTCCGTTAGTGTTCTTACAAGATGTTACTGGATTTATGGTAGGAAGTAAATCTGAACATAGTGGAATCATTAAAGACGGAGCCAAAATGGTAAATGCTGTTAGTAACTCTGTAGTTCCTAAATTTACTGTGGTTATAGGTAACTCTTATGGAGCAGGAAATTACGCTATGTGTGGGAAAGCCTACGACCCTCGTTTAATTGTCGCTTGGCCTAGTGCTGAATTAGCTGTGATGAGTGGAGCCTCTGCTGCCAAAGTATTATTACAAATTGAAACAGCTGCCTTAAAGAAAAAAGGAGAAGAAATTACTACTGAAAAAGAAGCTGAATTATTTGACAAAATAAAATCGAGATACGATAATCAAATATCTCCTTATTATGCTGCTGCAAGAATTTGGACTGATGCTGTGATTAACCCACTAGATACCAGAACTTGGATTTCTATGGGAATAGAAGCAGCTGACCACGCTCCTATTGAAAAGCCTTTCAACCTAGGAGTGTTACAAGTTTAAAACATAGAAAGCAGCATGAAGAGAAAAGTATTTTGGGGTATTATTGCCCTTGTAATTGGTTTTGTAATCTATCAGGTTTATATTTTCACCTTATCTGAAAATGACAATATCAAATCTATTTACTTAGTTCCTGATAATGCTGTTTTTATAGTTGATACAGAAAGGCCTATTGATACTTGGGATGAAATAAGCTCAAGTGAAATTTGGACGCATCTTCAATCCAATCAACAAATCAATAAACTATCTGAAGGTCTCCATAGTTTAGATGAAACCTTTAAAGCAAAAAAGGAAATTTTCGACTTTATCGGAGAACGTAATCTAGTGATCTCTGTACATGTATTTAGCCCAAAGAAATACGGATTATTATATATTGCTGATTTACAAAAATTTTCTAAACTCATCTTTTTAAAAAGGGCTATTAGTAATTTAGCAGGTGAAGACTATAAAGTAACCAAACGCGTATACAAAAAGCATGAAATTATAGAACTGTATAATAAGCAGACAAGAGAAACCTTACATCTTTCCTTTATTAAAAATCAGGTCGTTGCTTCTTATACTCACCTTTTGGTTGAACAATCAATAGACCAATACTTAAACCCTATTATTGGTCGTGATCTCAACTTTTTAGAAATAAAAAGAAAAACAGATACTGATGGCTTTTTTAATATGTACTTACAACATAAATACCTAAAAGACTATCTCAACTGTTTTACCAGTTCAAGTAATTTAGATTTCTTAAATAAAGAAGCATTCTTCTACTCTGGTTTAGATATATCAATTATAGAAGGAGTTATCGTTCAAGCTACAGGTTTTACAAATGTTGATAGCAACTCGCAAACCTACTTAAAAGTATTGCAAAAATCTGGAGTTGGCAAGCGTAGTGTTGCTAAAGTAGCACCCAAAAATACTTCTTTATACCTTAGTTTTGCTTTTGATGACTTTAAAACCTTCAATAGCAATCTAGAAAAACTCCAACAAGAAAATCCAGCTGAATTTAAAATGTATACTGATCAGCTCGCTATGATTGAGGATAAATTAGATATAAGTGTATCTGAAAATATTTATAGTTGGATTGGTAGTGAAATAGCTTTAATTCACTTTAATACTGAACTTTCGAAAAACAAAAAAGATATCGCTGCTATTATTAAGGTTGATGACATTGATAATACAAAAGAAAACCTCCAGCTTATTCTTTCTAAGATTAAAGAAAACACCCCTTTAAAATACAAACAAATCGATTATAGAGGGTATCCTATTAACTTTTTTGATTTAAAAGGATTCTTTAAAATGTTAGCAGGAAACATGTTTTCTAAAATGGAGAAGCCTTACTTTACCATTATTGATGATTTTGTAGTTTTTAGTACTAGTCCAAATACCATTAAAGAAATTATTAACAACCACTTAATAGGATACACCCTAGAAAGCTCTGAAAAATTCGATGATTTTAATTATCATTTTGAGAAAAAATCTAGTGTATTTGCTTATGTAAACACTCCAAATTCCTACAAAGACCTTTTAAGTTTAGTTGACAATAAAACTCGACGTGAACTTCAAAAAAACAAACCATATATAACTTGCTTTTCACAAATTGGAATGCAGCTAATTGCTTCTGACGACTTATTTGAAAGCAATATTTCTCTTGTTTTTGAAGATCCTAAAAATATTGATGTAAATTCTCAAAAAGACAAAGAATTAAGAGAAAAGTTACTGCTAGAGTTAGCTCCTTATAAAGACTCAACAAATACTCAAAATTCTACATCATTTTTCAAAACACCTCCAATACACCCTTCAGATTTAAGCGCTAAATCGTACAAGGAGTATTATAAAAACGGAAAACTAAAGTTTGAGGTAGACTTAGATGATGGTTTAAAAGATGGCTCTTATAAATCTTACTATGAAAACGGAAATATAAAAGTCAAAGGACATTATAAAAATGATAAGCAAAGTGGAACTTGGAAAGCTTATGATGAACAAACAGGTGATGTAATTTTCAAAAAACATTTTTAATTGCAATATTTTATAGCATTAGTTACATTTGCCAAGCAAAATTAAAACAGAATACACATGGGAAGAGCATTCGAATTTAGGAAAGCAAGAAAGATGAAACGTTGGTCAGCTATGGCTAAAACCTTTACTCGTATTGGTAAAGATATCGTTATGGCAGTTAAAGAAGGTGGTCCCAACCCTGAGACCAACTCTCGTTTGCGTGTAGTAATTCAAAATGCGAAGGCTGCCAACATGCCAAAAGACAATGTTGAGCGCGCCATTAAAAAGGCATCTGATAAAAATACAGAAAACTATAAAGAAGTATTATTTGAAGGATATGCACCTCATGGAATTGCTGTTTTAGTAGAAACCGCTACTAACAACAACAACCGTACAGTAGCCAATGTACGTGCTGCTTTTAACAAGTGTAATGGAAATTTAGGAACCTCTGGTTCAGTTGCTTTTATGTTTGACCATGTGGTTAACTTTAAAGTAAAAGAAGATTCATTAGGTATGGATTTAGAAGAGTTTGAAATGGAAATGATTGACTTTGAAGTAGAAGAAGTTTTTGCCGACGAAGAAGATAGTTCGGTAATGCTGTATGCTCCGTTTGAACAATTTGGTGCTATTCAAAAATATTTAGAAGAAAATAATATTGAAATTCTTTCTTCTGAATTTGAACGTATACCTACGACCACTACTGCCATTTCTGATGAGCAAAAGGAAGAAGTAAACAAACTTTTAGAAAGGTTGGAAGAGGATGATGACGTAAACAACGTTTATCATTCAATGGAAGAATAACAAACATCTTCTTATTCAAAACATATAAATCCAACGAAAATAATCGTTGGATTTTTTTTATATATTTACTCTAACCAAACCTCTCATAATCATGATTTTCTACGGAACCAAAGGTGCGCATTTACACAGCGAAAAAGTTAGCGGTGTAAAATGTAATCACTGCGAACAGCAAAACGCTCACACCATTAGTATTTTTGGTAAATACTTTTACATTTATTGGATCCCTATTTTTCCTATAGGTAAAAAAGGAGTCTCTGAATGTAATCATTGTAAAGCTACGTACGAACGTAAAAATATGAGCGAACAGTTAAAACTAGCTCACGACAACGTAAAACGAAATGCTAAAACACCTTTTACACATTGGATAGGTTCTTTATTAATGGGAGCTATAATTCTCTTTGGAATCTACTCAGCACAACAGCATGACAAAAATGTTGTTACCTATATTAATTCCCCTCAAGTTAACGATATTGTTGAATACAAGTCATCCGACAAAGCCTACTCTACCGTAAAAGTAACAAACGTTACCGCCGATTCTATTTTCTTTGTAGCCAACTCTATGGAAATAAGCAGAAAAAGTAAACTTTATAAGATAGACAAAGAGAAAAACTATAACGCCGAACGATTTGGAATGAGTTTAACTGATTATAAAAAAGCTTTTGACACTAACGATTTTTTAGATGTTGACAGGTAAAAAACAGGGCATTTAACCCTGTTTTTTAATTCTTAATTATACATTTTCACTAATCTAACGAACTCTGCTTTATAACCATCTTTATCCTCTCCTATTTCTCCCTCTGTCAAACTAAGTACATCTTCAATTTTTGAATTATTTTTAAATTTTGATTTACTTAATTGCATTCCAAATAAAGCTACTGCTGAAATAAAATTCATATCATTCGTTGGTGCCAATACTTCATTTTTAACCGTTTTTACCAACTCTATACTCTTGTTGCCTTTTGGTAATTTGTACCTAAACTTCACGGTTAATAATTCATCATTAAAACTATCTAATTGTTTATTTTGAGTATACTTTAATTTAGGTAGTTTTTTTAGAAATTTACTTTTTACTCCTACAGGAATTACCTCATACAATGCGGTTACTGTATGACCACTACCTAACTCTCCTGCATCTTTTGTATCGTCTACAAAGTCTTCATCATTTAATAATCTATTTTCATACCCTATTAAACGGTACGCTTGTACTTTCTTTGGATTGAATTCTACTTGAATTTTCACATCCTTTGCAATGGTATATAAAGTTCCTCCAAATTCTTTACCAAATATTTTTTGTGCTTCTTGCATCGTGTCGATATACGCATGGTTTCCATTCCCTTTAGCTGCTAAAACTTCTAATTTATCATCTTGGTAATTTCCATAACCAAAACCTAAAACCGATAAAAATACACCTGATTTACGTTTTTCCTCTATCAACGCTTCCATTGCTACATTACTTGAAGCTCCTACATTAAAATCACCGTCTGTAGCTAAAATAACACGGTTATTTCCATCTTGTATATAATTTTCTTTTGCTAGTTTATACGCTAACTCAATTCCTTCCCCTCCTGCTGTTGAACCTCCTGCTTCTAATTGATTCAAGGCTTCAAGTATCGTTTCTTTTTCACTTCCTGATGTAGGCTTTAAAACTACCCCTGCTGCTCCTGCGTACACAACAATTGCTACTTTATCTTTTTCTCTCAGCTGATTTACTAATAACTTAAAAGCTGACTTTAACAATGGTAGCTTGTTTTGATCTGACATAGACCCCGAAACATCTATTAAAAAAGTCAAATTAGAAGTCGGTAAATTCTCTTGTTCATATTCTTTTCCCTTTAACCCAATTCTTACCAACTGAGTATCTTTATTCCATGGAGTCGTAACAATCTCTGTAGTAATTGAAAAAGGATGTTTTCCTGTAGGTTGTGGGTAGTTATAATCAAAGTAATTAATCATTTCTTCAATCTTAACTGCTTCTTTTGGTACTTTTTGACCGCTATTAATCATTCTTCTTACATTACTGTAAGAAGCTTTATCAACATCAATAGAAAATGTAGACAAGGGAGAGTTAACAGGGCTTTTAAAAATATTTTCATTTCTTGCTGCATACGAATCTCTATTTTCAATTTGATTATGTCCTCTAATTCTAACAGCTTTTGAGACCGATAATTTTCTCCTTTTTGAAATACCGTAGGCTGCTACTACAACTTCTTCTAAAACATCATCAGCCTTCATAACTACATTAATCACAGAAATTTCTCCTACATTCTTTTGTACTGTTTTCATCCCTACAAAAGAAAATACCAAAACATCACCTTGTGTGGCTGGTATAGAGTATTTACCATCAAAATCAGTTTCAGTTCCATTGGTTGTTCCTTTTACCACAATAGTCACTCCTGGTAACGGACCTGATTCATCTGAAACTACACCTGTAATTGTTCTTTGTTGCGCTGCAAGTGCTATTGAACTCAACAATAGCATTACATAAAATAGTTTTTTAAACATAGCTTTTCGTTTTAAAGTTTACATAAAACTAGCTAACCTTATATTTTTATAAAACCTTAAATGAGTAAACAAGCTTATTAGAAAAGTAAACGATACTTTTTAGTGAGGTAAAATTTTAGCGAGTGTTTTTTTACGTTGGATTTTTTTTGTCTCTGTTTCTACAAATCTATCTACAAAGTAAATATCTTTTGGAGTTTCATATTTAGTCAGATTCTTTGCTTCGTTCAAGATAACATTGTATTCTTTCCCTTCTATGACAAGTACTAACTTCTCTCCTAGTCTCTTGTCTGGAACACCAATAACAAAAAAACGATTCGAAATAATTTTAGAGAGTTTTTCTTCAATTTTCTCTGGATGTAGCTTAATTCCACCAGAATTAATGACATTGTCATAGCGACCTAGCCATTCAAATTCTCTTTCAGAAACCAACCGAACTACATCGTTTGTTATAATTTTTTCTTGAGCTACTTTTGGTGCCTCAATTACCAAACAATTTCGATTGTCTTGTGAAAGATGTACATCAGGTAAAGTCTTGTAATAAGATTTCTCACTATCGTTTGAAATGACATTATTCAGTTTTTTCACAGCAATATGTGTAATGGTTTCAGTCATTCCATAGGTAGCAAAAACTTGAGTAGATAAGTTCTGAATTTCTCCTATCAAGTCATTAGATACTACTCCACCTCCTACAATTAGTTTTTTTACTTTTTGTAAATCTTTTAACGAGTTTTGCAACTGCATTGGGACCATTGCAGAAAAATCATACATTGTATCTATTCCTTCTAATGGATTAGAAATTGCTTCTACAACATCAAGCTTCCACCCTAACGTTAAAGCTCGGACTAGCATCATTTTTCCTGCAATATAATCGGTAGAAAGACACAATAAAGCAGTAGTGTTTTCTTTCAATTCGAAAAAAGTTCCCGTTGCCTCTGCTGAGTTTTTCATAAACTCTTTTTTCAACGGAATTGGTTTCGGTTTTCCCGTAGAGCCAGAAGTTTGTACTATGACAAAATCTTCAGCATTAAACCAATCTGATAAAAATGAAAAAACAGAATTATTTATTGTTTTAGAAAAACTCAAGAGTTCTTCTTCCGAAGAAAAAGATATTCCATTTAACTGAAAACTTTTATGAAAATTTAGGTTATTCACTACGTCCAGAACACTGTTTTTATAGTTATTGGTTAATTATTTCTGGTTTTTCTATATTTCCAAACAGTTTTTCTTTCCAATTTTTCCAACCATATTTTTTTGAGAACAGTAGTAACATTAAAGGATATAAAACAAATACTGGTAAAAACATTTCTATCCCTACCGAAGGATCTGAAGTATCAACAAATAAAGCATCCGTTTGAAAAACGGTCCAATCTGTTGTTACCAAGAATGCAGCTACAATATTATTAATAGCATGCAAACCTAATGCTAATTCTGTTCCTTCATCCATTAGTGTTGTTATTCCGAAAAAGAAACCTGTTCCTATATAAAAAACCATTGAAATATACCCTAGCTTCTCTACTTCTGGATTTGCTCCGTGTAATAAACCAAAAGCTACCGAAGTTACTATTAATGGAACCCATCTGTTTTTAAACCAAGTACCAAGTCCTTGCATAAAATATCCTCTAAAAAGTAATTCTTCAAAACTTGTTTGAATAGGCAAAAACAAAAATGATACTATCACTAAAGTGAAAAAAGGCAGAGGTTTAAAGTTCCATGTATAATTTTCAGGAGATAAAAGAATATCAGAAGACACTACTACTACAGATAGTATTCCCCATACAAAGAAACCAAACCAAAAGCGATTCCAATCTATTCTATTTCTACTTGTTATAACTGTTTTAATAGCTCTTTTATGAATATATTTTATTCCTAAAAATAACGAAGCTAATCCAAAAGCAAACATCACCACCATCATAAATAAAAACAGGTTTTTATTTATTCCCAGACTCATAAAACTATCATCTGCCGCTCTTAAAAATTCACTCGTATTTTCAGAATGTAAAACTGCTGTTATTGCCAGAGGAATTACACCAATAAATTGCCACCCCAATAAAACTATAAAAATAACTAGTAGGTATACATACCACTGATTTTGTCCTTTATAGGCTTGTTGTATAAAATTCATAATTAAATATTAACGTTCCAGTTTTTATTTGTGTTATACCTCAAACTTCCATTCAAAACTTCCAACGGACTTTCAAAATTGTTGGTAAACAAGCTTCCTGTTCCTAACCCTTGTGGTAATGGATTATTTAACGTGTACGTCCATTGTGCGATTGCATTTAACCCTATGTTACTTTCCAAGGCACTGGTTATCCAATTACCTGCGTTATGGTTGGATGCTATTTGAATCCATTCCTTACTACCTTTAAACCCACCAACCAAACTAGGTTTTAAAATAATATACTGAGGTTGGATTGTAGCTATACAGTTTTCTTTTTCTTTGGAAGAGAAAACGCCTATCAATTCTTCATCTATCGCAATTGGCAAGGGTGTTTTTTCACATAAACTTGCCATTTCTTGCCATTGTCCTTGTTTTATTGGTTGTTCTATAGAGTGTAATTCTAACTCAGATAATTTTTGTAATTTTTCTAAAGCATTTTGGGGTAAAAAAGCTCCGTTAGCATCTACACGAAGTTCAATTTCTTTGGCTGAAAATTCTTTTCGTATTGATTGTAACAAGGCTATTTCTGTATCAAAATCTATCGCTCCAATTTTCATCTTTATCGTAGTAAAACCTTGTTGCAACTTATCTTTTATTTGTTGTTGCATAAAGGCTTTATCTCCCATCCAAATTAATCCGTTTATAGAAATTTGTTGCTTTCCTTCGGTAAACTTAGATGGAAATAATTCAAATGGTGTTTGGTTTTCTATGGATAAAAATGCCTGTTCTAATCCAAATTGTATCGACGGAAACTCGTTGAGTTCAAGTAATAATTTCTCTAAGCCAGAATTAATATTGTTACACACCCACTGTAATTTCTCTTCATAATCGGGTTTATCATCAGCACTTAAACCTCTGAATAAACCGCATTCTCCAAAACCTTTCTTTCCTTCATTTTCTAAAATTAGAAACCAAGTTTCCTTGGTTCTTAAAACTCCACGAGAGGTACCACTTGCCTGTTTAAAATTCAGTAAGTATTTATGGTAGGTAGCTTTTATCAATTGTTCGTGTTTTAATTATGAGCTTCAGAAGCTTTTTTAAAATTTTCTAAATATTGCTGACTCATTTTTTTCAATGCTCCTTTAAAATATGGAAATAAACAGCTCATTACATACGATTCACTAGTACAGGTAGTAGTTTGTACTATTTTAGTTGAGTTTCCTTCAGAAATAAATGTATAATCATCTGTTTTTAGCATATTTTCTGCATCAAAGTGAAGAGTAAGTTGTTCATTTTCTTTATACGCTAATACTTCTTCTGTCATAGTTATCAATTTACCTTGATTTTCAACAACTACTTTATATTTACTTCCAATTTTATTGGGCTGTTCTTTTAAAATTTCTATTGATTTTACTTCTGGCATCCATTCTTTCATCAGTTCTTTATCTTGAAAATCTATAAAAACTTCATTCACTGGCTTATTAATTGTTACCTCATTCACATATACAACTTCTTTTACTATGAGTCCTGTTAGGAAAAAAGCAAGAATTAAAACTGTTATTACTCCTAAAATTATTTTAATTTTTTTCATGTATATAATACCTAAATAAAAGGTTTACTTAAATAGTTATTGTTTGTCCGATTTCTAAAATTAACAATTCTTTTTTTGCTTGAGCAAACTTTTCTTTAGCTTCTTCTACATCTATTTCGATTGGAGGAAAGGTATTAAAATGACATCCTATGACCTTATTACAAATCACTAAATCACTTGCTATAATAGCATCATCAACTCCCATGGTAAAATTATCTCCTAAAGGAAAAATAGAGGCTGTTAAGTTTGTAGACATCGGTATTAATTGCATATCCATTGTTACCGCTGTATCTCCAGATATGTACAAGGACTTTTCTCCTGCTGTTATTACAAAACCACCCGGTTGCCCTCCATAACTTCCATCAGCAAATGAAGAAGTGTGAATAGCGTTGACATATTTGGCTGAAAACACCTCGTTTTTATATGTACCTCCATGGTTCACGGCATGTCCTTTTAAATCTTTAGCAGCATAATATGTTACAATTTCAAAGTTTGAAATAATTGTAGCTCCTGTTCTTTCTGCAATGTGCTCTACATCCAATACATGATCTTGATGCGCATGTGTAAGTAATATATAATCTGCTTTTACTTGATCTACGTCTATATTAGTAGCTAATGGGTTTCCTGTAATAAAAGGGTCGACTAATATGTATGTTCCGTTAATTTCAATACCAAAACATGCGTGACCGTAAAAAGTGATTTTCATGTATCTATTCTTTTCGTTTAATTCGTTTCTTTATGAATATAATTAATAAAACTATTAAAAGTATAAATGGCCAAATATTTATCAAACCGATAAAGAACCATTTTATATTGTCTACTCCATTACCAAAAGCATCAGCTATACGTCTTCCAAAACTTTTGGAATAAGTGTTACTTACTTCTTTTTTATAAAATCGAATTGATAAGGTTGAAAACGACACTTGATTTTGTAAATACTTCAAACGTCCTTCCATCGATTCAATGTCAGATCTTACATTGGCTAGTTCTCTTTCAACTTCTAAAATTTCTTTTACCGAACTAGCTTTATTTAGTATTTCGCTATATCGTTGTTCTACTTCTTTTTTTACTTTCAAACGTGCTTGTACATCCAAAAATTGTTCTGTTACATCGTTAACAGAGATATTCTTATTATCAAACCTTGCTACTTTTGATGAAATCTCATTTAAAAAAGTATCAAAACTTTCTGAAGGAATTCGAACCGTTAAATTTGAAGTAATATTTTGAGAAGATTTGTACTCGTTATCAGCAGAAATGTATCCGTTATATTTTTTTACTGCTTGCTCTATATGATTTCTTGTCTCTAATAAATCATCTGTCTCAAATGAAATATCTCCTGTTTTAATAAGTTTTCTTTCAATTGTTACTTCTTTATTCTCTGATGCAACTTCTGATGCTTCTACAATTTCTTTAGTAATATCAAAATTTCCTGAAGTTTTAAGCTCTCCATAAGAGGTTGGGTTCGCTCCTTTGCTATTGCAGCTAATAAATAATAGAAACGTTCCGAAAAAGACTAAAATAGTTCTCATAGTATTAAATTTTCTCGGGAAGTTACAAAATTTGACCTAATCCGAATAAAATTGAAAAAAGAAAGGTACTGAGCGCCACTTTTTTAAGCTCTCCATCTAACAAGGCTTCTTCTTTATTTTTATATACAAAAACTAAATGTTTTACCAAAGGAAGGTAAGCTATGACAAACAAAAATTGGTAAGGTGACTGAAACTTAATTACCGTATATAATAAAGCAACTATAAAAGACGCTATAATTAAAAAATAGTGATAAAATTTTGCAGATTCTCCTCCCATTTTCACTACCAACGTATTTTTTCCGGATTTTGCATCATTCTCTCTATCACGCATATTATTTAAATTAAGCACTGCAGTACTTAACAATCCAACTGTAATTGCTGGTAAAAAAATGATAAAGTTCAATTGTTTTGTATATAAAAAATAGGTTCCAACGACTGCTAACAATCCGAAAAAGATAAAAACGAAAATATCTCCAAATCCACTATAACCATAAGCAGATTTCCCAACGGTATATTTTATAGCAGCAACAATTGAAGCGATTCCTAATCCGAAGAAAATTACTGAATACAAAAAATTGTCTTTACCAAAGGAAACATAAATCAGTAGCAATGCAATAATAGTCGTAATGACTCCTGTAACAATCATTGCGTTTTTCATTTGTTTTGGAGTAATCGCTCCTGAAGCTACCATACGTGCTTCTCCTTCCCTTTCATTATCTGTACCTTTTATTCCATCTCCGTAATCATTGGCAAAGTTAGATAATACTTGAAAACCAATAGTGGTTAAAATTGCTAACCAAAAAATAGAAGACTCCAATATATTTTTTCTTCCTACACAAATAGTTGTATCAAAAAGAGTTGAAGACACTTTCAAAAAAGATTCATTTAATCCTAAAAAGGCTCCAACAATAATTCCTGAAACGGATAATGGTAAGGTACGTAAACGTGCTGCTTTTATGTAGTTTTTCATTGAGATAGTATGATTTTCAAAGATAGTTATTTACGCATAAAAAAAGGAAAGCTACGCTTTCCTTTTATCTTAAAGTATATGAGTTGT
Organism: Tenacibaculum sp. FZY0031; assembly: GCF_036350695.1. NCBI lineage: Bacteria > Pseudomonadati > Bacteroidota > Flavobacteriia > Flavobacteriales > Flavobacteriaceae > Tenacibaculum > Tenacibaculum sp. FZY0031. The sequence continues at coordinate 148,002 of NZ_JAZDVY010000002.1, forward strand.
TTATTTATTTACTACTGCATCAAAACCTACTTTTGTTCCTGGTTTATCTATAAAATATTCTCTTTTATCTACTAAAACATTATCTCTAAAGATTTCCATTGTTAGTGTATAGACACTAAAATTGTCTGTGGCTTTATCTTCGTATTCAAAAGCTAAGTTAGCAGCAAAATTAATTTCATCTGTGTATGATTTCTTATAAGGAAAAACATTAGTTGTTGTAGTATTATCGTACTTAAAAAAACCTGATTCTAAAAAAACAGTTTTAATTCTTCCATTGTTGTCATTACTTGTACTCGTAATATTAAATGTTATTGTTGCCAAGTTTCCATTTCCATCAAGAGAAAAATCGGTATCATCACAGGATGTTAAAAGCACTAAGCATAAAAAGGTAAAAAGGTATCTCATTCTTTTTTGTTTTTGAATTATTTTTCAACAAACTTACTACAAAGAAAAAAGTGTGCTACTCTCGTAACACACTTTTAAGAAAACTTTATATCTCTTTACTATAGGTTATTTGCTTCCGCAATTAACTCTGCAATGTCTTTTACTTGTATTTGCGATTCTTTTTCTTTGAATTTTACACCATCGGTCATCATGGTATTACAGTAAGGACATCCAGTAGCAATAATTTGCGGATTTGTTTCTAACGCATCTTCTGTTCTTAACACATTTATATCCTTATCTCCTTTTTCTGGTTCTTTAAACATTTGTGCTCCTCCTGCTCCACAACATAATGCTGTTGACTTATGACGTTTCATCTCAGTCATCTTTACTCCTAAACGACGAATTAATTCACGTGGACTTTCATATACATCATTTGCACGTCCTAAGTAACATGGGTCGTGATACGTTAAACGCTTACCGTTTAAATTTTCGTCTTCAATAGTTAAACGCCCTTCTTTAATTAACTTACTAATATACTGAGTGTGGTGATACACTTTATATTTCCCTCCTAATCCAGGATATTCATTTTTTAAGGTATTAAATGAATGTGGATCGCAAGTTACAATCGTTTTTACTTCGTAGGCATTTAATACTTCTATATTAGTAACTGCTTGCATTTGAAATAAAAACTCGTTTCCGGCACGCTTTGCTGCGTCTCCTGTTGAACTTTCTTCGGTACCTAATACTGCAAAATCAACCCCAGCTTGTTGTAATATTTTTACGAAAGCTCTTGTTATTTTTTTTGCTCTATCATCATAACTTCCTGCAGCTCCTACCCAAAACAACACTTCTGGTTGTTTTCCTTGAGCCATCATATCTGCCATTGTTGGTACGTTCATAATTCTTTATCGTTTAATTGTTGAACTGTTTTTTTTGTTTACAACCTCAAACAGAGGTTACTTTTTAATTTTTACGGAATAAAATAGTTAAAAACTACTACTCTTCGTCTTTCCAGTTTAATCTATCCATTTGACTATACTGCCAAGGTGCTCCGTTATTTTCAATATTGGTCATCATCATATTTAACTCTTGTGGAGCTGCTGATTCTTCCATTACTAAATAACGACGCATCTCCATAATAATAGATAAAGGATCGATACCAATAGGACATTCTTGTACACAGGCATTACAACTTGTACACGCCCATAGTTCTTCTGGAGTGATGTAATCGTTTAATAATTGCTTACCGTCATCTTTAAACTCTCCTCCATTTTCATCAATATTCTTTCCTACTTCTTCTAAACGGTCACGTGTTTTCATCATAATAGCACGTGGTGATAATTCTTTACCAGTTAGGTTGGCAGGACAAGATGATGTACAACGTCCACACTCAGTACAAGTGTAAGCATTCATTAACTGTACCCAGTTTAAATCAGTTACATCTGAAGCTCCAAATTTTTCTGGTTCTCCTTCATCCTCTCCTTCTTCTGGCATAGCATATGGGTCAGCATCTGGATCCATCATCATTTTTACTTCCTTCGTTACCGCTTCTAAATTATTAAACTGTCCTTTAGGGTTTAAGTTTGCAAAAAACGTGTTAGGGAAAGCTAATAAAATATGTAAGTGCTTAGAATAGTATAAATAGTTTAAGAAAATTAAAATTCCTACAATATGCAACCACCAAGCTGTTTTTTCAATGGTATGTAATGATTCATTAGAAAAACCATCAAACCAAGGTGCAATAAATTGAGAAACTACATTTCCTACTCCTGCTTCTTGAAAATGTACATCTGTCGCATTCATTACCAAGAACAAAGTCATTAATACCATTTCAAAATATAAAATAATATTACCATCATTCTTTGGCCAACCTTCCATTTCTTTGTTCCAAAAACGTTTTACTTTCTCTATATTTCTACGGAACCAAAAAATTGTTACAGCTACAAAAACTAGTAATGCTAACACTTCAAAATTTCCTATCAAGAACCCGTATAAAGCATCTCCAATAATTGGTTGAAAAACACGATGTGTACCAAATAATCCATCAATAACGATTTCTAACATTTCGATATTGATTAAAATGAACCCAACATATACAACTATATGTAAGATACCTGAAACTGGACGTCGTACCATTTTATATTGCCCTAAAGCGATTTTTGCCATGTTTTTCCATCGTTCAGGCTTTCTATCCGTTCTATCAATATCCTTCCCTAATTTGATGTTTCGTATTAACTTACGAACATTCATTACAAAATACCCGATACCTGCAATTAAAATAAGTGCAAAAAAAATGTTTGGTACGTATTTCTCCATCGTTCTTTAATTATTAAGTTTTGTTAGATTTATAAAAATGTAAGCTTATTTATTACTTACATTTTTGGTATTATTCTCTTCGTTATACGGCTTTGCTTTTTTCCCAAATAATGAGAAGTGTACAAAACGTTTTGGGTTTAGCTTCATTTCTCTTAACAATTCTTCTAATTCTTTAGAAGCATTGGTAAGATTAGTATACATTTTTTCATCAGTCATTAACTTTCCTAAAGTTCCTTTTCCTGATTTCATATTAGCTAACAACCCATTTACATTTGCTAAAGTTGCTTCTAATTTTTTAACGGATTCTCCTAAGTTAGCCTTTGCTAAATCATCTGATACTTTAGAAAAATTGTCTGTTATCTTTTTGGCATTAGCCAAGGTAGCATTTAAGTTTCCTTTATTATCTGCTAATAATGAATTTACAGAAGATAATGTTTTACGAACATCAGAAATAGTTACTTCCAAACCTAAAATACTTCTGTTTAAACTCTGACGCGATTTTTCGTCTAATACTTGATTGAATCCAATTAATAAAGAATCGGCTCCTACCAACACATTTTCTAGTTTTGCTTGAATTGGGTTTAATTTTTCACCTACTGATGAAAATATATCTGACTCAACCTCTCCTTTTAAATAATCTCCTGACTTGGCTACTTCTCCATCATATTTAGGAATAATTGCTAAATTTTGACCTCCCATTAAGCTAGCTGAATAAATCTTAGCAATACTGTTTTTTGAGAAGTTAAAGTCGGTATCTAATGAAATTTTAACAATTAAATTCCCCTTTTTATCTGGGTTCTCATTGAATCTAATTTCATCCACCTTCCCTACTTTTAAGCCATTAATGGTGACTGAGCTCGCTTCATTCAAACCATTAATATTATTGTACTCTACAAAAAAGTGTCTTGCATTAGCACTGAACAAATCTTGTCCTTTTAAGAAGTTATAACCCCAAATAAATAGTGCAATAACAACGACAGCAACAATTCCTGTTTTTAGTTCTTTAGACATAGAATATATTTATACGAGCGAAAATAATAATAATTTTGGGAGTATAAATATAGAATACCTCTAAATTAACGGTTTTTCAGTGCTTCTTTTATCGAAATTCGTTTTCCATTTTTAAAAGCGACTACCCAAGCATCTTTATACCCTTTCCTTCTTACCTCTGGTAACACCTTCTTTATTCCAGATAAACTTGGTGAATTTCCGTAGTAATATTTGTAGTAATCATCTATAAATAAAGACTCAACATTTTCTAACCCTTTAAAACTACTTGTAGAAAGTTTTTTTCTAGAGGCGGCTATTTGTATTCTAAATACAACGTCTGTTGATACAGGTTTGGATTCTGTAGTTTTTTTCTTTGGGGGCGTTTCTTTTTTAACAACTTGCTTAGGCGTTTCTTTTTTTATAACAGGTTTAGAAATCTCTTTTTCTACTAACGGTGCATTCACTGTTAGTGTTTCACTAATTGTATTTAACTTTAATCGCTCAAAATATTTTCTTATTGCTTGAGCGATTGACTTCGCCATTTTTATTTGACCACTTCTAGAGTTTAGAAATTTTCCCTCATTCTTATTCGTTAAAAAACCCAACTCTATTAAAACACTGGGCATAACCGTTTCTCTTAACACTAAAAAGTTTGCTTGTTTTACCTTTCTATTATTTCTTTTTATGGCTACAAAATTATTTTGAACCAAGCCTGCGATTCCTAAACTATTTTCAAGGTTTTCTTCTTGTAGTACTGATAGTCCTATTACTGATTCTGGTGAATTCGGATCGTAATCGTAGTTCTGCTTATAATTATCCTCTAATAAAATTACCGAGTTCTCTTTTTTAGCTATTTCTAAGTTTTCTTTATTTCCACTTAATCCTAACACAAAAGTACTCGCTCCATGCGGATCTGACCTTCTAAAGGCATCACAGTGGATGGATACAAATAAATCTGCTTTCTTATCATTGGCTATTTTAGCACGATTATGCAGCTCTACAAAAACATCTTTTTTACGAGTGTAAACTACTTCAATATCTTTAGAGGTTAACAACTCCTTACCTACATCTAGCGCAACTCTTAAAGCTATGTTTTTTTCTCTAAAACCATTCCCTAAGTTCCCTGGGTCTTTTCCTCCATGGCCTGCATCAAGAACAACTGTGTATTTTTTTTGCGCTGAAACCGATAATATTCCCCCATACAAAATAGTTATAGAGGTTAGAATGATTAAGCTTAATTTTGAGATATTATATTTACGGAAATTTAAGAATTGCATCAATAAAATTTAACTATTTTTGGTTTTTAAAATATAGGCATTCAAATAACACGCCAAAGTTTTTAAATATAACACAAAAATAGTATTAATAATATTGCGAGCAAATCCAACTTACATACTTTTAGCTTTCTATCTTTTTTGTTTTCAATTAAGTACTGCGCAAGAATTTGGCAAGAAAGGTATTACTCCTCAAAAACCTAGTAAAGACTCTATATTCACTAGTCCTAAAGACACCTTAATAGGTTTAAAAAACAATGCTCTTGTTCATAGAAAAAGAGATACCATTGCTAACGATTCTATTAAACCGAAAGAAGTAATTGATGGTATAATTACGCACGATGCTGAAGATTACACCATACAAAATGCCAAAGACAAAACAATTACCTTATACAATAAAGCCCAAGTAACCTATACTGATATTGATTTAAAAGCAGGGATAATTATTCTAGATTACAAAAACAATATGGTATATGCTAAAGGTATAAAAGATAGCACTGGGTATCATCAAAGACCTCAGTTTAAACAAGGTGGACAAGAATCTGAACAAGACTCTATTCTGTTTAATTTTAAAACTAAGAAGGCACTGGTTTACGGTGTTAAAACAGATCAAGCTGGAATTATTACCTACGGAGAAAAAACAAAACGTGTAAACGACTCAACTATATACATGCGGAGGTTGCGTTTTACCACTTCAAAAAAGAAAATTCCAGATTATTATATTCAAACAAACAAAGCTAAGCTAGTTCCTGGTAAAAAAATTATTGTTGGTGGTAGCAATTTAGTATTGGCAGATGTTCCTACACCTGTTTATTTACCTTTTGCTTATTTTCCTTTAACGGATAAGAGAACCTCAGGTTTTATCATTCCTTCTTGGGGGGAAAGTAACAATCAAGGCTTTTTTATGCAAAATGGAGGGTACTACTTTGCTTTAAGTGATTATTTTGATTTAACGGTATTAGGTGATTTATATACCAATGGTAGTTGGGGGTTAAATGCTACTTCTAACTATTATGTTCGTTATAAATTTAGTGGAAACTTTAGTATACGTTTTGAAAATCTTGTTCAAGGGATACGTGGTTTAAGTGATTATCAAAAATCTTCCAACTTCAATCTCAGATGGAGTCATAGCCAAGATGCTAAATCGAGTCCGAACTCCCGTTTTTCCGCTTCTGTTAACTTAGGAAGTAGTAAGTATTATCGCCAATCTTTAAACGAATTTAATAGTTCTCAATTTTTAAACAACACCTTGAGTTCTTCTATTTCTTACTACAAGAAGTTTGTTGGTACTCCTTTTAATGTGAGTGTAACAGCAACTCACTCACAAAATACCAACACCGAGTCTATTACCATGACACTCCCTTCTTTACAACTTAACATGGATCGTATTTATCCGTTTGAAGGAAAAGGTGGGGTTAAAAAGAATGCCTTTCAGCGAATAGGCCTTAACTATAATATGCAAGGTCAATATCAGATCAATACTACTGATGATGAGTTTTTTACTTCTAAAATGTTTAAAACTGCTAAAAAAGGAGTTCAACACAACTTAAGTAGCAGTACAAGTTTAAAAGCTTTAAAATACTTTACGTTATCACCTAATGTAAACTATAAGGATGTTTGGTACTTTGATCGAATAAAAAAACGATACGACCCAACTGCGGTAAACAAAGATGATAATCTTGGTGCTGCTGTTAATGACACTATTAGTGGTTTTACTCGCTATAATGAATATAATTTAGCGGTTTCTTTGTCTACGACGATCTATGGAATATTCCCTGTCAATAAAGGGCGTTTAAAAGCCATACGCCATACGATTACCCCTGCTATTTCTTATCAATACCGCCCTGATTTTGCAGATGATTACAACTTAACAGTTCGTCAAAGTTCTGATCCAAATGACTTATTAACCTACTCTCCTTTTGAAGGTGGTATTTATTCGGTTCCAGGAAGTGGAATTTCAAATTCTATTGGTATTTCTGTAAAAAATGTTTTAGAAGCAAAAGTAGCTCCGAAAGAACCTGACAGTGACGAAGAAGATAAAAAAGTTATAATTCTTAACAATTTAAACTTTAGTACGAACTACAATTTTGCCGCTGATAGTTTACGTTGGAGTACTGTAAACGTTAGTGCTGGCACACGTTTTTTTAAAGACAAACTAGCTTTAAATATGCGTGCCGATTTAGATCCATATCAAGTAAACAGTAAAGGGGTAAGAATTAATAAATTTAACAGTAGTCTTTTTAGAATGACTAATTTAGGAGTAACAGCAAATTATTCTATTTCTAGTAAGGATTTTGAAAAAAACAAGGATGATAAAGACGACTCCGATAGTAAAAATGGAAATGGTGCGCAAGACACCCCAGATGTTTTTGGAGAAAATATAGGTCCGACTAACGGTTTCCCAAATAATAGAGATAACAAAAAAGGCGAAAGCGAAACTAAAGAAACCGAACTCTATAGAGCTAAAATTCCTTGGACTCTTAATTTAGTCTATAGTATGACCTATACAAACAATGGTTTAAACAGTAGAATTAATAACAATGCATTGATGTTTAGTGGTAATGTAGAATTATCTCCTAAATGGAAAATAGGCTTTTCTTCTGGTTATGATATTAAAGACAACGCTTTTACCTATACCAGACTTAATTTTTCAAGAGATTTAGACAGTTGGCGATTTAATTTTAATTGGACTCCTTTTGGTGTTAACTCGTCTTATAACTTCTTTATTGGGGTAAAATCTTCAGTGCTAAGCGATTTAAAATGGGATAAGAACAAACCCCCGGACAGAGTGTTGTTTTAAGGCTGTTGGCTGTTGGCTGTTGGCTGTTGGCTGTTGGCTGTTGGCTGTTGGCTGTTGGCTGTTGGCTGTTGGCTAAAATGTTTTTTTTAATTTTAAAACTTAAATAGATATGAAAAAAATAATCACTACAAGTAAAGCTCCCGCTCCAATTGGTCCATACAACCAAGCAGTACTTAGTGGAAATACTTTGTATACTTCTGGACAAATAGCTATCAACCCTGAAACTGGAGAGTTAGTTTTAGACTCTATCGAAGCAGAAACTCAACAGGTAATGCAAAACATGAAAGAAGTATTAGCTGCGGCTGGTATGACTTTTGAAAACGTTATTAAAACTTCTATTTTTATTTCAGACATGCATAACTTTTCAAAAATTAATGCTGTTTATGGTGAGTATTTTGATGACACCACTGCTCCTGCTCGTGAAACAGTAGAGGTTGCTAACTTACCTAAGTTTGTCAATGTTGAAATTAGCATGATAGCTATTAAATAGCTTAAAAAAACTAACCACTTCGTTGGCGGTATCAGTATTAAAACAACAAGTATTTTAACTTGTATAACACATTTGACTAAAATAATAAGATGAAGAAAAACAAATGGAATATTCTTACTTTTTTAATGTTATTACCAGTTTTTGCAATTGGGCAAATTCCAAAAGGTCATTTTTTAGACGCAGACGATTCTGCTGAAAAAGGGTATAAAGTCAAGCCATATAAACAGAAAAAAGAAGGTATTTATCATTATGCAATTCTAACTGAATTGCCATTCGAAAATGATTGTAAAAAAGACTTATCTGAAAAAGAACGAATTGACTGTTCTGAAAACAGACTAAACGAATTGATAAATGAAAAACTGAGTTTTGAAATTGAATTTAAAGGGAGCGTTTATGTCTATTTAACTGTAACTGAAAATGCAGAAATTCAAAACATCAAAGTAAAGTCCTATCCACAGACAAATGAAATAGACAACTTATTTAGGGAAGCAATTGAAAAAATTGAGGTTATCCCTGGAAAATACAAAAAAAAAGTTGTCAAATCGAGACTTTGGACCAGTTTCGAATACGAATAAAACGTGTAACCAATTCGGTAATTAACGGGTACACGAACACTATAGCCAAACATTTTTATCAATCAAAAAAGAGAAACAATTATGTTTCTCTTTTTTATTTATAATTTTTATATTGCTTTTATCAACAATTCTGCTGTAGATGGATTTGTAGCTAACGGCACATCGTGTACATCACACAAACGCATTAGCATAGATATATCTGGTTCATGTGGATGCTTTGCTAACGGATCTCTAAAAAACAAAACCATTTGACATTTTCCTTCTGCTACCCTGCCTGCAATTTGCGCATCGCCTCCAATAGGTCCTGATAAAAATTTTATTACTTCAAAACCTGCTTTTTCTGCTTTTTCTCCAGTTGTTCCTGTAGCTATTAATTGAACACTTTTTTGACGTAAGACTTCTTTGTGTTCATTTAAAAACTGAACCATTTCAGCTTTCATTCCATCATGTGCTATAATTGCTATTTCCATAAATAGTGTTAAAAAAATATTACCAGTTGTGCTTTTTGATATAATTCTGTCAATTCGAGTGAATTTCACGATTGCAATGAGTGAAATTTGTATCGAGAAAAAGAATTTTGATTGTTAAATTAGTTCTCGATACGATTTTTCGTACCTCAAAATCACTCGAACTGACAATCTATAATATTGTTGTTTCAAAATGCACTACGGATAAAATATTTATGCTTTTATAAAGAAGCCGAATACTCTAATAAGTCTACAATCTTAGTTGCGTAACCAAACTCGTTATCGTACCAAGATATTACTTTAAAAAAGTTTTCATTTAATTCTAAACAAGCATCGGCATCAATTACTGAAGTTCTCGTTTCTGACACAAAATCTTGTGATACCACCTCATCTTCAGTATATCCTATAATTCCTTTAAATTCACCTTCAGAAGCCTCTTGTAAGCTTGCTAAAATTTCTTTTAACGAAGTCGCTTTTTCTGTTCTAAACGTTAAATCTACTAAAGAAACATCTGCCACAGGAACTCTAACTGCCATTCCTGTTAATTTCCCTTCTAATTCTGGAATAACCTTTGTTACAGCTTTTGCTGCACCTGTTGAAGTAGGAATAATATTATTTACTACTGAACGTCCTCTTCTCCATTTTTTATTCGGTCCATCAACGGTGTTTTGTGTTGATGTGGCTGCATGCACTGTAGTCATCAACCCCTCTTTCAATCCAAAATTATCGTGAATTACTTTAGTTAATGGCCCTAAACAGTTTGTGGTACATGAAGCATTTGAAAAAATAATTTCATCAGCTGTTAAATCTTTATGATTTACTCCCATCACATACATATTAGCATCTTTTGAAGGTGCTGAAATAACTACTTTTTTTGCCCCTCCAGTAATATGCATTGCTGCTTTATCTTTATCGGTAAAAAAACCTGTAGATTCGATTACATATTCTGCCCCTGCTTCATTCCATTTTAAGTTTTCAGGATTTCTTTCAGCAGTAATTCTTATTGTTTGTCCATTTACTACTAAGTTTCCGTCTTTGACTTCAACAACTCCTTCAAATCGTCCATGAACAGAATCATACTTCAATAAATAGGCTAAATAATCTACATCTAACAAATCGTTAATAGCCACAACTTGAATGTTGTCTCTTTTCATTGCAGAACGGAATGCCAATCGACCAATCCTTCCAAATCCGTTAATTCCTATTTTTATCATTATTTAAAATTTTATATTCGTATTTAAGTGGTCATAATATCTGATACTCTTAATAGTTCGGTATCAATATTATGTTGCCCTTTGATTGCTTTTTCTAAATCGGTAGCAGTTACTTTATTATCTTTCAACCCCACCATTAAATTTGTTTTTCCATCAAGTAATAGTTCTACAGCACTTACTCCTAACCTACTTGCTAAAACCCTATCAAAACATGACGGAGAGCCTCCTCTTTGCATGTGCCCTAATACTGAAACTCTCACTTCGTATTCAGGTAAGTTTTTTTCTACGTAATCAGCTAATTCAAATACATTTTTACCGGTTTTATCTCCTTCAGAAACCACTACTATACTAGATGATTTTCCTGATCTTCTACTTTTCTTTAGAGACTCTAACATTCTTTCTAATCCTAAATCTTCTTCTGGTATTAAAATCTCTTCCGCTCCTGCACCAACCCCTGCATTTAATGCTATAAACCCTGCATCACGCCCCATAACCTCGACAAAGAAAAGTCGATTGTGAGAAGACGCTGTATCTCTAATTTTATCAATTGCCTCTACAGCTGTATTTAACGCTGTATCGTAACCAAGTGTATGACTTGTTCCAGAGATATCATTATCTATGGTTCCCGGAATTCCTATGATAGGAAAATTGAACTCTTTATTAAAAATCACTCCTCCAGTAAAAGAGCCATCTCCTCCAATCACCACCAACGCATCTACATTGTTCTTTTTTAGACTTTCATAGGCTTTTTGCCTCCCTTCTTTTGTTCTAAACTCTTTTGAACGAGCCGACTTTAAAATAGTACCTCCTTTGTGAATGATATTATTTACACTTCTAGCGGTTAACGGAATTAAATCTCCTTCAATCAATCCTTGATACCCTCTATATATTCCCATACAATCTGTTCGATAATAAGCACAAGTTCTTACAACAGATCGTATAGCCGCATTCATTCCTGGAGCATCCCCTCCAGAAGTCATCACTGCTATTTTTTTTATTTTTCTCATAAAACGAATATCAAATTTACTCAATTTTAGTCATTTTTAAACAAAAAACAATGATTTCATTTTTACTTTTTAATTGAAATTTAACGTTTCCTTTTGGTCGGTTACTTGCAACCTACATCACTCAACAAAGTACATAATTCTCTTTCTTCTAATTACAGTCGTATTACAAGGTTTTATTCTCCTTGTAATTAATTACTTTCATACTTAAGAGTTAACTTGTGAAGCACTAAAAAATTAGCAGACATAAGTTTGCAAAGAAAAAATAAGAACCACAAATTTTATTTGTGTTCTTAATTAGAAGATTTAGTAATAATTCTCAACAATTAATTTTAATAGCAATTTCGTAAGTAGTTACTGAATGGCTTTGTTGTAACTAGATATGATTTGTTGTATTCTTTTATTTTCAAAGACAGAAGGATACAACTCTTTTACAATTGTATGGTATTCGAAATCGATAGCCAAAGCATTATTTAAATGTGTTACACTATACTCTTCTTTTCCAAGAATCATAAATAACCCACAAAGCCTGTATTCAATTTCTGCAAACTCCTTATATGTTTTTTTCGCTTGAATTAATGTCTTAAGTGCTTCATTAAATTCACCTAAAAACAATAATAAATCTGCTAATGCCACATAGATTTCAATTTCTCTATCGCCTAATGACAAGCACGTTTTAAAAGCTTTAACGGACTCTTCGTAAAAATTAAGCTTCAAGTTGATGTCTCCATAACGTCTCCAGTACAAAACGTTTGCTTCATCTATATGAATCGCTTTATTGATATAATACAGTGCTTTTTGATAATTTTCTTGGTTATAACAAGCGTTTGTTAGCAAAATCCAACCTCTATCTAAAAGAGGATCTTCATGTACGGCTTTTTTATAAAAATGAATTGCGGTTTGAGTATTCTCAAGTTTCTCATAACATTCTCCTATTCTTATGTAGGCGTAAGCGGTTGGATCATCTAGTTCAAGGGTTACCAAATAATTTTCTATAGCTTCTTCATAACGCTTTAACTCTTCTAATGATTTTGCTTTCTCTAAATACCCTCCTATAAAACTATCATCAATTAATACCGCATAGTCAAAAGCTGTTAACGCTTCTTTAAACATTCCTAACTCAAAATACTGTCTTCCTAGTTGATGCCACGCTACTTCGCAATATGGGTTTTTATCTAAGTAAGAGTTTAAAAAATTTATTGCATCTTCATGACTGTCTTCCATATCAAAACAATACACAATATTGTATAACGAAGAATAATCTTCGTAATCTACCTCAATACACTTTGCAAAATTCAAACGTGCATTTTCAAAGTCATCAAGGTATAAGTACTCCATCCCTATCATTGACCAAATATCGGATGGATCTTCTATATACTGTAAAGATTCTTGTAAAATAGCAATTGCCTCTATGTGCTGTTTCTTTTTAGATAAAATAATTGCTTTTTGAATGAATACTTCATCATTATGGGGTTCTACGGCTTCGATGTTAGACAACATCTTAATTGCTTCATGCAATTCATCTTCAAAAATTAAAATTTCTACTTTCATTAACTTCAATTGAATTGAAGACGGATGCTGCTCCAAACCTAACTGCACCGCTTTTTTTGCCAACGACTGCTTACCTATATTTAAATAATGCTCTATAATTGTTTCAAACTCTACAGCATCGAAAAAATATACCTCGTTGGTTTTCAACATGGATTCAAATTTTGATATTGACATAGGCTACAGATTTGAATTTATATAAAGTTACTACAAGAATAATACCCATTTACTCAGGTGTTCATTTCTTTTCAACAATTTAATTAACAATAGCTACCTCTCTTTCTTATTAACACTTAGATATTTGAAAGAGTTAATTATTTTTCTATATTTGAAAGAACAAAAAATTAATATCTAATTTTAAACAAAAAATCATGAGTAAATTTGACGAGAAAGTAGCACTTTATAAAAAATTTATGGACGACAGAGATATTCGTTCTAACACTGAGTTATTAACTGCTGTTACAAAAGGATTAGGGCCTTCTATTTATAAAAATGATGCAGAAACAGTATCTGGTAGCGACCCTAAAGAACTAGAAACAGTTAAGAAGAACTTTTTAATGAAAAAATTAGGTTTAGCTGATGGACCTGAATTAGATAAGGCTATTGGAGAAGTGATGGAGAGAATTGGAAAGTCTGAAAGAAATAAGTATCGTGCAGTTGTATACTACATGTTAGTTAAGAAATTTGATAAGGAGTCTGTTTACGGAATGTAGTTGCTCTCTTTTTAAGAAAATATAAGTCCTGTATTTAAGTTTTAAATACAGGATTTTTTTATTTTAGCCACCAACAAACAACTTATATTTATGTCGCAATTTATCAGCGTTTTTGACATGCTTAAAATTGGGGTGGGACCTTCTAGTTCTCATACCTTAGGCCCTTGGAGAGCGGCTCAACAATGGATACAAAAATTAAAAGAGACCAATGAATTTCTTTTAATTGAAGAAATAAAAGTAGACTTGTATGGTTCACTTTCACTAACTGGTAAAGGGCATGCAACAGACTTAGCTGTTTTATTAGGTTTAAGTGGTGCTGACCCTGAATATATTCCTATTGAAACCATTGATGTTATAATTAGCGATATTCAAACCAAAGAATTTTTATTTTTTAATAACGAAAGAAATATTGTTTTTGCCAATGGTTCTGTAAAATTTAATAAAGAATTTTTACCTTTTCATGCTAATGGCATGACCTTTAGAGGCTATTCAAATGGTGTAGAAATTTCTACAGAAACATACTATTCTATTGGTGGAGGTTTTATTGTACAGGAAGATGACCACCTTGCTGAAGATATTGAAATTAACAAACAAAACTTCCCCTTTCCTATCAACAGAGCTACCGAACTCGAAGCGTATTGTGAAAAGGAAAGTGTAAACATTTCTGATATTGTTTATCAAAATGAACTTGTAATTAATTCTGCTGAAGATATCGACAAAGAATTACATCGCATATGGAGTACTATGTTAGAATGCATGTATATTGGTTGTCATACTCAAGGAATTTTACCTGGTGGATTGAATGTAAAACGTCGTGCATTTGAAACACACCAAAGACTTATAAAAGAAGCAGAATATACCAACCAACAAGAGTGGATTACCGCTATTAGGAGTACGGAAGTAAAATTCCGTGAAATTTTAAAATGGGTAAGCTGCTTAGCTCTGTCTGTTAACGAAGTAAATGCCTCTTTGGGTAGAGTCGTTACTGCTCCCACCAATGGAAGTGCTGGAGTAATTCCTGCCGTAATTATGTATTACCTAGTAATAGAAAACCACAACGCTACTTTTGAGCATGTTAAAAAGTTCTTGCTAGTTGCTGGAGAAATAGGAAGTATTTTTAAGAAAAACGCTACAATTTCTGCGGCTATGGGGGGATGTCAAGCTGAAATTGGGGTATCCTCTGCTATGGCGGCGGCGGCATTAACAGAATTATTAGGCGGAACCCCGTCACAATGTTTAGTTGCTGCTGAAATTGCCATGGAACATCATTTAGGACTTACTTGTGATCCTATTGGAGGGTTGGTACAAGTGCCTTGTATTGAGCGTAATGCTATGGGAGCTATTAAAGCTATTAATGCTGCTGAATTAGCCTTAGAAACCAACCCTAAAGAATCTAAAGTTCCTTTAGATAAAGTAATTGATACAATGTGGGAAACAGCTAAAGATATGAATAGAAATTATAAAGAAACTTCTGAAGGTGGCTTAGCTGTTACAGTTCGTTTAGCGGATTGTTAAGGGTTATTTTATTTCAATAGGTTCTCCTAAAAACTTAGGATTGACATTTAAGAGAATATCTACAAATACTTTTACTCTTGCTAAATATTCTCTTAATTGAACTTTTATAGCTTTTTTTCCAGAAACCCCTCTGGCGTTATATCCAATTGCATCAACACCAAAATGGTTTGCCAAGTACAAGGCTCTTTCGTTATGAAATTGTTGAGATATTATAGTTATAGAGGTTTGACCAAAAACTTCTTTCACCCGTACTACCGAATCTAAGGTTCTAAAACCTGCATAATCTAAAAAAATTGTATCCTCAGGAATTCCTGCTTCAATCAAATCATTTTTAAAATCAGTTGGCTCATCATATCCTTTACTCCCATTATCACCACTTACTAAAATGAAATCAATTTTTTTAGCTTTATACAGCTCTACTATTGCATTCAATCGAAACTGGTAGTACAAATTGACTCTACCATCAGACAAATACTTTGCTGTACCTAATAACAGCCCTACTTTATTTTTGGGGATGTTTTCTGTAGAGTTAAATAGTTTTCCTTCTGCATGATTAATTATTACTTTATTTGAAACATAAATAGAAGCAATAATTAACAAACAGCTTAAAAGAAAAAGAATAGCAACTTTTTTTCGTTTCATTTATCGTGTGAATACTAATTCTGTTTCAGTAGACATTTCTTCAGAAAAACCATATCCATCCACATCAAAACCTTTTAACTCTTCTAAAGTTTCCACATTATTATCTATAATATAACGTACCATCAATCCACGTGCCTTCTTAGCAAATGTCATAATAGTTTTGTACTGTCCGTTTTTTAAATCTTTAAAAACAGGAGTTATCATCGGTACTTGCAATACTTTTTTAGGAAGTGCTTTAAAATACTCGGTACTTGCTAAATTAATTAACAATTCACCTTCTCCTAATTCTTCATTTAACGACTCGGCCAATGTAGTATCCCAAAACTTATATAAGTTTTCTCTTCTTCCTACTTTTAATTTAGTTCCCATTTCTAAACGATAGGGCTGAATTAAATCTAACGGTTTTAACAAACCATATAATCCTGATAAAATTCTTAACTTCTCTTGTAAAACTGAAATTTTATCTTCTGCTATAGAGTTAGCATCTATCCCCCTATATACTTCACCTGTAAAAGCAAAGACAGCTTGTTTTGCATTGTTTAAAGAAAAAGGGGGTTGCCAATCTTGATTTCTATCATAATTTAAACTAGCTAATTCATCAGAGATCTTCATTAATTCACTCAATTTTTTTCTAGATAGTGTTTTTAGCTTTTTATTCAGTTTTTCAGATTGTTCTAGGAATCTAGGTTGTGTATACACATCGGTAGTCGCTTTGCTTTCAAAGTCTAACGATTTTGCTGGCGATATAATAATTTTCATGCTATAAATATTTGAAAGTAAAAATAAGAAGCTATTTTAAAATCATCAATTACTTCAGGTAATTTATATTGATTGTAGTATTGATATTTTTAATACTACACCTGTAGTCCATCATAAGCTAAAAACACATTTTCTGGTAATTCCTTTTCTACCTCTTCATGTAACCCTAAAAGTTCACTTATATGCGTTAAATATGCTTTTTTCGGTTTTATCTCTTCTATAAAGCTTAACGATTCTTCTAAATTAAAATGTGTTTTATGGGGTTCTCTTCGCAAACCTGTAACAATTAAAACATCAAGATTTTTTAGCTTTTCTTTTTCATTTTCTGAAATCGTTTTAATATCGGTTATATATGCGACATTATTAAAGCGATATCCGAGAATAGGTAAGTTACCATGCATTACTTCAATTGGCCTGACCTTTACTCCTGCTAACTCAAAACTTTCGTTATGTGAAATAATGGTTGGAGCCACACTCGGTGCACTTGGATATCTATTTTCGGTAGCAAAAATATAATCGTATCGCTTTTGTAAAACCCCTAGTACTCTTTCTGTTAAATATATAGGTACAGGTCCTATTTGAAAGCAGTACGGACGTATTTCATCTAAGCCTGCAATATGATCTGCGTGCTCATGGGTAAATAAAATCCCGTTGATTGATGCCACTTCTTCACGCATCATTTGCTGACGAAAATCGGGTCCACAATCAATCACATAATTAGCATCCTTCCATGAAACTAGCACCGAAGATCGTAATCTTTTGTCTTTGGGGTTTTTAGACAAAGCTACAGGATGTTTACTTGTAATCATTGGAACTCCAGTAGAAGTTCCTGTTCCTAAAAAAGTTATTTTTACTTGATTTTTTTTCTTCATTTCCACCACAAAAATACAACAAAAATTGTCTGTTCGTTTGTAATTTCAGTACATTTGTACTACGTAACAAAAAACAACAAAATGGCAATTACGTTAAAAGGAGATCAAAAGATAAGTACTGTACCAACTACCAAAATGAAATCGTTAAAGATTAACTTAAACGCTCATATATATGGAACTTTTGCAGAAATTGGGGCTGGTCAAGAAACTGTTCGTAATTTTTTTAGAGCTGGTGGAGCCTCTGGTACAATAGCAAAAGCAATGAGTGCTTATGACAAAGACTTCTCTGATGCCATTTATGGAATTGAAAAAGACAATCGTTATGTTACTGAGCCCCGATTAAAAAAGATGTTGAAGCATGAAATGGACTTAATTGAGGAGCGACTTGACCGCCAAAAACATCCTGATAAATTATTTTTTAGTTATGCTAATACGGTAGCAACAATTAACTTTACCAAGAAATTTAAAGGACATGGTTGGGTTGGTATTCGTTTTCAATTAGATCCATTAGAAGATTACAATGAAATTGTTTTACACCTTCGTTTTAAAGAAACGGATGCGCGTCAACAACAAGAAACATTAGGTGTTTTAGGTGTAAACTTAATTTATGGCGCTTATTACTTAAATGATAATCCGAAAGATTTATTAAAATCTTTTTATGATAATATTGACAAGGATCGCTTAGAAATTGACATGATTAATTTCTCTGGACCTCGTTTTATGTATGTTGACAACCGTTTAATGAGTTTACAGCTTGTTAAAAACGGAATGACAAATGCTGTAATGTTTGGTCCTGACGGTAATAATTTACTACCAGCACAAGTACTTTACAAAAAGAATATTTTGGCTCTTCGTGGAAGTTACAGACCTGTAACAAAGGTTAACATGGATATGTTTGAGCGTGCTAAACAATCATTCTATAACGAGAATAAAGTAGATCCTAAAAAAACAAAAATAATTTTTGAAATTACCTTAAGTAATCTTCGTGCTGAAGGAGAAATTAACGAGCGCGATTTCTTAGACAGAGCTGAACTACTATGTTCTCTTGGTTTAAATGTTATGATTACCAATTATCAAGAGTACTTTAAACTTGTAGAGTACTTTAGCGAGTATACTAAAGAACGAATGGGGCTTGCTATGGGAGTTTACAACTTGATTCAAATTTTTGATGAAAAGTACTACCGTGATTTAAGTGGTGGTATTTTAGAAGCTTTTGGTAAACTTTTTTACAGAGACTTAAAGGTATATATGTATCCTTATAAAAATGAGGAAACTGGCGAGTACATTACTAGTGAAAACCTAAAAGTTCACCCTAGGATGAAAGAGCTTTATAAATTCTTTAAAAATAATGGTCGATTAATTGATATTAAAGACTTTAATCCTGACATTTTACATATATTCTCTAGAAAAGTTTTAAAAATGATTAAAAACGGAGAAGATGGTTGGGAAGAGATGTTGCCAAAAGGAGTATCTGAAACCATCAAAGAAAAACGTTTATTTGGCTGCACAAAAAGAAATTAATTAATCTTTTTAAACCTTTTATTATCTTTAGAGTCTAACAACTAAACAGTTTTAGTTGATTGACGAAATTACACTTATAGATCAATTACAGCAACCTACCACTAAAGAGATTGCTTTTAAAAGTCTTGTATCGCAATATAAAGAGCGATTGTATTGGCATATACGAAAAATAGTGATTTCTCATGAAGATGCTGATGATGTTTTACAAAATACCTTTGTAAAGATTTTTAAAAATATTGATTATTTTAAAAGAGATAGTAAGCTATTTTCTTGGATGTATAGAATTGCTACTAACGAATCTATAACTTTCATCAACAAAAAAGCGAAAGAAAAAAACATCCATATTTCCGACTATCAACTACAACTCACTTCTACCCTTGATAGCGATTATTGGTTTTCTGGTGATGAGATTCAGCTTATTTTACAAAAGGCAATAGCTACATTACCTCAAAAACAACAATTGGTATTTAATATGAAGTACTTTGACGAAATGAAATACGAGGAGATTTCTGAAGTTCTTGAAACATCTGTTGGTGCTTTAAAAGCCTCGTATCACATAGCTGCAAAAAAAATAGAACATTTTATAAAGAACTATAATTAAACCTTTTACAAAAACAATAGTCTTACTAGGGTAATGAATGAAAAAATAAAACATACTATAAATTTCATAAACCAAAAAGCTGGTAAAAATTGTAGTTTTTCAGTTCCTCAAAACTATTTTGAAGAAGTTGAAGAAAGAATTAACACCTCTATTTTTATAGATAGTTTACCTAAAAAGAAAACATTCAATACTCCTGATGATTATTTTGACACAATTGAAGCTCAAATTCAATCGAGATTAATTAAAGAGCAAACTACTGAACCAAAAGTAATTTCATTACGTAAAAGAGTTTTACAGTACATTCCTCTAGCTGCTGCGGCTTCCGTTTTACTTTTCATCGGTATTAATTATTTTAACACCCAAAAAATTACTTTTGAAGATATAACCACTACTGATATAGAATCTTGGTATGAAAATGGATATGGTGATATTGACAATAGTGAGCTTGCGGCAACATTAAACACTTCTGAACTAGACGAAGATATACTCGCCTCTATTAGTGATGAAACATTAGAAGATTACTTAAATTCTGTTGATACACCAACACTTATAAACGAAATAGAACAATGATGAAGAAACATTTACTTATACTATTTATAGCTTTCATATCCTTCTTTTCTGTTCAAGCACAAACAAGAAAAGGAAATTATGAAAAGGTTAAAGCTTTTAAGGTTGCTTTTCTTTCTGAAAAGTTAAACTTAACAGAAGAAGAAGCCAATAAGTTTTGGCCACTATACAATGTATATGACAAAAAAATGATTGAACTTTATAAAGCAGAACGCTACAGTATAAAAAAGAAAATACTGAGTTGTGGAGGAATTGATAGCTTAACCGATAAAGAATCTAAAGAAATTGTCAACAAAATTAAGTTAGTTTCAAAAGAACGATACGAAACTAAGACTAATTTTTATGATAAACTTTCTATCTTTTTATCAGATAAAAAAATCCTCACCTTAGAGGTTGCTGAACACGAATTTCACCGAAAGCTTATCAAAAAGCTAAAGGGTGAAAAAAAGAAACATCGAAAATAAAAAAAGGAAGCTTTTAAGCTTCCTTTTTTTTTACTTATCGACTAAGGCTAAACAAACATATAAATCTGGTTTATTAGCCGTAAATTGTTTTAGCCAAATAGTTAGTTCATCTATTTCATAAGGTAATAATCTACCTAGTGCTTTTTCAAGCTCTTTACAAAATAAATCAGCGTTAAAACTAACTTTTTGAAGTACAGTTTTCGTGTACTCATACATAGCTCTTGCCATATTTATTGGGGTTATCTATTATTAAATACTGAACGTAATTTACGAAATTTTATTCCAATGTGAGTGTTAAAATTTTTCAAAAAAAAAAGCGAGACTTAAATAAGTCTCGCTTTGTAAACATGTAATTTACACTATTTATAAATTATTTACTTTTTCTATCAAAGCATTAGCTCTTGACTCTAACTCAGCATTTACTGATTTGTAGTGAGCTTTTTTATCTTCAACATTTTTTGCATTTACTTTTGCTATTAAATCATCAAAAGTTACAATAACCTCATCTACAATAGCATCTGCTTTTGCTTTATCTGCTTCTGGATTTAACTCTTTAGTGATGTGACAAATACTAATAATGTCTCCTAATGTATAGTTAATATCTTTCTTTAAATTTTTTATGCTTGCCATAATTATAAATTTTGATGCAAAACTAATCGATTTTATCTAATTCTTCTTGAAATTTTTCAAAAAACTGTCCTACATGATACCCATCTACCAAAGCATGGTTTACATTTATCGCTACAGGTAGTAGCATTTCTTCATTTTGCTGCTTTATTTTACCAAAGGCTAATTGAGGTACACTATCATTTTTATTTCCTGAAAAAGGTTCTTTGTGTCCTGTAAAACATACCCAAGGAATGGCCGAACAATGTATACATCCTATAGAGTACTTAGGAGGAAACAATTCATTAGAGTTTAAAATTCGTTCTTTTTCCTTTTGAAAGTTAAAATTGAATTCCTCAAAATTTTCAGAATAATCTATATACGAAAACCCAAAGGTATTATCTGGTCTTGCAATCGTTGCTGAAGCATTAATTGTTTCATAAATAGCTATTTTATCCTCTTCTAATCTATATTTTAAATTTTCAACTGTATTAATAGCTTTCATACAGGCATGTAAGTATCGAACAAAAAAGGACTGATTTTTTTCTTTTGCAGATAAATAAGCCTTAGATACAGTTACATCTGCAACTAAACCAAAAGTAGGATCTGCTAAAGTTCGAAAATGTTTAAATAATTCTTTCCTGTTCCAGTCCTCAATATCTAGGTACTTCATCTATAAAACTTTTAATACATCTGTAATACTAGACACTGTTTTATAAGCGTCTGATTTTTGTTCTTCATTAACCTCCTCATGCGCCCATGTTGTGTGAAACGGAACATGAATTGCAGCGGCTCCTATTTCTATCAACGGTAATACATCTGATTTTAATGAATTTCCTATCATTAAAAACTCTGAAGGATTAATATCTAAGCGCTTTACTAATTTTTTATAATCTGCTTTCTTTTTTTCACTCATCACTTCGGTATGATGAAAATATTTTAAAATTCCTGATTTCGCTAGCTTACGTTCTTGATCTAACAAATCTCCTTTGGTCGCTACAATTAGCTTGTATTTTCCATGCAATTCTTGCAACACTTCTTCAACACCGTCTAACAATTCAATTGGTTTTTCTAACATTTCTTTTCCTATTTCAAGAATCGATTCCATTTTTTTAGGGCTGATTTTATAGTTAGAAATTTCAAGAGCGCATTCTACCATTGACAACATAAACCCTTTTACTCCATAGCCATAAATTTTAAGGTTTTCTATCTCTTTTTTAAACAGTTCTTGATGAATTTTATTCTCTGTTTCGTAATCAGACAGCAATCGTGCAAAATCATCTTCAGCATCACGAAAATAAGTTTCGTTTACCCAAAGTGTATCATCAGCGTCAAAGGATATAATTTTAATGTTTTTCATTTTCAAGTTGTTTTATGGCTTTTTCTAAATCTTCAGGGGTATCTATACCGATACTCTCCACCGAGGTTTCTATCATTTTTATTCTTTTTCCTACTTCTAAGTAACGAATACATTCAATTTTTTCAGCAGCCTCTATAGGTGTCATAGGAGTATGGTAAAAATCAATCAATGCTTCTTTTCTAAAAGCATAAACTCCTTTATGCTTATAGTAACTGACTGTTATTTCTTTATCTCTATGATAGGGAATGACACTTCTCGAAAAGTAAATGGCAAAATTATTTATATCTGTAATTACCTTAACGTTATTGGGGTCTTGAATATCCTCAGCATTCGTCATTCTTACTTTCAGTGATGCTAAATCAATTTCTTTTTTACTATCAGATTTAAAAACACTAATCAATTTTGATAGCGACACTGTGTCTATAAATGGCTCATCTCCTTGTACATTTACCACAATATCTACCTCTAAACTTTCCACTGCTTCTGCTATTCTATCAGAACCGCATTCGTGTTCTTTTTTACTCATTAGTACCTTACCCCCTATCTTATCTATAGTATTGTAAATTACTTCCGAATCGGTTACTACATATACTTCATCAAATAAACTAGCTTTTACTGCTGCTTCATAAGTTCGTACAATTACAGGTTTCCCTCCTAAATCTTTCATCAATTTGCCTGGAAAACGTGATGCACTATATCGTGCAGGAATCATGGCTATTATCTTCATAAATAATCATAAGTGTTTACGTATCAAAGATACGTATTTATACTACTATTATAAAGCACTTATAAAACTCACATTGATAAAACTTTAACAATAAATATTTTTAAGTTTTGTTTCATTATTAAAAACTTTTACTACTTTTGGTTCTCTATGAAGGCGCTTTTAGGCACATACACGTTTATTTTTAACACAATCAATTCGATTATGTGTGTTGCCCGCATGCACAAACAGTATGTATACGTACCTAAAAGCACTCTAAAAAACAGATTTAAACATCGATTTTAAATAATCAATTTTAATATAAATTTAACCAAAGGTGCTTTTTAAAAAAAGCACCTTTTTTATTTACTAATATTTTAAATTTTAAACATTATGAACACTTTTAAGTATCGAAACTCTATTAGAAAACACTTAGCCTCAACTGTAATGTACTCAGTGCAAAATCCATTTTACAGAGACCCGGAATTACTAATACTTAATCCTTAAACTTATTATGAAAACGTTAAACATTACATTAAACAGTCAGCCAAATCAATTCATAGTTAACAAAAAACACCTTAGCAAAAACAAGGTGCTAAAAACATCAGTTTTATACGATAAAATTGAATCTAGCGCAAATACTTCTTTAAGCTTTTATCCAGATTCTTCTAATGTTAGTTTTAACAGCATCGAATTTGATCTGTTACATAACGCCTACCTTAATGATAAGCTTATTATTAAAAATAATATCAAAAAATTGAGTGATACTGAGATTGTTTTCAATATAACGGTATCTAAAAAAGATGAAAAGAAGCAAAATATTATCTGTACAGCTACTTTTGGCTATACCATTAAAAAAGCATCTTAATTATTTTGTGAAATTGATTTTAAAAATCGATTGAGCAGTCGTTTAGTTTGTTATAAGCTTAGGAGATTTTCTCTTAAGCTTATTTTATATATGTTTCTAATAACTCAGAAGAGTGCTGTTCTGATAAAATTTCTACTCCATCAATACATGCTGGTACTAAAATTGTTTCTCCTTTTCTTACAACCTCCTGTTGGTTTTTGTAAAAAAATGTTACCTCTCCTTCTACACACATGTAAATTATAAAACAATCTTTTTTAGATAAATCTACCCTCGTCTTTCCTTTTACAGGAAGTATGTTTGTTGTAAAATAAGGACAAGTAACTACCTGATTCGCTATGTTTTTTTGTTTTTTATACGCAGTTTTATAGGAATTCTTCGCAGAGAAATCAATCGCTTCTAAGGCTTTTTTTGTATGAAGTTCTCGGTAATTACCGTCTATATCTTTCCTATCCCAATCATAAATGCGATAAGTTATGTCTGAAGTTTGCTGAATTTCTGCAATTAATAAACCAGCACCAATGGCGTGTACTCTTCCTGGTGGCACAAAATAAACATCTCCTTTAGCTACCTCATCTACATTTAAAATATTTAAGAGAGTTTTGCTATTAAGGTGCTGTATGTATTCCTCTTTACTGGAGTTTTCTTTAAAGCCTATAATAATATTCGCTTCGTCATCGGCTTGCATTACATACCACATCTCTGTCTTTCCAAAAGACTCTTGAAGCCCCGCTAAATTGTCATCAGGATGTACTTGAATACTTAAAACTTCTTTAGCATCTATAAACTTTATTAATAATGGAAACTGTTCTCCAAAAGTGTTATAGACATAGGTACCTACTAAATCGTGCTTGTGCTCTTTTAAAAGACTTCTTAATGTTCTTCCTTTTAGATTAGCATTACTCACAACAGATTCATCTCCATCTACATCAGAAATCTCCCAACTTTCACCAATATTGGATCCATCAGAATTTTTATGAAGTAGTTGGTTCAGTTTTTTTCCTCCCCAAATTTTTTGTTTTAAAATTGGGGTAAATCGTAGTAATTGGTTTATCATAAATTATGTACCTCTATAAGTTACGTAGTTTCTTGGGGTTTCGTATAATGTAACTTCTAAGTCTAATTTTTCTGGAATACTTACACGTAACTTATTATAAATTACCACTGATATGTTTTCTACTGTTGGATTAACGTCTTTAAAATCCTCTACTTCAATGTTTAAATTTTTATGATCTAAAGCATCTTCAACTTTTAACTTAATTAAATCTTTCAACTTACCTAAATCGTATACATATCCCGTTTCTTGATCTATCTCACCCGTTAATGAAACAATTAACTCATAGTTATGACCATGATAATTAGGATTGCTGCACTTTCCAAAAACCTCATAATTTTTCTCATCAGACCATTTAGGATTAAATAACCTATGGGCAGCGTTAAAATGTGCTTTTCTATGAACTGTTACTTTAGGCATATTAAATGAACTTAGCTATTTTACTGTGAGACTCTTTAAAAATTATTTTAAACCAAGCTGTATACTTTTCTGGATGACTTTCTATATCATTTTTAACCTCTTCTAAAGGCATCCACTTGTATGAAGCTACTTCCTCTGGGTTTACAATAGGTTCGTCGTTAAACCTACCAAGCATTACATGGTCGTATTCATGTTCTGTTAAACCATTATCAAACGGAGCTTTATAAATAAAAGAAAATACTTCTTCCAATTCACACGAAAACCCCATTTCTTCTTGTAATCTACGTTTCCCTGCTTCAATATTTGTTTCCCCATCTCTTTGATGTGAACAACAAGTATTCGTCCATAACATAGGAGAATGGTATTTTTCAGCAGCTCGCTGTTGTAGCATTAACTCGTTTTTATCATTAAAAACAAATACCGAAAACGCTCTATGCAATAACGCTTTTTCATGTGCTTCTATTTTTTCCATTAGCCCTATAGGGTTGTCTTGCTGGTCAACTAAAATTACTTGCTCCTTCATACAGAAAATTTATGAAAAGCAAACTTACGAAAATCAGTTAATTTTAATCAGTTTATGCATAAAAACATAACGCTTATACCTAAATTAAAAAACTTGTTGTTTAGTTTTCTTAGCTTAGAAAAATTAAATTAATTCACTGCAAAATTTAATTAAAATGATTCAATTAACTCAAAAAAGGCTAAGTGCTATCAATCCTGATATTTTATTAGTTTATGGTAACTTACAGCCAAAAACACCTAAAGAATATTACACTGTAAAAGTTAATACTCTTATTCAAAAAAGACTCCCTGGTGCACCATCAATTTCTATTGATGAAGAGAACTTAACGACAGAAATTAAAGTGGCTAAACCAGAAGATGTTCCTAGTATTCCAAAAGAATTAGAACCAAATATGAATTGTCTTAAAAGAGGCATTATCGACGAATACCCGTTACTTCCTAACGAAGTAACCGTGAGTAGTAGAATGACTTTTCTATCAGAAGCATTTCAAAGTTTCCCTAAACGAACTCTTGTATATGAACTTACCACTAACAAAGCTATTTTATACTTTTTAATCAAAAATATAGGGCTTAATAACGATCGTAGTCTCATACTGCAAGAGTATGAATTTACAACACCTTCAAAGCTATACTCTAATTTAGATTCCTTATCATTAAAACTCAATGTTACAAGTATTGCTGTTTCTATTGGAAAAGGTATTGCTTCTGGAATGCTAAGCGCTATAGGAGGAGCTATTGCTAATGCTATTTTAGACGAGATTTTCCCACCAAAAATTCCTGATTATTTTGACGAGGTATACGCTCAAATTACCAAAATAGTTAAACAAGAAATACAACAAAGTAAAATTGATTCAATTAGCGGTGCTATAACTAATTTAGTTCAAAAAATTAAGAACGAATATGTGCCTGCTTTGCAACAAAGTAATATTAAGGATAAAGAAGATCGCCAAGCTCTTTTTAAGTTATTACAAAAGTATGATCAAACCTTTCTTTCAGGTGCAGAAGGTATGCTAGGTGCACTACAGCAAAAAGAGTATGCCAAAGCAGGCTTTACTGTTTTTATGCTGGGTGCTTCACTACAACTAAGTCTGTATCAAGAAATGGCAAATGTTGATCCAAAAAATAAAAAGAGCAATGGTGAATGGCAGTCTGCAAGTGAATCTAGCTATGGAAAACCCCAAATAGGAACCGTAGCTAAAACAGCCAATGATTTTATTGAACATGCGCAAAAAACTTACGATGAAATTATAACTGATAGTAACAACGCTGTTCAAGCTAAGAAATTCATGACTGAACATAGTTATGTAGTAGGGCAAACTTTAGTTACCAACAAAACTTATTATTGTAGAATTGTAGATAATGGTGTTGCTACAAATGTTATTTGGGAAATAGGTAAGGATGAAAAAAACGGTAGCAATGCTAAGTTTGAAAATTTTAAAAACATTGAAATTCCTAAGTATCAAAAAACCAAAAGAGAAAATTTAGATAAAGAAATGAATTCCCCTCTAGAAGTTATTAATTTTTGGAAAGCACTAAAAGATTCGCCTATAAAATTAACGTAGTTTTTCTCATAGGGTAAAAAAAAGGATTCTGAAAACCTTCTTGACCTTTTAAAGGTTTCGATGTATCTTTGCGACCTTAAAATTTATAGATGAGTTTTTTAGAAGAAATACAGAAGAGACGTACATTCGGAATTATATCACATCCCGATGCTGGTAAAACAACCTTAACTGAAAAGTTATTACTTTTTGGTGGGGCAATTCAAGAAGCCGGGGCGGTTAAAAATAATAAAATTAAAAAAGGAGCAACTTCCGATTTTATGGAAATTGAGCGCCAACGTGGTATCTCTGTCGCCACTTCTGTATTAGCTTTTATTTACAAAAACAAAAAAATAAATATTCTTGACACTCCAGGTCACAAGGATTTTGCAGAAGATACTTTTAGAACGTTAACTGCGGTAGATAGTGTTATTGTCGTAATTGATGTTGCTAAAGGAGTTGAGGAACAAACCGAAAAATTAGTAGAGGTTTGTCGCATGCGAAAAATTCCAATGATTGTTTTTATCAACAAGTTAGATCGTGAAGGTAAAGATGCCTTTGATTTATTAGATGAAGTTGAGCAAAAACTCGGGCTAAAAGTAACTCCATTAAGTTTTCCTATTGGGATGGGATATGATTTTAAAGGAATCTATAATATTTGGGAAAAGAAATTAAATATTTTTTCTGGAGATCATAAACAAACCATCTCAGAGGGTGTTGAATTTGATGATATAGATAACCCTGAGCTGGATAAAATTGTTGGAGAAAATTCTGCGAATACACTTCGTGAGGAATTAGAGTTGGTAAATGAAGTATATCCAGATTTTGATCAACAAGCTTATATTAATGGAGATTTACAACCTGTTTTCTTTGGTTCAGCTCTAAACAACTTTGGAGTGAAAGAATTATTAGATTGTTTTATTGATATCGCTCCTAATCCTCAACCTAAAAAAGCAGAAGAACGCTTGGTTGACTCTAAAGAAGAAAAACTAACTGGATTTGTATTTAAGATTCATGCAAACATGGATCCTAAACACCGTGATCGTTTAGCTTTCGTAAAAATTGTATCGGGTACTTTTAAAAGAAATACACCTTATCTTCACGTTCGTAATGGTAAAAAAGTAAAATTCTCTAGTCCGAATGCCTTCTTTGCTGAGAAGAAAGAAATTGTAGAAGAATCTTTCCCTGGAGATATTGTGGGACTACACGATACTGGAAACTTTAAAATTGGTGATACCTTAACCGAAGGAGAACAATTAAACTTTAAAGGAATTCCTAGCTTCTCACCAGAACATTTCCGTTATGTGAATAACGCTGACCCTATGAAGGCTAAACAACTCTACAAAGGACTAGACCAATTAATGGATGAGGGAGTTGCCCAATTATTTACCTTAGAAATGAACGGACGTAAAATTATTGGTACTGTTGGAGCCCTACAATATGAAGTAATTCAATACCGTTTAGAACATGAGTACGGTGCTAAATGTTCGTATGAAAATATTGCGGTACACAAAGCTTGTTGGGTAGAACCAGAAGACCCTAAGAATGAGGAATTCAAAGAGTTTAAACGTGTAAAACAACGTTATTTAGCTAAGGACAAACAAGGACAACTAGTTTTTTTAGCCGATTCTCCGTTTACTATTCAAATGACGCAACAAAAATATCCAACCGTAAAATTACATTTCACAAGTGAGTTCTAAAAAAAACTACATACTCTTTTCTCTTTTCTCTATTTTCTCTTTTCTTTCAACACACAGTCAAGAGAGTTTATCTAATTTACAAGGAAAAGAGTTGCACAATAAGGTTCGTTTGAATTTTATTCCTGTTGAAATGCCTTCGGATGAATTTCCTAGTTTAAAACCAACAATGGGTTTAACCGGTTTGCATTATCAAGTTCCTATTAACGATTGGCTATATGGTGGTGCTGGATTTCATTTCGCTGTAACTGGAGACCAAGGAGGGTTGTTTACCTTAGGAGCTGAATTAGGAATCAACAAACAACTATACAAGAACTTATATATAGATGCTAACTTCCATTTTGGTGGCGGTGGTGGGTATCGTTACTTGGTAAATGACGGTGGATTTATCAATCCCAATATAGGGTTGCAATATAAAAAGAACGATTACTCCTTCGGAATACAATACAGTCATCTTAATTTTTATTCTGGAGAAATAAAAAGTAACTCCGTTTCTTTCTTTGTAGAGATACCAAGTATTTTACGTTTTACTGATTATGATAAAGCACATCAAAAATTTGTAGCAGACAACCTTTCTCCTGACAGTTTTTGGAGTAAACCAGTTGTTAAAAATGCGCAGCAAATTCGTTTTGACTTCTTTAAACCTATCGGAAGCTCAAAAAAAGACAATGGTGATGATTTAAATGAAATATTGTATGTACTAGGTTTTGAATATCAGAAATATTTGAACGAAAATACTTTTCTATTTGCTCACACCGATGCAATTTACAGAGGGCTGCGTGCTGGCTTTATGGATTTATTTGTGGGTGCAGGGTATCATCCATATCAATCAAAGTACATTAATCTCTTCGGAAAACTAGGTATTGGTGCTGCTGGTGGTCGTGTAGCTCCTGAAGGCGGATTGATGATCTACCCTTCCGCAGGATTTGACTTAAAACTATTTAAAAACATTGCCATTAGTGGTCATGGTGGATATTATCGTGCCATTACTGGTGATTTAGAAGCGTATACTTTCGGATTTGGTTTAAAATACTTCGGGTTAAATGGCGGAACATCTTCCGAAGAGAACAGTACTTATCTTACAAAAGGGTTACGTTTTGAAATACAAAACCAAAGCTATATTGATGTAGCAAAAACCGATGATGTTTATAACGCTACTAAAATTGACTTGCAATTAATTGGTTTTAAAGTTAACTATGACTTAAATCACTCGTTATATATTGCTGGAGAAGCTGGTTTTGCATACGATGGCCGTTCAGGTGGGTATGCTCACGGATTAGTGGGTGGTGGCGTATACAGTCCTTATTTTTTTAACAATAAAATACGTGGATTTATAGAAGTTATGGCAGGTGCTGGTGGAGGTGCTGGCGTAGATACTGACGAAGGAATTATAATTCGTCCTACACTTGGATTGAGTTATGATATCGTAAATCAAGTTTCTATAATTGCATCTGGAGGTAAATATTATTCTCCTTTTGGGAATGTTAACTCAAACAATATTAACGTAGGTTTAAGCTTTAACCTTTCAACTTTATCAGTAAAAAACTAACTTTGTCATTGCTAAGAAAAACAATGATTTAGCTATTTTAATAAAAGATTCTTTTTTCCCTTAAATTTTGGACACTGGAATCATACATATATAAATAAACAAGAGAAAAATGGATAACGGAATTTATGCAAAGTTCACCACTCCAAAAGGTGATATTTTAGTAAACTTGGAATATGAAAAAACTCCTGGAACTGTAGGTAACTTTGTTGCTTTAGCAGAAGGAAATTTAGAAAACTCAGCAAAACCACAAGGAACTCCTTATTACAATGGATTAAAGTTTCACCGTGTAATTGCCGATTTTATGGTTCAAGGTGGTTGCCCACAAGGAACTGGAACAGGAAATCCTGGTTATAAATTTGATGATGAAATTCACCCTGAATTGAAACACGATGCTCCAGGAAAATTATCAATGGCTAATGCAGGGCCTGGAACAAACGGTTCTCAATTTTTCATTACACATGTTGCTACTCCTTGGTTAGACGGTAAGCATACTGTTTTTGGTAGTGTTGTAGAAGGACAAGATGTTGTTGATGCGATTGCTCAAGACGATACTATGGACGTAGAAATTATCCGTGTTGGTGATGCTGCTGAAGCTTTTAATGCAGTAGAAGCTTTTAGAACTTTTGAAGGAGCTCGTGAAAAACGTGAAGCTGAAGCAAAAGCTAAACAAAAAGAATTATTAGATCAAGTAGCTGCTGGGTACGATGAGACTCCAAGCGGTTTACGTTATAAGATCTTACAAAACGGAGATGGGAAACAAGCTACTAAAGGAGCTATGGTTTCTGTACACTACAAAGGTCAGTTATTAGATGGAACTGTATTTGATTCTTCATACAAACGTAAACAACCTATTGATTTTGCTATTGGTGTTGGGCAAGTAATTCCTGGATGGGATGAGGGTATTCAACTATTAAAAGTTGGAGACAAAGCTCGTTTAGTTATTCCATCTGACTTAGCATATGGTGCACAAGGTGCAGGTGGAGTAATTCCTCCAAACGCAACGTTAATCTTTGATGTTGAGTTAATGAATGTAAAGTAATAACATACAATATATTATATAATTAATAAAGCCTTCATAATTTATGAAGGCTTTATTTTTAATCTAATTTTGCTTAATGTTAAATTAATATTCATAACATTAAAGACTATTTTATTTAATAGATTTATCATGATTCCTTAAGAAGATGAACGCAAAAAAAGGTGATTTTTACAACACCAAACAACCTCTTAAGCCTTATGAAAACAACTTTACTTTTTTTTGCGTCGCTCCTACTTTCCTTTAATGCTTTAAACGCACAAGAAGTTTGTACTACACCTGAAGATAATAGTATTGATTTAAATATTATAAATGTAAATAAATGTGATATTGTTAACGAAAAACAAAATTCAAGAGAAAGAACTACCCAAACACTAACTGCAAGAAACAGAATAAAAAAAATAAGAAAAGCTCCTCAAAAAAATCAATCGAGTTTGAGTGCTTCTTCTAAAGTTACGATCATCACAACCAACAATGATTTAGCGATCAAAAACTCTTTAAAGACTCAAACTAAAGAAGTTTTATTCTCTGTTGTTGAACAAGTTCCTTTATTTCCTAAGTGTAAAAAAAGTTCTAATGAAAAGGCTAAAAAATGTTTTAAAGACAGCATGCAAAAACATTTTTCAAAAAACTATTATCCAGAAGTATTTTCTGAAGAAGGCATACATGGCAGAATTTTAATTCAATTTACTATAGATGTATACGGAGCTCCTAAAAACATTCAAGTGGTAAGCTCAAAACCAAGTGAAGTTATTACTAACGAAATTAGTCGAATTATTAATAAGTTACCTCAGTTAGAATCTGGGAAAGAAAAGGGGATTCCTGTTGACGTAACATATTCTTTTCCTATAAATTTAATATTAAATTAATATAAGAGAGCCTAGCTAAATTTTAGATAATTCTATTTTTGCCAACTATCAAATAATTCTTCCTTAAAGTATACAAATGAGACTTATCTTAATTCTTTTTTTTCTTTCAATATCTTTTTCTTATTCACAAGAAAAATGTGAAACTCCTAATAAAAATATTCAAGACTTGAATACAATTAGCATTACAAAATGCTCTATAGACGATGTAAAAGAAGCTCTTGAAAATACTAAAATTAAAGAACTTTCAACAAGAAAAAGACATCGTAAACTTAGAAAAGTTAATAGTATTTCAACAAAATCAAATGAGGTTGAACAAATTAAAAACAAAAACTCTCTTGTTGAAAAACTAACAATCGAAGAAGATATTTTAACTAGTTTAGATAAAGTTCCTTTTCACTTAGTGGAACAAATTCCTTTGTTTGATGACTGTAAAAAAATTCCAATCATACACCAATCAAAATGTTTTGAAAGAGAAATGATAAAACATATTGTTAGAAATTTTGATTATCCTAAAGAAGCTTTACGTAAGAAAATTGAAGGTAAAATTTTAGTCCAATTTACCATTAATAAAGAAGGAAATGTAGTTGATATAAAGAAAAAAGGGCCAGAAAACAGTACTCTTTTAAAAGGGGAAGCTCATAGATTAATTGCTGCTCTCCCTCAGTTTATTCCAGGTAGTCATAAAGGGAATGCTGTTAATGTTAAATATGCTTTGCCTATAATTTTTAGGGTTCCATAAGAGGTGTTTATTAGTTTTTTTAGTGGTAAAATACTTTCTAGTAAACTGAATAACAGAATAAATTTGTTATATTCTATTTTTTATTTATATTTACAGCGTTAGTTAACGTTTAATTAACTAAACCAAACACTTAAAATAGAGCACACATGATTAAAAAATTCCCCTTAGTAGTAGCGACTATGCTACTTTCTTTAGCGGCTGTAGGACAGGAAGTATGTACTACTCCAGATGAACAAATCGCCGATCCAAACAGTATCACAAAATGTGCAATTGAAGACACCGATAATGGTGCAAAAAAACAACTATCTATTGAAGTTTCGACCAGAAGGCGTGTTGTTCGTAAGAACAAAGAAGCTGTTTCTGCAATTGGAGGAATCAATTCTTCTCAAAAGGTAGCTGATATTAAAAAGAAATCTTTGTTAATTGGTAAATTAGAATTGGAAGATAATTCTTCTACTATTGAGAAAGTTCCTTTTAACTTAGTTGAAGAAATTCCATTGTTTAGTAAATGTAACAACGTTCCTTTAATTAAGCAAGCGAAGTGTTTTGAAACAAATATGACTAAACACATCATTAAAAACTTCAACTATCCTCAAGAAGCTATTGATGCTGGTATACAAGGAAGAGTATTGGTACAATTTACTATAAACGAGCAAGGTGATGTTCAAGACATCTTAATGCGTGGTCCTAAAGGTGGTGAATCTTTAGAAAAAGAGGCTAGCAGAATTATCAATAACCTTCCTAAGTTTATCCCTGGTAAACACAATGGGAAAACAGTTAAGGTTAAATATGGAGTTCCTATTACATTTAAAGCACCAGGAGCAACTAGTAACAGTTCTACAGTTAAGAAAAAAGTTGTTGCTAAGAAAAGTTCTAATGTGGTAAAGGAAAAAGTTATTACTGATTTTGTAAAGTTTATAGAGGTACAGAGTATTCCTCAGTTTAAAGCTTGTACGAAAGTTCCTGATATGCAAAAATTAACATGTTTTAATGAAAGAATGGTTAGCCATATTCAAAGAAACTTTAATTATCCAGCGGCAGCTGCTCAACAAAACATTGAAGGTAGAGTTTGGGTACGTTTTATAATTGACAAAAAAGGAGAAGTAACTAATATTAAAATGAAAGGTCCTGAAAATGGTCAATTATTAGAAGAAGAAGCTAAAAGAATGGTTTCTAAACTACCAAAATTCATTCCTGGAGAGCATAATGGAAAAACAGCAAATGTTGAATACTACATTCCTGTTAACTTTAAATTACACGAATAATAACAACTCTTATAGTGTTTATATAAAGAAGCTTCTAATTAAAATTAGAAGCTTTTTTTTCTACAAATATCTTTGCAAATCCCTTTTTACAAAGTTCCTCTCTGATTTACATAATCCAAACTGCATACTCTTGTGTATTTGCGCTTCAACATAAAATACTTATCTATTCTCGTTGATAAAAAAACTTCCTTAACTAGGAAGAGCACTTTGCGATGTATCTTTTTAAAACAAAAAAGAGAGATAACACTTTAACTGCTATCTCTTCTCTTTTATACTTATTCTTATTTAAGTTACTACTACTTCTCTTCTGTAAATAAAATCTTCTTTAAAGCCTCTTTATCTTTTTTGATTTTCTCTTTTTGTTCTTGAATTTTTTTATCAAGCTCGCTAAGTTTTTCATTCGCTTTGCGTACTACTTCTTCTTTTTCTTTAGCTTCTTCCTCTGAGATTTCCTTCTTTTCTTTAGCTTCTTTAATTTTTTCTTGGGCTTTTTTAACCTTTTCCCTTCCCCTATTTAAAACACCTTCACTATCACGGATATTTTTTTCTTGCTCTTCGATTCTTTCTTTAGCTTCACTTGATCTCATTTTACCGAACTCTCTTCCACTCATTCCTCCCTTGTCTCGACCATAAGCATTGCCTTTCCCTTTATTTTCTTTATCTACTTTAGGCTTGTCCTGCTTTTTAGCTTTATTTTCTTTCAACCCTTTCTTCTTTTTCATTTCCAGAGCTTTGTTATTCCCTTTTTCTTTTGTTTCATCTACCTCTTGCTCAAGTTCTTCTTTTATTTCTTTTCCTTTTTGCTTTATTTCAGTGCTCTTTTCCTTTCCTTTACCTTTTCCTTGAGCAAATGTTTGCTGAGTTCCTATAAAAGCAAAAAGCATTATAATAGATACTATTAGTTTTATATTTTTCATAATGTTTGAGTTTTTAATTATATAATACTGTCTAATTCTTGCAACTGTTTTTCAAACTTCTTAGTTGCTTCATTTAATTTATCAATACCAGCTTTTACTTCATTCTCAATAGAATCAATTTTTTTTATAGCTGCTTCAATTTTCTGTTTCTCTTCTTGTTCTTTCTTTTTATCTGTACAAGAAATCATTAAAAGAATTCCGAATATTACAATCAATAGTTTTTTCATAATTTAATTAAATAGGTTCATATATAATAAGACACTTAAACCACTATAAAGTCACTATAACTATAGTAGTTGGTTAAACCAAAAAACCAGCATGATGCTGGTTTTTTGTTATTTTGAAATACTTAAGGTTTAATATTTTCTTGCTCTGCTAATAAACCGAAAAATTTATCTAGATTTGGTAAAATTACAATTCTAGTTCTCCTGTTTCTAGCCCTATTAGCCGCCGAACTATTTTCAACAAGAGGTACTGAACTCCCTCTTCCCGATGCTATTAATCTACTAGGGTCAACCTTGTATTTTTTTTCTAAAAGTCTAACAATAGATGTGGCTCTTTTTACACTTAAATCCCAGTTATCTTGAACAATTTCATTACGAATTGGTCTTGAGTCTGTATGTCCTTCAATCATTACATCCATACTTGGCTCAGAATTGATCACATCAGCTAATTTTTTTATTAACTTGTGCGCATTACTTTTAATTCTATAACTTGCTGTATTAAATAACATTTTGTCGGAAACAGAAATCATCACAACTGTTTGATCAATATCAATATTTACATCTTCATCATTTTCTAATTCTGATGTGTTTATTGATTTTTTAAGATTATGAGCTATTGCTACATTCATAGAGTCCTTTAATGTTTTAGCATTTGCCAGTTCAGCTGGATCAACATTTTTAAGTGTTTCTCTCATTTTTTCTTTTACAGAATTAGAAATTACAGCTGATTTTCCAACCATGTCTAACTTAACGTTATTTTGTTCATGGAGTGATTCATTTACACTTTTTAACGAGTTAATTTTTTCATTGTAATCATCAACTCTCTTCTCAATCTTAGCAAACTTAGCTTCAAGCTGCTCTTTTTCTAGAGTTGTTTTTTGTAAATTTCCCCTTGTGTCATTGTACCTCTGTTCTAACTCAACGTACTTCTTTTTTGATACACAAGACGTCATTGTTAGGGCCAATAACGCTAAAGGAATAAATAGTTTTTTCATAATTAATAATAATGATATAAGTTA
Source organism: Tenacibaculum sp. FZY0031 (assembly GCF_036350695.1). Classification (NCBI taxonomy): domain Bacteria; kingdom Pseudomonadati; phylum Bacteroidota; class Flavobacteriia; order Flavobacteriales; family Flavobacteriaceae; genus Tenacibaculum; species Tenacibaculum sp. FZY0031. The sequence continues at coordinate 185,101 of NZ_JAZDVY010000002.1, forward strand.
ATGTAACCTTATAACTTTATTTTTCTCATAATATTATACTCATACAAATAAAAAGCCCCTTTTTAAAAGGAGCTTTTTAACTTAATAACATAAGGATATTAGTGGGGAAATCTTAGTTCTTGTAATTTATGTTAACTTCTTTAGTTACTTTTTCACAATCTTCTTCTTTGTTATTAAAACACTTATTATTTTCTGGTCTTGAACTTCTTCCAGATTTCCTTAGATTCTTACTTAAAAATTCTAAGAAGTTACTTTTTTTGGTAGCTATTCTTTTTCTTACCTTTTTCTTTTCTTGCTCTTGCCTTATTTCAACAGACTCACTTCCTTTTACTATATAAAAATACGATCGTCTGTTTAATTGATATTCTTCTTCTGTACATCTTTTGCCATCTACACAATCATTTAAAGGTTTGTCTTCACCATAACCTATGGCGCTTTCAATTCTATTACTAGCAATACCTCTTGATAAAATATAATCTCTAGTAGATTTTGCTCTTTTGTCAGACAGCATTCTATTATAATCGCTACGGCCACGACTATCTGTATGTGATTCTATTTTAATTACTAACTCAGGATGATTGGTCATTACTGTTACAATATTTTCTAACTCATATTCAGCATCTTCTCTAATAACAGACTTATCATAGTCAAAATAAATTGGCTTTATTACTATTTGGTTTCCTATAATTAATGGTGTTAAATTTAGATTAACTGTAACTTCTTCGTTTCTTTTACTATTGGTAGAAATAACACTTCTACTTGGTCTATGGTCTAATTTAGTTGCAGTAATTGTATATGAATTATCACATGGTATATTTTTAAAAATATAGTTACCAGATACATCAGAAACCGTTTCTCCTATAATTTCTTTTTCTGAATTAATTAACTTTATTACTGCCGCATCTACAGGCGTATTTGTGTTATTATTTTTTATTACTCCGTTAACAACTTGTAAACAAACAGGGGGATCTGTATAAATAAAGAAACTATAAATATCGTCATCTCCTTTTCCTTTCTCTCTATTTGATGAGAAGAACCCCCTTTTTCCATTTTTACTTATAAAAAATGAGAAATCATCTTTTTTACTATTAAATGGATATCCTAAATTTTCTGGTGATGATAATGTACCGTCTTCTTTAATATTTGATTGAAAAATATCAAGAAGTCCTAAACCTAAATGTCCGTTGGATGAGAAATATAATACATTATCATTTCCTACATAAGGAAAAACTTCTTTTTCTGGTGTATTAACAGTGCTTCCTAAATTTATAGGTTCTCCATACTCATCTTTCCCTTTTATATCTACTTTATAAATATCAGATTGTCCATATCCTCCAGGCATATTAGAAACAAAGTATAATGTTTTTTCATCAGGGCTTAAGGCGGGGTGCCCTATGGAATACTCATCGTTATTAAATGGTAATTCTTTAACATTTATCCAATAACCATTTACATAACTAGCCTTATAAATCTTTAAATTAGAGGTATTTTTCTTACTTTTTCTTGCTCTTTTTCCTTCTGAATTATTCCTCGTAAAATAAACTGTCTTTCCATCTTTTGTAAAAACTGGCGTAGACTCATGAAGCTCAGAGGCTATTGGCTCACCTAATTTTTGAATATTTTCTAAAACTAATATGGTATCTTGTTTACTCCCTTCTAAGGTTTGTATGTGCTCTTCTGCCCTGTAAATATTTAAAAATGGTTGGTTATTCCATTTATATATTTTTTGTCTTTTTGAATCATTAGGTACAGCGGATGTAAAATATGATTTTCCATTCAATAAGAACCCTCCAAAATCTGAGTAGGGTGTATTTATTGCCAGATTTCTTACTCCTATCCTTTTTTCTTGACTATTGTAATCTAATAAGTAACTATCCTTTTTAAGCTCTTCATTTAGACTACTTTTTTGAGATTGTGCTAATTTTAAAAATATAGAATCTGATTTTTTATACTTTCCATTACTCCTCAATGCTTGAGCGTACTTAAATAAGTGTTTTTCTTCAACCTTTTCGTTAAAATTAGAAATAAGTTTTTGGTACCAAATTTCTGCTTTATCAGTATCTGAATTGTTATAGTAAGATTCTGCCAACCTACTTAATACATGTTGAGAGCTATCTCCTTTAATCAATACTAAATCTTTATACAATTTAGCTGATTGTATATAAGAAAATTCTTCAAAATAACGATCTGCTACTTTTCTACTTTGACTAAAACAGTTTAAACCCAACATTGACAATACTGTTAATGCTAGTAATTTTTTTAACTTCATTTTTCTTTTATTTAAAAGAATCTGGGGGATCTATATCTTATGTCTCTAAATATTTCGTATTGTAACATAATTTCGTGTGTTCCTGAGTTTGTTACATTATAATTTGAAGTTGTTAAATCATATGAATACCCAATAAGTAAAGAGTCTGTTGCCTGAAACCCTAAAAGAGCACTTACAGAATCGTCCCATCTCCAAGATGCTCCTACTCTAAATTTTTCATTAAATAATAAGTTTGCTGAAATATCTAGTGATAAAGGTGCTCCTGAAACTCCTTTTAACAAAGCTGCTGGTTTGAACTTTAAGTCTTCATTTATATTAAAAACATACCCTGCTATTAAGAAAAAGTGCATTCTTTCTACAGCCACTTCTCCTGGTGTGTCTGCATCGTAATGCTCCATTCTCAAAATATTGGGCACAGACAATCCGACATACCATTGCGGTTGATGATAAAAAATACCTGCTCCTATTGTTGGTAAAAACTTATTTATATTATCTTGAAAGATGACTTCATCATCTTTATACGTTCCTTTTGACCAATCTATATTTAATAACCTTCCTCCTAAACGTAGACCAAAAGCTAAATTTCCTTCCTCTCCTGTTTGAATATTATAAGAAATATTTGCGTCTAAATATATTTCACTTGACGGACCTATTTGATCATTCATTAAGTTAATACCTAATCCTAATCCCGAATATCCTAAAGGAGTATCATAAGATAAATTTTGAGTATTAGGAGCTCCTTCAAAACCTACCCATTGCATTCTTCCTAAGGCTGTAATTACTGTATGCCCTTTAGATCCTGCATAAGCTGGGTTTACATTCATAGTATTATACATATACTGTGTATACTGAGGATCTTGTTGTGCATGAGTAGCTGTAAATACACAAATACTCAATACACATGTTAAGATTAAACTTAAATATAATTTCATTTCATTAAAGCTTTTATTCATCAGTCCTTTATTCTTTATCTGTTAATATAAATCCACCCTTTTTTAACCTTACTTCCGTTTCCAAGATCTAAGATATAGAAGTACGTTCCAACTGGCAATTTATCGCCCACATTTATATTAGCTCTACCTTCTGAAATTCCTCTAAATACAACGCTACTATTGTTATAACCTCTAGCTTTATACACTGTATTACCCCATCTGTTAAAAATTTCAAGAGTATTATTTTGGAATTTTTCAATACAATCAATATGTAAATAGCTATTTGTAGTATCTCCGTTCGGGCTCATAAGATTATTAACTTTTACACAGGTGTCTTCTATAATAGCATCACCAAAGCCATCTAATCCATCTACACTATCAGCTATACCATCTCCATCAGAATCAATCCCACTATCAGTAACAACACCGTTTCCTCCGCTATTAGGATCTGTTGGATCTGTATTATTATCTGGAGAATTGGCATCTCCGTGACCATCCAATCCATCTACACTATCGGCAATACCATCTCCATCCGAATCTTCAGTAGGGTTATCAACTTGACCGTCTCCATCTTCATCAGAATTTCCTCCTTCTACTACATCATTGATTCCATCATCATCACTATCTAAGTCTTGATAGTCAGGAACGCCATCTCCATCTGTATCTGGTTCTTCATCTTCATCTACTGAATCATCAGCCTGTCCATCTCCATTAGCATCTGTATACCCTGAATCATTCGAATCTATAACACCATCTCCATTCGTATCTAAATCTCCATTACCTCCTTCTATCACGTCATTAATACCATCGTTATCTGAATCTAAATCTAATGAGTCTGGAACCCCATCATTATCTGTATCTACCAAGCCATCTCCCTCATCAACATCTGGTATACCATCATTATCATCATCTACATCTATAACATCTGGTATACCGTCATTATCTGTATCTACACAATCTCCTCCTGACAATCTTCCATTTACTATAAAGTCTTCAGAAGAACCTCTACCACAACTACTATTCACACTTACTGTATAAGTAACTCCAAAAACATATCCATTAATGACACCATCTCCATCAACATTCAATGTTGGATCGTTGAAAATATAAGTCAAGCTTGAATCGTAATTTATAATTACAGCTCTTCCTGACGTTGAACAAGTCGCACTTTCAACGGATATAACAGGACTTGAAGGAACTGTTTCTTCTGTTACCACTACATCAGCAGTCGCATCGGTAGCACAAGGTGCTGTAGCTGTTACTGTATAGGTATAGGTTAATCCAACATTTGACCATGTTCCTCCTGCATCTGGTGTTCCGCCTAAGGCTGCAAATAACTCTGCATCTGTAGGAGTTGTTCCTTCACATACCGTTAATGTTCCGTTAGATCCTGCATTTGGTAATGGGTTTACTGTGATCGTTACCTGAGCGGTATTCTCACATCCGTTGGCATCTGTTCCCGTTACGGTATAA
>NZ_JAZDVY010000002.1:189874-419918 GCF_036350695.1 Tenacibaculum sp. FZY0031
ACACTTTCGCCTGCACATACCGTCGTTGCACTTGCATTCGCTGTTACTGTTGGTAATGGGTTTACTGTGATCGTTACCTGAGCGGTATTCTCACATCCGTTGGCATCTGTTCCCGTTACGGTATAAGTAGTTGTCGCAGTTGGTACAAAAGATACTCCATCGTTCACTCCATTGTCCCATACATAACTATCAGCTCCTCCTCCTGTTAAGGTTACACTTTCGCCTGCACATACCGTCGTTGCACTTGCATTCGCTGTTACTGTTGGTAATGGGTTTACTGTGATCGTTACTGGTTCTATCTCATAACAACCGCTAACTGAAGTTAATTTTATATAATAAGTTCCACTAGTAGCTATTGAGTTAGGAGACGCTAAGGTATTAGTCGCAGCTGCATCTGTCCAATAGGTTAATGTGCCCGCAGAACTACTTCCGTTGGCACCGTCTGTTACTGTACTAGCCGTTAAATCTACAGTTGACGGACTACATACTGATGCTGGATTCGTTATTATTAAAGTTGGTACAGCATCTGCGTTTGCTGTAGCACTTGTACCTACACCTTGCCCTTGTGTATTATTAGTTCCGTCAGCAGAACCACCAGAATTAACTATATTAGGAACACCATCACTATCTACTCCTCCTGTTATTCTACCGCTTGATAAGTCTGATATATCCACATCTTCATTCCCTTCTATAGCATCAAAACAACCATCTCCATCTGAATCGGTATCTAAATAATCTGGAATATTATCATTATCCGTATCAACACAAGATGAATACACTTTTACTGCTCCACCAATTCTATCTGGCCCTGAACCATCTTGATTTATGACATTGAAATTATTTATTCCTGCTAAAAAAGAAATAGTATTAAAAGAAGAACCATCTCTGGGTTGCATTAACTCTAAAGATGTAGAACTCGTTGATCGAGAACCATATACTGTAATATTTCCAGAAAAATCAATTTCGACCTTTAATCTTGGTATACCGTTAGTGTTTGCTAACCATGGTGAACTCATTAAAGAATTATCTGAAGTAAATTCCATAATTACTTCTCCTGAATTGACTATATTCTGTAATTGTAATACGTTATTTGTATTTAATCCTCCGCCATTTATTTCTATCGCTACAGAGTTATCTACATAATAAAAATCAAATACCGCTGAAGAAACTGCTGATTGTGAAAAACTAGTGGTACTTCCTCCATCACCTCCAAAAATAGTAAATTCATTTACTGTACAGCCTCCTTCCGAAGAATCAAGAATACCATCGTTATCATCATCTAAGTCACAAACATCATCGATTCCATCACCATCTGAATCATTTATACCTAACGTGCATATATCTCCCGTAGGAGTAGTAACTGTATTGGAATCAACAGATTGATTAGTTGTAACACCTCCAGTAACAATAGGATACTCTACTGTTCCTGTATTATTAATAGTAGCTGGTAACATTCCATCATCTACTGTTACTCTAAACGTGATAGTTACAGGACTACCAATGGTAACTACTCCGTCTGGCTGAGTACTCGAATGTATTTCTGTAGCTGTAGTGTACGGCATATTACCACTCACATCGGCTATCGAAGCCCCGTTTAACTGAGTTGAATTTGCTACATAAGTTGTTGAAGCTGGTATTGCATCTATAAACGTAGTATTAGATGCTGATAAATTACCGGTATTATTTACCTCTATAGTATATTCTAACACATCTCCGCTTAAAGCTATAACAGCAGGATCTGCTGATTTTGTTATGTTTTTTACAGATTTGGTAGCTGATAAAATTGGGTTATAGGTTGGTGTAGAGCAAGACCCCATATCGTATATACCTGGTGATGCTGTACCTATAAGAGTTCCTGATAATGTTGGTGACGAAAAGTCTATAGAATAGATATTACTAGTTCCATCTCCATTAGATGTACTCGTAATCATATTTCCACTACTATCAAAAGCAACTCCCGTTGCTCCATTAGGCCCCACATTACCTAGATTTTGTGCTACTAATGTATTCGTGTTTATTATAAATAAATAGGAAGCTCCACTACCTCCTACTGAAGCATACCAATGTAAACGACCATTACCGTCAAAAGCTAAATCACCTGCTACTAACGTACCTCCAATAGTATCTGTTCCAAAATCTAAAGCACCTAAATCAGCAGCTGACCCCGCTACTCCATTATAAACTACCCTTAAATGATATGAAGTATCAATATAATAAACATCTCCAGCATCATTAGCTCCCTGTCCAACTAATTGATTCGGCAACGTACCGCCTTCAGACACTTGTGTTGATCCATCTGAACTATATAAAGGAAAAGAACCTGAAGCATTATCATAATACGCATTACCATCCGCACTAACCGCTAATCCTCCTATTCTTTGTGGAGCCGTATACACTGGGGTCATTGTTGAGCCTGTTAACGTATATAAAGAGTTACGATTTCCTAATGTTGAAGATGTTGTACTTGCATATACATTATCACACGAAATCTCATGTAATTTGCAAATATTTATTGAGAAGCTTGTAAGTGTACCCGTATCTCCAATAGCATCATCTCTGATTTGTAACACCCAATCTCCCAACGAGTTATCACCTACAAAATCATCTAAATTACCTTCAGGCTTATACACTCCTGTTAGTACTGAATTACCTCCAGGGGGTAAACTATTCCCAGAACTATCATCAAATGTAACATTAATAAAGCCATCACCTGATCCTCCATTATCTGTTGATAAGATTACTGTTTTAACAGTACTTCCTCCAACCCTATGAACCAACCTAATATCAAGATCATCATTATATGTATGATTTATATTTATTGTTACGTTCAAATCAGTAATACTAAAAGAATCTGAAACTGTTACAATAGCAGCGTCAAAATACCCAGCAGTACTATCAGGTATACTATAACCACTATTATCAGAGTATATAGTACAATCTTGTCCATAAGACCTAACTGAAAATAAGAGAATTAATACTAAAAAGAAAATCTTTTTATATGTACCGATTTTAGCAATGTAGTTTTCCCCCATAATAATACATTTTTATATATACAATGTTATGCCTCATTTTTTTAAGGCTCTTATTTTTTCAATAAACAATACGGTGAGATATAAAAAACCCCACACAAAAAAATGTTAAGTTGCTCTTTTACAACTTATTTCTTGTGGGGGGCTCCTAAAATTTTGAGTATGCAAAAGTAAACATTTTTTACTTTCACTAAAATATTAGATGTAAAATTAACAGTTTAAGTCACATTATAGTTAAAAAAAATAAGTTTTATTTACCAAATCAATAAAAACTATACAAAACAATCTTTTAAAACTACTTTTAAAGAATTTAATCTTCTAACTTAAACACATATACAAATAACTAAAAAAAATGCTTTAAAACAAATAAAACAGCCTATTATTTTTTTAACACTCTTTTTAACTGCATCAATACATAGTTGACCTCTTCAATTGTATTTAGCTTACTAAAGGAAAACCGTACAGATGTTTTCTTTTCATCTTCTCCTCTCAAAAACTCCTGTAACACATGAGACCCTTTACTACTTCCACTTTGACAGGCACTTCCGCCAGAAACTACTACTCCTATCAAATCTAAATTAAACAGCAGCATCTTATCTTCAATTGGAAATCGTAAATTCAATATCGTATAACTTGTTTTTTCTATCAATTCTCCATTAACCTCTATCTTCGGGATTAGCTCTTGTATTTTTTTTGCAAAATATTTTTTTAGTCCTCTGATATACTCTTTATCTTTTTCTAAGTTTTCACAAGCAATGACCAGCGCTTTTTCCATACCAACAATAGAATGTACATTTTCAGTACCAGACCTTATTCCCTTTTCTTGCTCACCTCCGTGCAACATCGGTAGTATTCCTATCCCTTTTTTAAAGTAAGCAAATCCTACCCCTTTAGGTCCATGAAATTTATGTGCACTAGCAGCAATAAAATCTATTGGTGTTTTTTGTAAATCTATAGCATAATGTCCTATAGCTTGTACGGTATCTGAATGCAAATACGCATTATACTCTTTACATAATGCAATAACCTCTTCAATAGGCAATAGGTTACCTATTTCGTTATTCACATACATCAAACTCACCAAAGTTTTTTTCTTTGATTTATTTAGCAAGTCCCCCAGACTCTCCACTGAAACAGTTCCAGTTTCATTTACCCTAACGTAGTCTACAGTTATTTTATACTTTTTTTCTAAAAATTGTACCGTATTTAAAACTGCATGGTGTTCAATTTTTGAGGTAATAATTCTTTCTACTCCTAAATTTAAAACCGCATTGAATAAAATTAGGTTATCTGCCTCTGTTCCACCAGCCGTGAATATAATTTCACTTGAAGACACATTAAGTTGTTTAGCTATATTTTTCCTAGCTGTTTCAACCGCTGCTTTGGCTTTTCTACCATATTGATGTGTAGAAGAAGGGTTCCCAAAATTAGTTTGCATTGACTGCCAAACAGCCTCAATAACTTCAGGCAACATAGGTGTTGTTGCTGCATTGTCTAAATAAACAGAATTCATAACACAAAAATAAGGTTTTCTAATAGACCGATGCATCTATTAGCTTTTCAAATAGTAAATTATTGATTTTGATAAATATATACTTCTGTCGCTCCTTGTCCGTATTTTTGATAAGAAGCATCGTAATATTTAACAGCATAGTTGTTTAATAAATATTGCAACTCTGTTTTTAAAACTCCATCTCCTACTCCATGAATAAAAACCAGCTTAGAAATTTTTTTTGACATGCAGTATTCTAACTTGTGCTTTGCTGTATTAATTTGTAATGATAAAATATCGAAATTATCCATCCCTCTTGTAGATTTTACCAATTTTTCAACATGTAAATCCACCTCCATTACTACTTCTTTTTTATCCTTTACAAAAGAGGTTTTCTTCTTTTTTTCTTTCGATTGAATTTTAGCTTTCAACATCGGGTTATTGATATCAGAATACTTACTTAACTCACTTTGATCTAATTCTATTCTTACGAGCTCTTTCTTAGCAAAACAGTACTCCATACCATCCGAATCTAATATAAAAACATCGTTTCCAATTAATTTTACAACCACCCCATTAATATTGGCATCTATAACAGCTACTTTATTTCCTATTTCTAAACACATCCTTAACCTTTATTTAATTAACTAAAAGAGTATTAGCTTGTATTTTTGCAAATAATTTTACGCTGCAAAAGAACTGCAAATAAATGATAAACACTAAGAATATCGATACAAAAATTTTCTTTGAAGAAGCAAGAAAAGAGTTAATTCTTTCTGAAGATCGAAAAGAATTATTACTTGAAATTGCCGATACCATTTTTGATGAATTTAAAGATAGAGAAAAAATAAATTTAAACTTTATTTGCACTCATAATTCTCGCAGGAGTCAGTTTGCACAGGTATGGAGTTTTTTTGCTATTGAATATTTCAATTTAAAAAACATATTCACTTATTCAGGAGGTACTGAAACAACTTCTTTCCACAGGAATACAGTTAAATGTTTACAAAAAACTGGTTTTATCTTTAGTGTCGTTGATTTCTCTCATCAAAATCCCAGATATTTAGTTTCTTTTAATGACACTAAAAAATCTATTTTAGGGTTTTCAAAACTATACGATCATCCTCAAAATAGTTATCCTTTTATTGCTATTACTACTTGTGACAATGCGGATCAAAACTGCCCATACATTCCCGATGCTATTGAACGTTTTCACTTACCGTATAGCGACCCAAAAGAATCAGACAATACAGAGCTTACCGAAGAAACATACCTAAAAACAAGCAAACAAATAGCTGGAGAATTCTTTTTTATTTTCAACGAAATTAAACAACAGTTATCTTAGTTACACTTCTATACTTTTATCGTAAGGAATGCTTTTTAATATGTGATTAATTACACTTATTCTCGCCATTGTTTTTCTATTAGCCCTAATAACTTTCCAAGGAGATGTTTCTGTGTTGGTTTTTGAAAACATTGCTTTTTTATACTCTGTATAGTCATCCCAAAGCTCTTGCGCCTTTTCATCTACAGGTGTCATCTTCCATTGTTTTAATGGATTATTTTTTATGTCGTTAAAGCGTTTCGCTTGTTCTTTCTTATTAATAGACATGTAAATTTTCACCAAACGAATACCCGATTCTAAGATCATGCGTTCAAAATCATTTACTTGATTCATAAAGATTTCATACTCTTCTTGCGTACAAAAGCCATTAACGGGTTCCACCACAGCTCGATTATACCAACTTCTATCAAAAAAAACGATTTCCCCTGCTTTAGGAAACTGCTCTACATATCGTTGAAAATACCATTGTGTTTTTTGATCTTCATTCGGCTTCGGAAGTGCTACAATTCTCATATGACGAGGATTGATACGCTCTGTAATTCTACGTATTGCTCCTCCTTTTCCCGCTGCATCTCTACCTTCAAAAATTACAATTATTCGTTCATTCTCCTTAATTGCCCATGCTTGCAAACGAATTATTTCAACTTGTAATTTTTTTAACTTTCTTTCATAATCAACATATCGAACTGCTCTTTCTAAATTAAAAGATTTCGACAATAAAGCTTTTAAGCCTCTAGTTGTATTTAATTTATTTACATCTCTTTGAGTTAAATTCCCCATACTTAATCTAAATGTTTTACTGAACGATAATAGCGCATTACTATATTTGGATCTGGTGTTAGAACTGTTTGAGCCTCTTCTCTTCCCTCATAATCAAACTGCGATAATACATGACGCATGCATTCTACTCTAGCCTCTTTTTTGTTATTTGTTTTTACAACTATCCATGGACTATAAGCTGTATGAGTTTTACTAAACATCTCGTTCTTGTAATAACTATATTTATCCCATAACTCTTGTCCTCTTTTATCTACAGGACTAAACTTCCAACGCTTTAAAGGATTGTTATTTCGAGAATTAAAACGACGCAATTGTTCATCTTTAGATATTGATAACCAGAATTTTATAACCACCACACCATCTTCGTATAACATATGCTCAAATTCTGGTACCTGAACCAAAAAATTATTATACTGGTCATCTGTACAAAACCCCATTACGGGTTCTACCACAGCTCGATTATACCAACTACGATCAAAAAACACGATTTCTCCAGGGTTCGGCAATTCTTTAATATATCGCTGAAAATACCACTGCCCTTTTTCTACTTCTGTAGGCTTATTTAAAGCTACCAAACGAGTAGAACGCGGATTCATATGTTCCATAAAGCGTCGAATACTTCCACCTTTACCAGCGGCATCCCTTCCTTCAAAAATAACAGCCACCCGTTTTTTATTTTTTGCTATCCATTGTTGAAGTTTCACTAATTCTATTTGCAACTTCCTTAACTCTTCTTCATAATTTAGCTTCACCTGAACCTTCGTGATAGATATTCCTTTTTCTTTAATAATAGCCAACAATTCTTCATTTGTTGATACACTTTCAAAATCTTCAATTGTTAATACAGGTTCTTCTTTCATAAGTATATTAATTATTCTTGTTGATAATTTAATCAAGGTTGTGCTAAAATAATACGATATTTACAGCTATGAAAAAAAATGTACTACTTTTATTTACCTTACTTTCTCTTCCTTCTTTCTCTCAACGCAAATATGCAAAAGAGTTTAGTTTTATAAATGATAATGACTTATATATATCTACCCACCAAGATCGATATTATACCAATGGAGCTTTTTTAACATACCGTTTCTTAAGTAAGAATCAAAATAAAAATGTTGATAAAAAAATATATGAGATTCAATTAGGACACCATATGTATACACCTTACAAAGCTATTGTAGAAACGGTTGAAGAACACGACCGTCCGTTTGCTGGTTATCTGTTTGGTAGTTTTGGTGTTAATAAGTTTTATACAAACGAGTCTATTTTAAAAACAGCTATACAAATAGGTGCTATAGGCTCATCATCATTTGGTGAAGAACTACAGGGCATTATACATAAAATATATGGTTTTAAAGAAGCTACAGGTTGGAACTATCAAATAAAAGATGCAGTTACTCTTAATTTAAAAGCCGATTACATAAAAAAGATAGCTAGAGACAATCTCTTCGATCTTACTTGGGTTAGTTCTGCCAGACTAGGTACTGTATATACTGATTTTTCAACTGGTTTATACTCTCGTATTGGGTTCAAACCTTTAGAAAACATTATTAATTCTATCGCTTTCCATGGAAACTTGAACAATCAAAATACCAATTTTAATAATAAAGCCGAAGTGTTTCTATACCTAAAACCAATGCTACATTATGTTGCCTATGATGCCACTATAGAAGGTAGCTTTTTAAACAATGGAAGTCCAGTTACATTTGATATAAAACCTTTTACGTTTACTACAGAGATCGGAATTCGTTTTACCAGTAATCGTTTTAATTTTGGATATGTTGTAAATTACCACACAAAAAAACTCAAAAGTTCACGTGTTCCCAAAGGAAATTTTTACGGTTCAATACAGTTAAATTATCAGTTTAATTAAGCTTCTTGCATACTTACAAAAAAATAATTTTTAAAATCATCAAATTAAGATATATTTGTAAGTCTAATAAATAGAAAAATTACTAAATGAAATTTATCGTATCTAGCTCACAATTATTAAAACAACTACAAGTTTTAGGTGGGGTTATAAATAGCAATAACACGTTACCAATTTTAGATAACTTTTTATTTGAACTATCTGAAAACGAATTAAAAATATCAGCTTCCGACCTTGAAACGACAATGTCGTCTGTTATTGAAGTTGAAAGTACTGATACCGGAGCTATTGCTATAAATGCTCGTTTATTATTAGATACTTTAAAAACATTTCCTGAACAACCACTTACTTTTAAAGTTGAAGGAGACAACACTATTGAAATTATTTCTGAGCAAGGAAAGTATGATATGGCATACTTTAGTGGCGATGAGTTCCCTAAAGCAGTAGAATTACCTTCTCCTAGCAGTACAGAAATTCCATCTCATATTTTGGCTACGGCAATATCTAAAACCATTTTTGCGGCTGGTAATGATGATTTACGTCCTGTTATGAGTGGTGTATTTTTCCAGTTCAATTCAAAAGAATTAACTTTTGTAGCTACCGACGCTCACAAATTAGTAAAATACACTCGTACTGATATTACTGCTGATAAATCAGCTGAGTTTATTATGCCTAAAAAACCTTTAAACTTATTGAAAGGAATTTTAGGGGGTTCAGAAAACAACGTTACGATTGAATACAACGACACTAATGCTAAATTCACTTTTGACAATGTGGTATTAATTTGTCGTTTAATTGACGGAAAATACCCTAATTACGAAGCTGTTATTCCAAAAGAGAATCCAAACAAATTGACTGTTGATCGAGCTTCTTTCTTAAACTCTGTTCGTCGTGTATCTATTTTCTCTAGCAAAACAACACATCAAATTCGCTTGAAGATGGCAGGTACTGAGTTAAATATTTCTGCTGAAGATTTAGATTACTCAAACAAAGCCGACGAACGATTAAACTGTGATTATCAAGGAGATGATATGCAAATAGGGTTTAACTCTCGTTTTTTAAGCGAAATGTTAAACAATTTAAACTCTAACGATGTTTTAATTGAAATGAGTTTACCAAATAGAGCTGGAATTTTAACTCCAATTGACGGAACTGAAGAAGGAGAATTAGTAACGATGTTAGTAATGCCTGTGATGTTAAACGGATAATAAAATCCTTTATACATAAAAATTACAAAAGCCACAGAATCAAAACTCTGTGGCTTTTGTAATTTTATTAACGTCTTTCTCTTTCAAAAATGATAAATAATTGTAAATTTACCTCTTTCAAACTTTATAAATTATAATGGGTAGAATTATTGCAATTGCAAATCAAAAAGGTGGCGTAGGTAAGACTACTACATCTGTAAACTTAGCTGCGGCTTTAGGTGTTTTAGAAAAAAAAGTATTGTTAATTGATGCCGATCCCCAAGCAAATGCTACTTCTGGTTTAGGTTTAGACGTTGAAAGTGTAGAAATTGGAACATATCAGGTTTTAGAACATACAATTCCTGCAAAGGACACTGTTTTAAAAACAGACTCTCCTAACGTTGACTTAATCCCTGCTCATATTGATTTAGTAGCTATTGAAATTGAATTGGTAGACAAACAACAACGCGAGTACATGTTAAAAAAAGCGTTAGAAGAGATTAAAGATGATTACGATTTTATTTTAATTGATTGTGCTCCATCTTTAGGTTTAATAACCTTAAACTCTCTAGTAGCAGCTGATTCTGTTGTTATTCCGATTCAATGTGAATACTTTGCTTTAGAAGGTTTAGGAAAATTATTAAACACCATTAAGAGTGTTCAGAAAATACACAATCAAGAATTAGAAATTGAAGGTTTGTTATTAACTATGTTCGATTCTCGTTTACGTTTATCAAATCAAGTTGTAGATGAAGTACGCAAACACTTCAGTTCTATGGTTTTTGAAACAATAGTGCATAGAAATATCCGTTTAAGTGAAGCACCAAGTTATGGCGAAAGTATAATTTCATACGATGCAACGAGTAAAGGTGCTGTAAATTACTTAAATTTGGCAAACGAAATTTTAACTAAAAACGCATAATTACTGTAAATGGCAAAAGCAACAAAAAAACAAGCTTTAGGTAGAGGTTTATCAGCATTATTAAAAGAAACTGCAGAAGTAAATTCGGCAGAAGACAAAAATGCCGATAAGTTAGTGGGAAACATTATTGAGATTGATATTAATTCGATTGATGTAAATCCGTACCAACCTAGAACTTATTTTGATGAAGAAGCGTTGCGCGAATTGGCTAGTTCTATCAAAGAGTTAGGTGTTATTCAGCCTATTACTGTACGCAAACTATCTAGTAATAAGTTTCAATTAGTTTCAGGTGAGCGTCGTTTTAGAGCCTCTAAACTTATTGGTAACAAAACAGTTCCTGCTTACATTCGTTTGGCAAACGACCAGGAAATGTTGGAAATGGCATTGGTAGAGAATATTCAACGTAAAAACTTAGATCCAATTGAAGTTGCCCTTTCTTACCAACGCTTAATTGATGAAATTCAACTTACACAAGAAGAGTTAAGTACTCGTGTAGGTAAAAAACGCTCTACGGTTACCAACTATTTACGCTTACTTAAGCTAGATCCTATTATTCAAACAGGAATGCGTGATGGCTTTATTTCAATGGGTCACGGTCGTGCATTGATTAACGTTGATAGTAACTCTGATCAATTAAACATTTATGAGAAAATTGTTCGTGATAAACTATCAGTACGTCAAACTGAAGAGCTCGTAAAAAACTTAAAAGCGGGTAAGGTTGCTAAAACAGCCAAAAAGAAGGTTTTACCAAATTATATTTCTGATAGTGTAAAAGATATTAGTGATTATTTTGGGCATAAGATTGATGTGACTGTTAATAATCGTGGAAAGGGTAAAATTTCTATTCCTTTTCATTCGGAAGAAGACTTTAACCGTATTAAAAACTTACTAAAGTAATTGAACGTACGTGTAATCATATTCGCTTTTTGTAGTCTTTTTTTGTTTCAAAATACTTTTGCTCAAAAAGATTCTATTGCTGTTAGGGCAAAACAACTTCAGTTAACAAGCGACAAATACAATCCTTTGTCGCCTTCTAAAGCAGCCTTTTATTCGGCTATTTTTCCTGGAGGCGGACAAATTTATAATGGAAAATACTGGAAAGCTCCTATAGTATGGGCAGCAATGGGTGCCAGTGCTTATTTTTATATTGATAATAGCGATCAGTACGATCGCTACCGAACTGCCTTTAAACTTCGTAAACAAGGATTAAAAGACGAATTTACTAGAGATGATGGAACCGTTCTTATTTCTACAACGGGCTTAGAAAGCGCCCAAAAAACCTTACGTAAAAATAGAGATTTATCTTTGTTAACAGGGGTGCTTTTATATGTTTTACAAATTGTTGAAGCCAGTGTTAATGCACATTTATTACAGTTTGACACAGATGATAGCTTATCTGTAAAACCAGTAATCACTCCAGATCCTTTATTTATCGAAGCACCGAAAGTTGGTTTAACACTAAAATATTCTTTTTAAGATGAAAATAGCCTTACTTGGTTATGGTAGAATGGGTAAAGAAATTGAAAAAATTGCTTTACAAAGAGGACATGAAATTGTTATAAAAACTTCTGGAAAAGAAGTGTATGATATTACAAAAGCTGATGTAGCCATTGATTTTAGTATTCCTTCTTCTGCATATAACAATATTAGTAACTGTATTAACAATAATGTACCAGTTATTTCTGGAACTACTGGCTGGTTAGATAAATACAACGATATTGTTGATTTATGTAATGACAAGAAAGGTGCATTTATTTATGCCTCTAACTTTAGCTTGGGAGTTAATGTTTTCTTTGAATTAAACAAACAGCTTGCAAAAATGATGAGCACTTTAGAGCAGTACAATGTTTCTATTGAAGAGATTCATCATACTAAAAAGTTAGATGCTCCAAGTGGTACTGCAATTACATTGGCAGAAGGTGTTATTGAAAATACTAACCAAAAAGCTTGGGAATTAGACAAAAAAACATCTGAAGAAAATATTCCTATTACAGCTATCAGAACTCCGGATGTTCCGGGTACTCACACCGTGACTTATAATTCTGAAATAGATACTATTGATATTAAACACACTGCTCATAATCGTCAAGGCTTTGCTTTAGGTGCTGTAATTGCTGCTGAGTGGTTACATAATAAAACAGGTGTTTTTACCATGCGAGATGTGTTAAACTTAGGTTAATAACGTAACAAACAACTCAAAAAACACACAAATAAAATTGAATTTTATTCCTTATAAGGAACTACAAAATATATAGATTATGACATTTACTGAATGGTTTTTATTCTTTTTATTCATACAAGTTGTTCATTTTTTAGGTACTTGGAAATTATATACCAAAGCTGGTAAAAAAGCTTGGGAAGCTGCTGTACCTATTTATAATGCCATCGTATTGATGCAAATAATAAATCGTCCAAAATGGTGGGTTATTTTATTATTTATTCCTATTGTAAACCTATTAATGTTCCCTATAATTTGGGTTGAGACTTGTAGAAGTTTTGGTTTTAACAAAAGACCTGACACTATTTTGGCAATTCTAACTTTAGGCTTATATATCTATTATATCAACTACTTTACAAAAACAGAATATATAGAAAACAGAAGTTTAAAACCTAGATCTCCTTTAGGTGAATGGGTTAGCTCTATTGCTTTTGCTATTATAGCTGCTACTTTAGTGCATACTTATTTTATGCAGCCATATACCATTCCTACATCATCATTAGAAAAAACCTTATTGGTTGGTGATTACTTGTTTGTAAGTAAATTTCATTATGGCGCTCGTGTTCCTATGACTACAATCGCAGCACCTATGGCACATGATACAATTCCTGGGTTGGGTGTAAAATCATTTTTATCTGATGATAAGAACAAGGAAGGTTTATTAAACAAGCTTTCTTTACCTTATATGCGCGTTCCTGGTTTTCAAAAAATTAAGCGTAACGATATAGTTGTTTTTAGCTGGCCTTCAGATTCCTTAGCAACAATGTGGGGAGATAATTCTGGAAAATTTACTTATAAGCCTATTGACAAACGTACCAACTATGTAAAACGCGCTGTAGGTACTCCTGGTGATAGCTTAGAAGTACGTGATGGTTATGTATTTATCAACGGAAAAAAAACGGTATTACCTGACAGAGCAAAGCCACAATGGTACTTTTTTATTGACACCAATGGAGAAAACTTACCTCAGAATGTTATTAGCAAATTTAATAAAAATAAAGAAGGTCAAATGACTAATGATGGTAGATATGCTCTAAACTTGACAGATGATGAAGCTGCTTTAATAGCTAAAAACCCCATTGTAAAAAACATTGAAAAGCACATAACTCCAAAAGGGACTTACGATAAATCTGTTTTTCCTCACGACCCAAGATATGCTTGGTCTACTGATAATTTTGGACCAATATATATTCCTAAAAAAGGAGTTACTGTTGAATTAAACTCTAAAACCATTCCTTTTTATGAGCAGATTATTCGCAGACATGAAAATAATGATTTAACCATTTTTGGTGACGACATATACATTAACGGAAAAAAGGTTAAAGAATATACTTTTAAGCAGGATTACTACTGGATGATGGGAGACAATCGTCAACGCTCATTAGACGCTAGAAATTGGGGATATGTACCTTTTGACCATGTGGTTGGTAAACCTGTAATGATTTGGTTAAGTTGGGATGCCAACGCGCCTAGTTTTATTGCTAAATTAAATTCTATTCGTTGGGATAGAATGTTCACTACTGTTGGCGGTAGTGGTAAACCTGTTTCTTATCTTTGGTTAGTTTTACTATTAATTGGAGGTTATACTGTATATAGTTTTAGAAAAAGTAAAAAGAAGAAAGCGTAATGTCACTTTTTATCCCTACTTACTTTGCTCCTATTTCACAGTATGCAGCAATCTATCAATCGGATGCTATTACTTTTGAAATAGAAGATAACTATCAAAAACAGACCTATCGAAATCGTTGTTATATTTATGGAGCTAACGGTAAACTTGCCTTAAATATTCCTGTTAAACATAAAGCAAAAGAAGGTAGAAAGAAGACTAAAGACACCTTAGTTGAAAATGATTTTCCATGGCAACAACAGCATTTTAAATCGTTACAATCTGCTTATCGCTCTTCTCCCTTTTTTGAGTTTTTTGAAGAAGATTTACTGAAAATTTTCAATAAAAAATATACCTATTTGCAAGATTTAACTATCGACACTCACTTATTTGTATGTGATGCCTTGGAAATAGAACAACAATTTAACAAAACGACTAGTTACGAGCTCCTCCCTAAAAATACTGATTTTAGAGCCCTAGCTATTGCTAAAAAAGGAATTGAAATAGAAATGGATACTTACATTCAAATGTTCGATGATAAGTATGGCTTCATCCCTAATTTATCGATTCTAGATCTTCTATTTATGGAAGGCGCTAACACTATTAGCTTTTTAGAAAAAATTAATGTAAATTTGAAATAGTCCCCTCTAATTATTTCATCCTTATATTATTTACTTATGGAGTTTTTTAGAGAGTTTTCCCAAAATTTCCATCCTTTATCTGAAGGTGCTTTAAATAAAATTTTTAAGATTTTATCCCTACAAAAATTTTCTAAAAACTATAAACTAGTTTCTTTAGGTCAGAAGCCTACAAATATATATATCTTAAAAAAAGGTATTATAAGGTCATATAACATAGATATCAAAGGAAAAGAGCACACCAAAACTCTTTACACACCAGTAATTACATCTGGTAACCTCGGTGCTTTGATTAAAAATGAGCCTTCTGAGTTAATTTACGAGTGCTTAACAGACTGTGAAGTTTTAGAATGCAATTATCATGATTTTTATAAGCTTTCTTTACAGCATCATGAAATTTCTATTTTCCACTACAAAATACTACAAAACATATATATTAGAGAAGAATCTAAAATTTTAGAATTACAAATGTTAGATGCTACTCAAAGGTATAAAAAGCTACAAGAAAACCACCCTAATATTGGCAACCTTATTAATCAATATCACATAGCCTCTTACCTTAATATCACTCCAGTTCAGCTGAGTAGAATAAGAAGTAATTATATTTATTAACATATGTTAACGGTGGTATTATAAAACTGTCTTACATTTGTCTCTGTAATTAACAAGTTACATACCCCTTAAAATATTTCAGACCTAATTTCCCCTTAAAGTTAGGTCTGTCTTTTAACTTCTACAACTGAAAGTTTTTTATTAACTTAGTGTTTTTACCCTCACTATTATCATATAACTTGTTAATTATGAATGATGATATAAAAAACTTTGTTCATCTCTTTATTGATTTACCTGACGATTTAGTTTCTCTCTTTGAAGGCATTGTTACTTATGTAGAGTTGAAACCCTATGAATTTTTCACAAAAGAAGGTGAATACTCAAATCATTTTTTTATAATCAAAACAGGAATCATGCGGTCCTACTTATTAAACGAAAAAGGGTCGGAAACAACTAGAGCTTTTTTTATTTCTGGCGATATTTCTGGTGCTAATTCTGCTATGATGCAAAAAACTGCTTCCGAAGTAAACTATCAAGCTTTAACAAAAGTAACAGGTTATAAAGGAAATTACGATAAACTTATAGAGCTAACATTGCGGTATAAAGAGTTTAGTTTATTTTATATAAAAACTCTTGAAAATGCTTATTTAAAAGCAGAAAAATTACTTTTAGATATCTCTACACTTAGCTCCACAGAAAGATATATTACTTTAAAAAAAAGGATTCCAGATGTTGATAAACTAATTACACAGCGACACATAGCATCCTATTTAAATATTTCTCCTGTGCAACTTAGTAGAATTAAAAAAAAACTAAATAATCTATAATTTTAAGGATATAAAAGAAGGGTGTTTACTTATTTTTTATATATATTTGTCGGCGAAGCATTTCCCCCTTTTTAATGTTTCATTCCCCCTTATTATTAAGAAAAGACTTGTTCCCTTTGTGTGCAGGTCTTTTTATTTTATAAACCTTTTTACCAAGTTATTTATCTGTTCTGAAATAGATAACTTTACTACTACAAAAACATAAACTACAATAATTAATACACTTTTTAAAATAATATTTATTATTGGGTGAATTGGAAAATCAAAAAGATAAAGCTCAGGTATGGAGAAATTCCAAAAATTAAACCCCATAAACATCGTTAAGACAATAAGAATCATTAAAAATGTTTTATTTGTAAAAGGAGTCATATTAAACTTTTCTTTTACAAACCATAATTTAAAAGTGTTAGACACTATAACAGTAATTAAAGTAGCTAAAGCCAATCCTTCAGTTCCCATACCTAAAGCATTGTAAAAATAATCGTTTAAAAAGTATACTGAAAGGGCCATCCCCACTCCTACGGGTAATGTAATGCGATAAAATTTAGAATTACTAATAATAGCTCCATTGCTTCCTAAAGACATTAAAAACAATTTTGCTGATGAAATTAGCAATACAACTAATGCTCCTCCTTCTGCATAATTTTTATTAGGCATTAACTTGAATAACTCAGCTACATTGCAATTAACTAATATATAAAACAAGCCTCCGATTAATAATAAATTAATAGAGCTTTTTTTATACAAGCTTTCTGTTTCTTTTGGGTTATTTTCATTAATAGCCTTAGAAGTTAATGGTTGTAAAATTTGCCCCATTGCTCTACTCGGCGCTTCTATAAAGGTTCCTATAAACACCGCTACTGTATAATATGCTGCTTTAGCAAAACCTTCTTTACCTGGTATCATTACTTTATCTATATCTAGTATAATAGCTCCTGCACTTCCTGCTAAAATGATGTAAAAAGTATATCGTATGACTTCTTTAAAATTGTTTGGTAAACTAAATGTAAATGTTGGCGTGTACAAACGAAAAGCATATATCATCATTAACAATACTCGAAAAATGTATGCTCCTGTCATGTAGACTAAAAACTCTTCTTTGCTTATCAAATTAAAGTACACAGCAAAAAGCAAAACCATTACTG
This sequence comes from Tenacibaculum sp. FZY0031, assembly GCF_036350695.1. NCBI lineage: Bacteria > Pseudomonadati > Bacteroidota > Flavobacteriia > Flavobacteriales > Flavobacteriaceae > Tenacibaculum > Tenacibaculum sp. FZY0031. The sequence goes on from NZ_JAZDVY010000002.1 coordinate 207,486, forward strand.
CCACTCTATTATATAATTCTTTTAAAATATTTCCAAAAACAGATTGCATTTGTACTCTAGACCAAGAATAAAACACTTCAAAATAAGCACAAGCAACTGCTATTATATAAATATAAATAGTATATTCTTCAATAATCAAATTCTCTTTGGAACCACTCTCTACAACATAAGTCATTATCCAATTATGAAAAAAATCCCAAAAGTATCCAATTGGAATTGCTATAAATAGCGGTAGAAATATTACAGAGCTTAAAAACTTATCTTTTTCTATTTTTGAAGTATACCCGGAAAAAAACTTGATGATGGTAAAATGAACTCCAAAAGCTGTTATAGGCATGATTAAGTTTGAAGCTGAAAAAACATAAGTCGCCAATCCGTAATATTCATCTCCTAAAAATCTCGTATACAACACCAAAGTGTTAATACCCCCTATTAAAAAACCTAAATAGATTATTAACGTGTTTCTGAACGATTGTTTAAATACAATTCCCAATTTTTTCTTTTGTTAATTTTAAATAGTAATGATATCCTTTTCGACTACATTGTTACACTTACGCTGCATTTTAAAACTCATCTGCATATATTCAAACAAGTGTTCTCCAGTATTTTCTCAAATTATCATTACACTTATTTTATAATTATAGTAGTTAAATCTTCTTATACCTAGCACTCAATTTACAGTACCTACTTATTTCAAATTACGAGTTAATCATTTGTTTAAGTAGGCTTGCTAATTGCGACGTTAATTCTCTTCTATGGTATTGTTTAATATTATTAGAAATTGTAGTGAGTTTTTTGGTTTTATACTCAATATACAACTTTTTTATTTCTTCCTTCATTTTTTCTTTATCACCAAAATCAATAATAGTTCCAGAGTTTGTTTTTGTTAATATCTCTGCTAAATCACCATCTTCAGGCCCCACTGCTAAGATAGGACGTTTTGCTTTTAAATATTCAAAAACTTTGCCTGTTATTATCCCTTTTGCTCCTCTAGTCTTTGGTATTAACAACAATAAAACTTGTGCGCTTCTTTGCAGTTTTACCGACTCACTATGAGACACATAACCAACTAATTTTAAATTCTCTTCTAATTGATTTTTTTTTATGCAAGAAATTGCTTCATTACATATATTACCTACCAATACAATTTCTAAATCGTTTTTAAACTGTTGCTCTTCATCTTTTAATTCTCTTAATACTTCCCATAACGAGTCTGAATTACTTTGCTTAGGCAGTAATCCTATGTATGAAATTGAAAATTTTTCACTTAACAAAACTTCGTCTTCAACAAACTCATCATCATATCCGTTTGTTATAACTTTTACAGGCTTATTCGTTTTTAACGATAGCTCTTGTTTTAAAAAATTACTAACTGTTACTATGGTATCGGCATTAGTTAAAACTTCTAATTCTAATTTTTTGTTTTTTTTTCTTGAATACTTATTCAACTTAAAATCGTTTAAGTAGTATAAATCCGTCCAAGGGTCTCTAAAATCTGCTACCCACTTTAAAGCAAACTTCTTTTTTAATTCATTAGCTATTAAATGTACACTATGAGGAGGCCCTGTTGATATTACGATATCAACATCATTATTTTTAAGATAGTTGGTTAAGTATTTTACCGATGGTTTTACCCATAAAATTTTAGAGTCTGGGATAAAGAAGTTTCCACGAATCCAAGATAAAACACCTCCTGAACTCACATTAGCGTCTCCTCCTTTTTTTTTCTTTACTCGCGTAAATTTCTGTACATCTAAAAAGGACTGTGAAATTACTTCTACTCCTTTTGTTTCAGTAATCAATTCATCATCTATAACTGAATAATCTACATTTCTTGGAACAAACACAATTGGTGTAATTCCATGATAGGGTAGATACTTCACAAATTTTAACCATCGTTGTACTCCTGACCCCCCTGCTGGTGGCCAATAATATGTAATAATTAGGGCCTTCAATTTAAGCTATTGTATAGATTGATTAATTCTTTTGAAGTTTTATCCCATGTAAACTCATTTCTAACAAAAGCTTTCCCGTTCTTCCCCAGTCTTTCTCTTAACTCTTCTTCTTTGTACAGAAGTAAAACTTTCTTAGCAAAATCCGCTGCATTTTTTTCTTCGTGTACCAATCCTGCTTTTACTTTTTCTATTAATTTCTTCTGCGCTGTTGCATTACTTACCAATAAAGGTTTTCCTAAACTCATATATTGGAATAATTTATTTGCATAGGCCACATCATGTTGAACATTTCTATTAAGAGGAGAAATACAAATATCACTTGTTTCAATATATGATGGAAATAGTGATACATCTTGCCAACCTTCAAAATCAACATTTTCTTCCAACTTCAATTCTTTAACTTTAGCTTTTAAAATAGTATCAGTTGTATTTTTACCTACAATTACTAGCTTTATATTTGCTATTTTGTCTTTAATTTCTTTAACTCCTTCAATAGCAGTTAGCAATCCCCGTCTAGTATGTGTGTCTCCTAAATATAATATCACAAACTTGTGATCATACTTTTTCTTAATTCTTTCACTGACGGCATATTTTTCATAGAATGTTTTTCTAATTGTATTAGGCACCAAAACTATTTTATCTTCAGAGACTTTTATTCTGCTTTTCAACTCATTTACAAACTCTTGAGAAACTGTTATTACTTTATCTGACTGTTTAACAAACGCCTCTTCTTTTTTCTTCCATCTTTTTAGTGAGATAATATATTTACCAGGAAATTTTTGCATATGTGGGTAAAACTTCATTACTTCTGGCATATTATCATGTAAATCTAAAACAATTGGTAATTGAAATTTTTTATTTGCAAAAAAAACCGCTTCCGCAATTCTAATATCATGAATATGTATCGCTTCAATGGCATTTCGGCGTAAAAAATTGACTACTTTTCTTTTCATTATTAAAGAATAAAAAGGAAGTGTGTAAGCTAATGCAGATAATTTATACTCTAGCTTATTTGATTGATATCTCTTTACCTTTATCTCATTAATAAGTTCTTCTGAAGATTCGTTTCCGTAGGTCAAACAAAATAAAAAAACCTCATGACCTGATTTTATTAACTCTATCGCTTCATTTTCAACACGTGGATCAGGTGGAAAGTTCTTATCCAAAATCATCCCTATCCTCATTTCTCTATACCTTTTTCTGCATACACAGCGTAGTATCTAGGTGTATATGTTCTTAAAATAGGTCTAAATCCTATTTTTCTAACCGGGCTAGTCCACTTTTCTCTATCAATAATTTTCCAACCTGATTTTTCTAACAACCAATCATATTGCCAATCTTCAAACTCATGATAGTGTCTATCCCACATATCTGTTTTACTTCTGTAAGCACTTTTAAACCACAACCTTAAAGGAATAGTGGTGATGATTTTTGAAGTGTTTATTTCTCTCAACACATTAAAAGGAGCGATTAAATGCTCTAAAATTTCAAAAGCTGTTACAGCATCAACATTATAATCTTTAACTATTTGAGGCAATAAATCTAAGTCTTCTCCATTGGTATTATATACCGTATAACCGTGTTGTTCCATTATTTCAGAGAACGAATTACGGACTCCTAAATCTAATATGGTTGCTGGGGCAGGAAGGTGCTTCTGTAAAAATTCAAGGGTATGTTTAAATCTTTTTTGAGGTAGTTTAGAATACATGAACATTATTTTAACAACAAATGTATTACTATTTTATCATTTCAAACAACAATGCCTTAAATTGAATTGCGTAAATATTCTAGAATAAAAAAAAGCGAAAGTTACCTTTCGCTCTAAACCTTTTAATTTTCCATAGCAATTCGCACTTAACTATAAGTGCATTTTTTGTACAACAAACATACCATTGTTCTCTCCATAAAAAAAGCATTATACTCCGTATTTTATAAAAAGCATTAACAAAAATGTTATCTTTGGTTTCTAAAAATTACTTTTTGTAAAAAGCATAGATTCCCATTTTGACTTTTATATAAATGACCAAGTACTTACTTTTTATATCTATTATCTTTTCTTTTTCAAAGAAAGTTGTTTCGCAAACAACGTATTTGGATTCTATCCATGCAAGTAAAATTTATTATTATAAAAACTTAAATAATGATAGCTTATTTTATTATGCTAAAAGGTTAAGTGAATCAAATAATATCTGTAAAAAATTAGAAGGGGCTAACAGTGTGGCATATAGTTATTATAGGTTGCGAAATTTTGAAAAATCAGAAAAAACTGCTATTCAAGTAATTAAACTAGTAGATTCTTTAAGCACAAAAGAAAATACCGCCTGCCTTTTAGAAAAAAAAATAGTCTCCCTAAATAGACTTTTTTGGATTAGAAAGAATCAGGAAAACTATAACGATGCTTATCGGTATTTAACATTAATGCAAAGTACCAATGAAAAAATATCAAAGATATCGGGCAGACACCTTAGGTATAAACTTACTATTAAATCTGCTAAAGCAATTGTAAATAGAGCTTTAAAAATGGAGTTGGCAGCAAAGAATATTCTTCTCAGTGCTTATAATGACTCTAAGCAAGAAGTTTATAAAACCCTAAATGACAATCCATTATTCTTAGAACAAAAAGCAAATATTATTAATAGTTTAGGGAATATTTATATGGATTTAAGTATCAAGAACAACAATCCTATTTTTATAGATTCTGCTTCTTTTTATTATGACAAAGCTTTTGAAGTAACTAAACTTTTCAACCCTCCTCATGAAGACTCTGAAATTATTTATAATTTTAGAAAAACTGAAGTATTAATTGCTAGAAAAGATTTTTCAAAAGCAATTAATTTAGTTAACAATTACAAAAACATAAGTAATGGTTCTCCTTATCTCGATAGAGAGTATTTTCAAAAGGCTATTTGTTTTCACAACTTACAAGAGTCTGATTCTGCCATTTATTATTCAAACAAGCTTATAAAAAATTATAAAAATTGTGAAACAAGTAAACTCATTACCATATACGATATACTTTCTAAAGAGTACAACAACATTAATAAATTAGATAGTGCCTACAAATACTCTAAACTTACATTAGATCAATACAATTTGGCAAAAAAAACTAAGGATGAAACCTTTAATCTTTTTTACAATAACAACTTTCAACAAGCGCAAGAACTCAATAAAACTATCGAAAAAAGAGAAGCTAAAAAACACCGCAATCTTATAGTCTCTTTTACCATTTTACTACTAACTTTTTTCATTATTACTTTTTACCTCATTAGAAAAGAGAAAGAAAAGAAAAAAGAACTTATTCTAATAATGAGTAAGAACAAACCCGTAGAAACAGAAAAAAAAGAATACAATATAGATGAGGCTTTAGAAGCTAAAATTCTTGACGAGTTTACCCACATAACCAAAAATTTAGATTTTTTAAAATCTAATTTTTCAATTAATTATATTGCTGATAAACTAGATACTAATACTACCTATATTTCTTTTGTTTTTAACAAGCATCATGAAGAATCTTTCAAACAGTATTGTACAAGGCTTAAAATTAATTACGTGGTGGAAAAGTTAAAAACAGATAAAAATTTTAGAAAATACTCTATACAAGCCATCGCTGAAGAAATAGGTTATACCAATGCTTCTGCTTTTACAAGGGCATTTAAAAAACACATTGGTATAACTCCTTCTATTTTTTTAAAAAATATCGAAAATTAATCTTTCTTCCTGTTTATTACCAACCAACCTATAGGTATTATAAGTAATAAAGCATAACAAAATAATGATAATAAACGTCCTTTTTTAATTACTCTAGGCTCATATTTAAAAGTAATCGTATGCTTTCCTTCGGGAACTTCCATCCCTCTTAAAACATAGTCTACTCTATAATATGGTGCACTTTCTCCATCAATATAAGCATTCCATCCATCTTTATAATAGATTTCAGAAAACACCGCAAATTGATTTGAGCTTGTTTTTGCTTCGTATATCAATTCAGTAACATCTTTCTTCACAAGATTAATGGTAGCAATTGAATCTTTTTGAAATACATCAGCTTTTACATTAAACTCGCTTGAGTTTATAACCGCTTCTGATTTGGTATTCAAACTATCTAATGCTATAATTTCTTCATTTGCAGAAGTTACTTTTTTCAACGAATTTACAAACCATGCATTTCCATTCGCTGCCGGGTTTTCTTGGAACTTCTCATTACTAACAATAAAATACTTCGTATTTAACATATTGAGTACTTCCATGTTATTTTTTACTATTTGATAATCAAACAACTCTTGATAACGTTTCATTTTGGCAGCATGGTACCCTCCTATCGAATTGTGGAAGTAAGAAGTTCTACCATCTTGCATAGGACTTACGCTAAAATTAACAACTCTGTAATGCCCTTTATCTTTTAAAATTTCTGTATCAGCCTTTGTTGCTGTGAATGGTTTTTGCACTCTTCTAGCTGAAGTAAAATCTTCCTTATTAACATAATTCGCATCTATTGAGACTAAATCAAAAATTATCAATCCTCCCAGTACAATTAACACAGGTACTTGCTTCAGTTTTCCTTTCAAATAAAACCACAACATTCCTGCAACAGCTAAAACCAGTAAAAGAGAACGTAAACTATCGTTAAATAACATTGATTTTCTATCTGCAATTAAAGCATCGATCAATTCTGGAAGTTGCTGATATTGTGCATCACGTAATCCTTCAAAGGCAAACAAACTAGATCCAAACAATAAGAACAATAAAGAAATCCCTCCTACTATATAAAAAGCTTTCTTTACTGCATTTTCTTTTTCTTCGGAAGAATTCTCAGAAGAGAAAAATTCTTTTAATCCTAGAATTCCTAACAAAGGAACACATAATTCTGCAATTACTTGAATAGACGAAACTGCTCTAAATTTGTTGTATAGAGGCACATAGTCAATAAAGAAATCAGTTATTATAGAGAAGTTTTTACCCCAACTTAATACGATAGAAAAAATGGTAGCCGCAACCAACCAATATTTTAATCGTCCTTTTACTAAGAAAATTCCTAAAAAGAATAAGAAAAAAACTATTGCGCCTATATAAGCTGGCGCTTCAACAATAGGTTGCTTTCCCCAATAGGTTAATACTTGACTAGAATAGTCTTTTGCTACACTTTTACCTGCATTTTGTTCTAAAACTTGATAAAAATTAGAGTTCTCTCCTAACTCTTCAACTGTTCCTCCTCCCATAAAACGAGGAATCATCAAATTAAACGTCTCGGCTATTCCGTAGCTATATTCAGTTATATATTCTTTATCCAACCCAGTAGACTTCTCTTTTGGAGTTCCATCAGGTTTTATTGTCAGTTCAGATTTTCCTCTCGTACTATAATCAGCATATTCCTTCATTGCCAACAATCGAGTAGAGTTAGCTCCAATACCAATTAACATTGCTGCAACCAAAATAGCCGATTGTTTAAAAAACACAGGTAATGTCCTCGATTTGAAAGCTTCAACACCTTCAAGAATTGCCAAAATCAACAAACAAAACCCTAAATAATAAGTCATTTGCGGATGATTTGAATAAATTTCTAAAGCCATTGCCAAGGCCGTTAGAATAAATCCGAGTACATATCGTTTTCTAAATATATAAATTACTCCTGCAATCACCATTGGCATGTAGCCTATAGCATGCGCTTTCGCATTGTGTCCTGCTCCAAAAATAATTATCAGATAGGTAGAAAACCCAAAGGACAAACTTCCCAAAACCGCTAGCTTCCAATCTACTTTTAAGGCAGTTAATAATAGGAAAAAACTTAAAAAATATAAGAAAAGATAATCTGCAGGTCTAGGTAAAAAGCGAACAACTTTATCAATATAACGCACAAAGTCATTCGGATAATAAGCACTTACCTGATATGCTGGCATTCCACTAAAAGCATTATCTAGCCAATAAGGCTCTTCTCCTTTTTCAGCCCTATATTCTTTTACATCCTTTGACATTCCAATAAACTGGGTAATGTCACTTTGTTTAAGTTGTTTTCCGCTTAAAATCGGATTAAAATACAATACAGATGCTATTGCAAAAACAATAATTGCTATTGCAAATGGTAAAAATTTCTTTAAGTTCATGCTTAGTCTATTTCTTCATAGTCAACGTACTCGCCAACAGAATTATTACTTTCTTTTGATTTATTTGGCTTCTTATCAATAACAGTTTTCCCTACTTCAACATCGGTTGCTTGTTGTTGGTTTCTATACTGTTGCTCCGCTTTCTTTTGTACTTTGTCTACTGCTTTCTTTATTAAATAAGGTGCAAAAAGTTTTGCTAAAAACTTTATAACGTAATAAACTAACAGAATAATTAATATGGTCTTTATAAAATTCACAGGTCCAGCTTCATTTAAATATGTCATCTTTATCTTAAAATAAAAAAATCAATCAAAAATAACAATTTGAAGCAAAAGGAAGCGTTAAGAGTTTACAAAACTTATATTATATAGGTAATTGTATTTTTACGTATGTTTGTACAACCAGAAAATTTGGATTTATTATATGATTAAGAAACTTCTTATCTTTTTTGTTTTTTGCTCTATTTTAACTGTAAACGCGCAATATACACCTGTTATAAATTCGAATAAACCAGGTTTTTCTGAGAGTCCTTATAGTGTTGGTTCGGGTGTTTATCAATTTGAAACAAATGTTTTTTACAGAAAAATGAATGCTACACCAACTTTTAGCAATCCCGAAGCCTTAGGATTAAACTTGTTTTTTAGAACCAGCTTTATTTCTGAAAAATTAGAAGTAAACTTTAATACTTCTTTACAAAGAGACAAAATAGCATTTAAAAATATTTTTGAATCATCATATAATAAAACTGGGTTAAGTCAATTTAGCCTAGGAGCAAAATATATGATATACGCTCCAAAATATGACGATAAAAGTAAAGAAATAAGAAGTTGGAAAGAAAGGCATTCTTTTGACTGGAAAAGATGGATACCTCACATTGGTGTCTCTGCCGGTATAAATATTGGTAGCTTTTTAACCGATTACCATGAAAGAGGTGGCTTTAGCCCTAAAGTTGGTATTTTATTACAAAATGAATTTTCAGATAAGTTAAATGTTATCACCAACCTTCATTATGATTATATTGGAACTGATTTTTCTCAATTTTCTTACATCGTAACTGGTACCTATAACTTTAATGATTATTGGTCTGGTTTTGCTGAAATACAAGGTGTTTTTGAAGAGTACGAGCGAAAAACTAACATAGGTGCAGGTGCCGCCTATCTTTTTAGTGAAAATTTACAGTTTAACGCTTCTTTAAGAGCAAACTTACAGCAAGATGAAATTGGTATCTATAGTTCTTTAGGAGTGTCGTACAGACTTAATAGACATAAAGACGATTTTGTTGAAATAGATGAATTTGGAAACAAGATTGAAGAAGAAAAGCCTGTAAAATACGACGAGAATAGAAATTTCTTTGGTCGAATGTTTAGTAAAGTAGGAAAACTATTTTCTAAAAAAGAAAAAAGAAAAGTTGATTTAGATAATGGCTCAGGTGATAGTGAGCTTTTAAACGAAAAGCCTAAGAGAACGCGTCAAGGGTCTTTAGTTGATATGATTGTTAAAGAAGATAAGAAACAAAAGAAAAAAACAGCTAAAGAAGAAAGAAAGGCTGCTAAAAAAGTGAAGAAGAAAGCCGAAAAAGAAGCGAAACGCAAAGAGAAAGAGCGTTTAAAACTTGAAAAGCAACTAAAAAAGGAAGAAGAAAAAGAAGCGAAACGTAAAGAAAAAGAGCGTTTAAAACTTGAAAAAGAAATCAAAAAACTAGAAGAAGATATTCAAAAAGAAGAACAAAAAGAGAAAGAAAAGGAGGACAATTAAAAGTCTTAAATTTACAAAATGATTCAACTTAAAGAAATAACTACCAAAAAGGGAATGAAACAATTTGTTAAGTTTCCTTTTTCTCTTTATAAAAACAATAAATATTGGGTTCCTCCTATTATTAATGATGAAATTGAAAGCTTTGACAAACATAAAAACCCAGTTTTTGAATATGCCAATGCTCGTTTTTTCTTAGCTCTAAGGGAGCATAAAATAGTTGGTAGAATTGTTGCCATTATTAACTCTTATGAAGTAGAAAAACAGCAGATAAAAAAAATACGATTTGGTTGGTTTGATGTTATTGACGACATAGAAGTGTCCAAAGTCTTATTGAATAAAGTTGCAGAAATAGGTCGTGAAAACAACCTTGAATACATGGAAGGCCCTGTTGGTTTTAACAACTTAGATAAAACAGGAGTGCTTATTGAAGGATTTGACCACATTGGTACGATGATTACTTGGTACAATCATCCGTATTATGCTAAGCATCTAGAACAATTAGGGTTTACAAAAGAAAAAGAATATATTGAAAGTATATTTTCTTTTAGTAATGTAGATATAAAAAAATACGGAAAGGCAAGTAATATAATTCAAAGAAGGTACAACTTAAGTCCTTTGAACTTTACTTCTACAAACAAAATCATGCCTTATGTAGACGAAATGTTTAACTTGTTCAGTAAAACTTATTCGAAGCTATCAACTTATGTTCCTATTTCAAATGCTCAAATAGCTTATTTTAAAAAGAAATATATCAGTTTTATAAATCCGGAATATATAAAGTTTGTTGTTGATGAAAATCATAAACTAGTAGCCTTTGCTATAGTTATGCCTTCTTTTTCTGAAGCTTTACAAAAAGCAAAAGGAAAACTTTTTCCTTTCGGAATTTTCCACTTATTAAAGGCAAGAAAAAACGCTAAAGATGTTACTTTTTACCTAATTGGTGTTGATCCAGAATACCAAAACAAAGGAGTTACAGCCATTATTTTTGAGCAATTTCACTCTATATTTTTTGCTAAAGGAATTCAAAACTGTATTAGGACGCCAGAACTTGAAGACAACCATGCAATTCATCAAATTTGGAAAGATTTTGACCCAAAAATTCACAAAAGAAGAAGAACTTACAAACTCGATTTATAATGCAACTTTTTTATAATCCAGATTTATTAACTACTTCAAAAGAAATTACTTTCAGCAAGGAGGAGAGTCGTCATATAATTCGTGTTTTACGAAAAAGAGAAGGGGATATTTTACATATTACTAACGGAAAAGGAATTCTTTTTTCTGCTGAGATACTTATAGGAAATGACAAAAAGTGTATTGCTAAGATTCTGAAGTCTGAAGAAAAGCCTCGTACGAGAGATTATTATTTGCATGTAGCCATAGCCCCTACAAAAAACAATGATCGCTTAGAATGGTTTTTAGAAAAAGCTACAGAAATAGGCATTGATGAAATAACGCCTATTATTTGTAAAAATGCTGAAAGAAAAGTTGTAAAGGTCGATCGTTTACAGAAAATAATTCAATCTGCTATGAAACAATCTCTTCAGTTTACACTCCCCAAACTTAACGAACCGATAAGTTTTTCTGATTTTATAGATAATGATTTTTCAGAAGAAATTTTCATTGCACATTGCGAAGAACACTCTGAAAAAAAGTTTTTAAAAAACATCGCTTCTCCTAAATCTAAATATACAATTCTTATTGGTCCTGAAGGAGACTTTTCTTTCGATGAAATTCAACAATCTTTGCATAAAAAATTTGTTCCAATTTCTTTAGGCACTAATAGGCTCAGAACCGAGACAGCTGGGTTATATGTAGTACAAAGTATCGCTTATTTACATCAATAGTTCATTTTTTGTATATTTAGATACTCTTAAATGTTTTTATTTTGACTACAGCAGATTTTTTTAATCTCTTTTTATTAATTAGTGCCGTTCATGGTTTTGCCTTTAGTATCATACTTTTCTGTTCTAAAAACGGACGAGAAAAAAGTATGATATACTTAAATCTATTAATACTAGCCATCTCTTTAAACAATGTACAATCTTGGGCCTTAGAAAAAGAGTTGTTTCAACATAAATTTGCTTTGGATTATGTTCAAGTTCCTTGGCATTTTTTAGCAATGCCTTTTCTGTACATGTTTTTAATCCACTATTTAAACCTTGCTGAAAAATCGTACAAATTACTAAAGCTAATAATTCCTCTCTTTTTAATTCTTGTTATAGGTCAAATTAGTTTTGTTCTTTACTATAGCGATTCCGCATCTAGAGAATATTTGAATTTTATTTATGAACGATACACTTCTATAGAAGAAATTTTCAGCTTAGCTACATCATTAAGCATTTTTGTGTACTCCTTTTACATCTTATACAAAAAAGAAAAACTATTTCCTAAAATCTTATCATTTGACAATCTTAAGTGGATTTATACATTTTTCATATTGACTTCAATTGGCTATGCTCTTTGGATTTTGGCCTTAATTGTTAAAGTAAAAATGAATTTTACTGGATTTTTATTCTCTTATTATCCTTTAAGAGTTTATACTACCATTTTAATTTACTGGTTGGGATACCAAGGATTAAAACAAATTCGTGTATTAAAAGAACGTGAAAGAATTAGAGAGTCTCTTTTAATTGATTTAAATGGTAATTTTAGTGTTGACACCATAAATTTGAATACCGAAAAAAACTTTTCTCAAAATCAAGTAGAAAAACAAAAAGAACAATTTATTGCAATAGATAAATTTATCAGGTCTAAAAAGAAGTATTTATTAAACAAATACACACTACAAGACCTGTCAAAAGACACAGAACTGAGTTCTAGCACACTTTCTCTTATTATTAATAATATTGCCAAAAAATCCTTTACTGATTACTTAAATGAAATGAGAATAGATTTAGCTAAAGTACTCTTATTAGATCCCGATTATACGAACTATACAATAACCTCTATAGGACTAGAGTCTGGATTCAATTCTAAGTCTACATTTTATACCGTTTTTAAAAAACACACAGGACATACCCCTGTTCAATATAAAAGCTTATCATTAGCCATTTAAAATTAATTTACTTTCATTTTATAAAAAAGCAGTTCGAAAACATCCAAAATGGATGTTTTCGAACTGATACTTTTTCTTTCTAACGTATATTAGCTTAGTGAAATTAAAAAATTAGTAATTGAAAATAGTTGAAGGGGTTTTCAATTTATAATTAAGATTTCTAATAAAATTATTGAGAACGCTTATTTCTCAATGCGAAGAAGAGAAAGCTATAGCTTAAAAACATCAATCTTAGTATTGATGTTTTTTACTTTCTCACGCTAAAAAACACTAAAAACAGCCCGTATAATTTATGCTTTTTATAAAATGTTGGTTTTAAAACACCTTTTTGGATGTTATAGAACTATGTATTTATAAGCTTATCCTATTTTTATTGCATAGAATAAATGCTTTTTTTGAAGAATTGTAATTTTTCAAGATAAAAGCCAAATTTATTTTTTTAAGGGGAAAAAAAACACCAACAAATTTGTTGGTGTTTTTTATTGTTGTTTTACTATATTGCTTTAAATTCAAGCCTATTCATGAAAAAATTCATCCTGCTTTTTATCTTGCTTTTAAATCAAAATATTTTTTCTCAAGAAATAGCAGTTATCCAATATAAAGGAGGTGGTGATTGGTATGCAAATCCTACTGCCCTACCAAACCTTATAACATTTACCAACCAAAACACCAAAACACAAATAGATAAAGACATACAAAGTATTACTCTTGATGATGAGTCTATCTTTAATTATCCAATAACTTTTATTACTGGGCACGGTAACATTTTGTTTACTAATAATGAAATTTCAATACTAAGGAGCTATCTTATTTCTGGAGGTTTTTTACACATTTCCGATAATTACGGCCTAGATAAATACATACGAAGAGAGTTAAAAAAGGTGTTTCCTGGGCTACAACTTCAAGAAATTCCTAACAACCATCCTATTTATCATCAAACCTTTTCTTTTCCTAAAGGAATGCCCAAAATTCATGAACATGATAAAAAACCACCACAGGGATTCGGTCTTTTTTACGAAGGTAGACTAATTGTTTTTTATGATTATGAAAGTGATTTAAGTGATGGATGGGAGGATGCTACTGTACATAACAATCCCGAAGAAATTAGAACAAAAGCTCTCCAAATGGGAGCTAACATAATAGAGTATGCTTTTAAACATTAACACTTTACAAATTGACAAGATTAAAATTAATTTTGATACTGAGGCTTTATGGATGCTTAATATTGCTTTGGCTATCATTATGTTTGGAATTGCTTTAGACATTAAAATAAACGACTTTAAAAGGCTTATTAACAATCCTAAAATACTATTTGTTGGGTTATTAGCTCAGTTCATTCTACTTCCTTTTTTAACCTTTGTACTTATTACTATTATCAACCCATACCCTAGTTTTGCATTGGGAATGATTATGATTGCTGCTTGCCCTGGAGGGAATGTTTCTAACTTTTTTAGTAAAATGGCTAAAGGTAATGCTGCTTTATCTGTTAGTTTAACCGCTTTTTCTACTCTAATTTGCTTAATAATGACGCCATTAAACCTACAATTATGGGGTAGTTTATATGAACCGACTAACGAAATTTTAAAAAGTATTTCTTTAAACCCTTTTGAACTTTTTAAACTTGTACTTCTTATTTTGGGAATTCCAATAGTTTTAGGAATGCTCGTTAATCATTACCATCATGAGATGGCAAAAAAAATAAATAAGTTATTACGTCCTTTTTCTATTTTCTTTTTCCTTTTATTAATTATAATCGCTCTTTATGATAATGCTGATGTTTTTAAAAACTACATACATCTTGTGCTATTTCTCGTAATATTTCATAACATTTATGCGTTTATTATTGGTTATGCCACAGCAAAATCTTTTAATTTAAATACAAAAGACTGTAAAACCATTTCTATGGAAACGGGTATACAAAATGGTGGTTTAGGATTGCTCCTTATTTTTAGCTTTTTTGACGGGTTGGGTGGAATGGCTCTTCTCGCTGCTTTTTGGGGGGTTTGGGATATTTTTTCAGGAATGATGTTAGCTACTTACTGGGGAAGAAATAAATAATATATGAAAACACTGTTGTACTATTTTTTTAAACTCGTTGTAAAAACTGGTTTGTTCTTTTATTCTAAAAAAATAACGGTGGTTGGTAGTGAGCGTATTCCTAAAAATGAAGCCATAATTTTCACTGCCAATCATCCAAATGGTTTAATTGATCCTTTGCTTATAGCTACTCACTTAAAAAGAAGGACAAACTTTTTGGTACGTGCAGCAGTTTTTAACCATCCTTTCATGGCTAAATTTTTTAACTTACTTGGAATGATGCCTATATACCGTATTAGAGACGGGGTACAACAGCTTGGTAAAAATGAAGAGATTTTTAACAAATGCCAGCTACTTTTAAAAAGCAACAAAACTTTACTGATATTTCCAGAAGGAACTCATAAAAAAAACAGAACTGTTCGACCTCTTAGCAAAGGCTTTACAAGAATTATTTTTAAAACTTTAGATAATTTTCCTGACACTCAAATCAATATTGTTCCAGTAGGAATTACATATCAAAACGTATCTAGCTACCCTTCAAAATCAGCTATCCATTTCGGAACTCCTATTTTAGCTAACAATTATTACGACAAACAAAACATTAATAAATCAGTAACAAACATAAAAAAACTTGTTTCTAATCAACTAGAAGAGTTAAGTGTACATATAAAACAAGATGAAAACTATGAGACTACTTTATTGAACTTAAACAATGCTCAAGTAGATTTTACTGAAGTTGATAAAATAAACCTTCTTCTAAAAAGGAATGAAGAGCTTACACAAAAAAAACGCAGTGTTAACTACGCTTTTCCTTTATTTTTATTGATTATTTTAAATAGTTTAATTCCATATTTTATTTGGAAAATTTTAAGTAGAAAGATTGATGAAGTAGAATTTGTAGATACTTTTAGGTTTGGTGTAAATACAGTTTTATTTCCTTTCTTTTATTGCATACAAAGTTTGGTTATGCATATATTTTTAGGTTGGAAACTTGCTTTAGTCTATTTTTTTACATCGTTACTACTTATTCTTTTATATACCAAACTATCACCTACTCCGCCATCAAAATAGCATCTTGTATATCTTGTTGAATTTTGGTTCGTATGTTGCTTTTCACCAAACCATAATTTCTCATTGTAGGATAAATTCTGTTCGATAAGAACACATACACCACACCAGTGGCTGGGTCTGCCCAAGTATAAGTTCCTGTAAAACCACTATGCCCAAAACTTATGTCTGACACACAACCACAAGTGGCTTTAATTTTAGGGTTTAATTGTGGTTTATCAAAACCTAAACCTCTGCGTACTTTTTTATTTTCATAATAACGTTTGTTAAATTTATGCACCGTTGCTGCTTCCAAATATTTCTTCCCTCCATAAGACCCATCTTGTAAAAACATTTGCATAATTTTAGCTACATCATTGGCATTTGCAAACAAACCTGCATGACCGCCAACTCCACCTAGCATTGCGGCTCCCATATCATGAACATAACCATGAACCAACTGATGTCTAAAATAGTTATCCCTTTCTGTAGGAACTATTTCATTTTTATCAAACTTATTCAAAGGTAAGTAAGTCATTCTATCGGCTCCTAATGGTTGGTAAAACTGCTCGTCTACTAATTTATCTAAAGGTCTTTTGTACTTTCTCTCTAAGATTTCTTTAAAAATATAATACCCTAAATCACTGTACTTATATCCTATTCTTTTACGCTGCTCAGAATCTACTATTTGCTTATAAATTGAGTCTTTATACTCTTTAGCTAAGTATAGGTTTTTGGCCACTTTAATACTAAATTTTGGTGTGCGTTTTTTTCTATAAAATTTTGTAGAGTTTTCTCCAGTTATACTATCTTTTGTATGCAAATAAAATGGAATCCAAGAACGCAAACGCCCATAATGAGACAATACCTCTTTTAGCAATAAAGTATCTTTATTGGACTTACTATATCTTGGTAAAATATCGCCTAAACTTGAAAACAAACTAATTTTCCTCTCCTCTTCAGCTTTCATTATCATAGGTAACGAAGCTAGTATCTTGGTTAACGAGGCTAAGTCATAAATATCAGAATTTTTAACCGGAAGTTTTTTTTCTAGGGTATGATAACCAAAGCTTTTGTTGTAGATTACTTTACCATCTTTAGCGACTAAGATTTGCCCCCCTGGAGACATTTTTTCTTGTAAAATCGTATCGATTCTTTTATCTATAATTGAGAGTTTTTCTGATGAAACCCCTGCTTCTTCAGGAATTGTGTATTGTAATACATCCAACTTATCTACTAAAAGTCCATGTCCCACCTTAAACTCGTTTTTTATAGATACTGGTAATTTCCCTTTTAAATTAAAAGCTCCAAAAAGAGCTTGCGCAGAAAGCTCTTGGGCTAACTTGCTATTTTGGTATGACATTACAATCCCTTCAATAGTAGTAAAAGAAGGTACTTGAAGTAAGCTATATGGACTGGCAAACACATCTAAAACAGTTTTATGTTTTCTTGATATTTCTTGTAACCATACAAGGTCTTTGTTAGAAAATTTGTGGCTTTTCCAAGGGTTTTTATTTGACTTATGAAAACCTACAACCACAAGATTGTACTTTTCTAACTTCTTTATTAATACATTTAAATGCTTGTCAGTAACCTTATCGACCTTTGTGTAATTTTTAAGCATCTCATAAAAGTCAGATCCACTATCACTCCCTAAAGAAACATAGGCAATTTTTTTATCTTCAAGGTTTTTAATTGGCAAAATCGCTTCGTCATTTTTCAAAACTGTAATAGCATTTTTTATCAATTTACGATGTAAAACCTCATCATAAGGACTGTTTACATCTTTCACTACATTTTCAGTTACAATAGGTCTGTACTTATTTAGTCCTACTAAATATTTTGCTTTTAATATCTTTTTTACAGAATGATTTAAACGTACTTCTGTTAATTTCCCGTCTGCAAGAGTTTTCTTTATCAATTTAATTGAACCCGGTACATCTTGAGGAATTAATAACATATCATTCCCTGCTAAAATAGCCGCCAAATCAATTTCTGCCGGTGTAGAATAATTTGCGGCTCCTTTCATATTCAAACCATCAGTAATAATCAACCCTTTAAAACCTAAACTACGCTGTAATAAATCTGTTACCACACTTTTTGATAAGGATGATGGTAGTTTCGGGTTTGCTTCTAAAGCCGGAATACTTAAATGCGCCGTCATAACACTCCCCACTCCTGCTTCAAATATTTTTTTAAATGGATATAACTCTACTGAATCTAGGCGTTGTTTGCTAAAATTAATTGTTGGTAATGTATGGTGCGAATCTGCTTCAGTATCACCGTGCCCTGGGAAATGTTTTGCATTAGCCAATACACCTACTCCCTGCATTCCTTTAGTAAATGCTATTGCTTTTTCTGCTACATTTTCTTTACTTTCTCCAAAAGAACGATTTCCTATAATAGGGTTATTAGGATTTGTATTTACATCTACTACTGGAGCGAAGTTCATATGAATTCCTACTCGCTTGCAATGCTCTCCTATTCTTTTTCCTAGTTCTTGAAGTAAAATCGTGTCTTGAACAGCTCCTAAGGTCATATTCCAAGGAAAACGATACGTGTCTTTCAAACGCATATCCAAGCCCCATTCACCATCAAAACCAACCATTAAAGGAACTTTTGCTAACTCTTGGTATTTGTTATTTAAAACAACTTGTTTATCGGGGGTGCCTTGCATAAAAATAATATTTCCAACATGGTATGTTGTTACCATGTTGGAAATAAAATCTTCGTGCTTTTTATCTTTATTTGAATATGCCTGTATCATAAATAACTGTCCAATTTTTTCATCAATAGACATGGTTTTCATAATACTATCTACCCATACATTTTGTGCTATGGAATCTTTTGCCAATAAAGGGCTTGCTTTTTGGACTTGGGCTTGAGTTACTTGTATAAAAACAATTGCTAGTAACGTAACTATTTTTCTCTTCATATATCTTACTTCTTAAGAAACTTTACATGCTTTTGTAAAGTAATACCTTCCTTTTTAATAAAAATTAATAGTTATACCAAAAATCGTGCATGCCAACTATCATTTGCTGGTACTTCCCATTTTTTTTCAAATTCTTCCTTGGTATTTACCATATTGTTAAACACCACTGTTTGAGCAGTTATTTTTTGCTCTTTGGCAAAATTTTGAAATTCTGGAAGCTTTACAATATTAATATTATCTCCATCTTTAAAAGATATATTCATCTTATCCATTAAATCCAATTCAAGCTCTTTTTCTAACTCTTGTATAAAACGTACAGAAGCATCTATTGAACACCCAGAAACATTGTTAAAGCCTTCATCTACTGCCAAGACTAAAAACTGGTTATACTTAATGGTAAACGAGCCTTTTAAATCATCTCCATGGCGTGTCCAATTATCTATAAAAAGTAATGCTTTTGCGCTGATAAACTCTATTTCTTCTTGTGTAAATTCTCTATCTGATTGATATACCCAAACTCTTGAGTTTTGAGGTAGTTTTTTATATTCTGTAAACATTTTTATTGTGTTTTGTCTTTCGTAATATCTAAATTAAAGAACAACTGAGATAATTACTAAAAATAAATGTTAAAGATTACCTTAAATTAAACTTCTGTTGTAAAGCTTGTAGCTTTTCTTCATCGGTCATAGTATTTTTTGGTGCCGACATTCTTTCTTTTATTTCGCGTAATACTTTTTTGGTATACAATGGAAAATCTGCATTTTGAATCCATGCGTTGTACCCAGGATTTTCCTGAAGCACCTCTTCAACTGTTCTTCCTTTATACTTTCCAAAAGAAAAAATTTCTTGGTCTTTGTCATTAAACAAGATAAACCCAGCAAAATCTGCTCTTTTTCCATGTGTAGAAAATTCACTCAATGCTGCTACAGAGTTTTCTAAATCTTCATACTTTTCAACTTGTGCTAATAAGATTTCATACGTTGCGTTTGTATCTGCTTCAGCTCCATGTGCTCCTACTAACTCTTTCCCGCAATAAAATTGATATCCAGCACTAAGTGTTCGCTGTTCTTTCTTATGAAAAATAGTTTGCACATCAACTGCTTTTCTATCATTCATATTGAAATCTATCCCTGCTCTTAACAACTCTTCTGCTAATAAAGGAATGTCAAATCGATTGGAGTTAAATCCTGCTAAATCTGCATCGTCAATCAATTCGTTTATTTTGGGTGCTAATTCTTTAAAAGTTGGTTCTGTAACCACTTTTTCGTTAGTGATTCCGTGAATCTCAGACGCTTCTTTTGGTATTTCTATTTCTGGGTTTACCAACCATGTTTTACTTTCTTTATTACCATTAGGAAACACTTTTAAAATAGATATTTCTACTACTCTATCTTTTGCAATGTTTACTCCTGTTGTTTCTAAATCAAAAAATACGATTGGTTTTGTTAAATTTAAATTCATTTCTAGTGGTGCTTAAAGACAATATGTTTTATTTTACTTACTTTACTTAATAGTTGTTACTGTCTTTTCTATATATTATTCGTTCGTTAATTCTTTTTTAAATTCATCTATTTGATCTATCACTTTTTGAGGAAGTGTAGGTTCTTTAAAGTTATATTTTTCCAATTCTTCTTCTAGTACTTTTGCTACAATATAATGTGCTGTTGGTTTATCATCAGCAGGCACTACATACCAAGGTGCATGGTTTGTTGATGTTTTTTGCAACAGGTCTTCATAACACTCTTGGTACTTATCCCATAATTTTCGTTCCTCTAAATCACCCGCAGAAAACTTCCAATTTTTTTCTGGAATGTTTAACCTGCGTAACAACCTGTTTTTTTGCTCTTCTTTAGACACGTTTAAAAAGAACTTTAAGATAATAGTTCCGTTTTCTGATATGTGCTTTTCAAACTGATTGATGCGTTCCATTCTGTCATGATAAAAGGCATCGTTTAAGTCGTCAAGACTCGTTACCGTAGGAATATTTTCAGCAAATACATACTCTGGGTGCACTCTTGTTACCAAGACATTCTCATAATGTGTTCGATTAAAAACCCCTATTTTTCCCTTTGCTGGTAGGGCTATATAATGACGCCATAAAAAATCGTGTTTTAATTCCAACTCTGTTGGCACTTTAAAACTATGTACTACCACCCCACGTGCATTTACATCTTTAAAAACCTCACGAATTAAACTGTCTTTACCCGCTGTATCCATTCCTTGCAAACACAATAAAACACTATACATACCTTCTGCATACATTGTGTCTTGTAAATCGCTAATCTTTTTTCTTGCTTTTTTTAGCTTTTTCTTAGCATTATCAACAATTTCTTTTGTTGAAAACTGATCTAACTTCCTTTTTTCAGAAAATATGTAGGTATTTGTATTCATCCGCTTTTTTTATAGCATAAAAGTACAAAAATATAGCCTTTTTCTATTGATTTTTTCTTGGTTATTATCAATTATTACAATTAAATCTAAAATCTTTTTTTATATTTTTTTTTGAGTTTTACTTCCAAATAAACAACAGATGAATAAAACAATTATTATACAAGCGAGTTCTAAAAGTACAGGAAATACCAACAAAGTGATTAATTACCTTAACAATAACAAGTCTTTTGACTTTGTTGACTTAAAAAAGAAAAACATTGGTGTATTTGAATACGACTTTACCAATGCTAATGATGATTTTATTCCGCTAATAGAAGATATTATTCATAAATATGATACACTAGTATTTGCGACTCCAGTGTATTGGTATAGTATGAGTGCTACCTTGAAAATATTTTTTGATAGATTATCAGACTTATTGCATTATAAAAAAGATTTAGGTAGACAGTTGCGAGGCAAAAACATGGCTATGATTAGTAATTCTGGTGCTAATGACCTTATAGATGGTTTTGAAATGCCTTTTATTGAAAGTGCTAAATACCTGGGCATGAACTACCTTGGTACTACTCATGCTTGGTTTACTGAAGACGGATGTGATATTCATCCTGATGCAAAAGGTAAAATTAATGAATTTAGAGATATTTTAACTACTGAAAACTTTAAGGATATTTTAGTTCGATAAAATTTTAAGATGTCGTTTTTTTACAATTTATAAGAAACCTTTGATCGTATTTTTGAGTTTTAATTTTAATTCATCACAATGCAAAAAGTAATTATAGCTCAACTAGCTATTCAACAGGGAAAAGAAAACTATTTTTTGAAATTGGCTGTAGAAATGGTAAAAATGAGTAATGCTGAAAAAGGATGTATTACCTATCAATTACATAAAGACTTATTTAATGAAGGTAATTATTTATTTTATGAAGAGTATATTGATAAAACAGCTGTAGAGGCACATAATAACTCTGCACACTTTCATCAATTTATAAAAGATATTACTCCTTTAATTACCAGAGAGCCTATTATAAATATTTATTAATTTAAATGAGTATAAAACACTATAAGCCATCAAAATACCTATCTCCTTATATTGATAGGTATTTTGTTTGTTCTCAAACTAAAAGTCTTCCTTTAATTTTACCAGGCACTGGTTTAGAAGTACTTTTTCATATAGACACTCCCTTATCCATCAATAATGAAAAATTGGATATTGCTCATGTTATTTGTCCGAGAGAAAAATTAATTTTTGATTCAACTAACCATGTACATTATATTTCTGTACGTTTTCATAGTGGTGGTTTTAGACATTTTGCTTCTATTCCGCATACACAAATTGTTAATCAATATTTATCTGTAGAAGAAATATGGCAAAATGAAGGCAGAGAGTTTTTAGAAATTCTTTATTCATTACCTAGTGTAGACGAAAAAATTAAACTAATTGATTTCTTTCTATGCAATCAATTAAAAAAACATCATTTTTCTACTATAGTTAATTGGGATTTGATAATTAAAACGCTATACAAAAACTTCAATTCAATACCTCTCCATGAATTGGCTTCTCAAAGTAATCTAAGTTTCCGTCAATTTGAACGTATTTTTAAACAAAAATTCGGAATCCCTCCTAAGAAATTTCAACGAATCACTAGATTACAAAAAACTGTGAAACAAGTATTACTTTCGAGTAACAAACATTATTTGTCTACTGCTTTAGATAATGGTTATTATGATCAGAGTCATTTTATACGAGAATTTCAAAGCTTCACAAATCTTAAACCTTCAGAGTATTTTGTAACTAACAACTTTAAAAACCATTTTTATTACAAACCTTTAAGCTAGTCTATCCAGTTTTTAAAATCTTTAACTCGTTCTCTACTCACAATTAGTTCTGAATCATTATAAGATTGCAACTTTAATTGTAAGCGTGAGTTGGTATAAGAAACAATATCTTTAATAGCATTTATATGTACCATAAATGTTCTATTTACCCTAAAAAATTGCTCAGGATCTAACTCTTCTTGCCAATACTCTAAAGAGTTATCTATTAAATAGTTTCTATTCGTATTTGTATGAATATAAGTGGCTTTATTTTCTGAGTAAAAACATTCAATATCTTCTGCATTGATAATTTTTAAATGTTGTCCGACCTTTATCGTAAATCGCTTTTTGTATTTTCTATCAACAGGGTTAATTAATAACTTCCGAATATCATCTATATTAACTTGTATATTACTTTGTAAAGGTTGTTGTTCTTTAAACTTATCTACTGCTATTATTAGCTCATCTTCATCTATTGGTTTCAAGAGATAATCAATAGAGTTTAACTTGAATGCTTTTAATGCATACTCGTCATAGGCGGTTGTAAAAATGATGGCTGATTTTACAGTTACTTCTTCAAAAATTTCGAATGATAATCCGTCTGAAAGTTGAATATCTAAAAATATTAAATCGGGATGAGCATTATTTTGAAACCAGTTAATCGATTCTTCTACCGAGTGCAACATTTGCTGAACCTTTATACCTAGCTCAGCCAACATTCTACTTAATCTTCTTGCAGCTGGTTTTTCATCTTCAATAATTATTACATACATAGTTTGGTTTATTTTTAGCAATTATTTATTCATGTATTCTTTAATCTTTCGCTCTTCCCATTTTTTAGAAAAAAGTTTTCCTTTTGAAAAAACATTAAATCCGTGTAAAAATACTATAACTCCCCACCAAAAAAACAAATTATAGTTGTTTATATCTAAGAAAGCTTCCATTACTGACTCGTCTCTATAAACAATATCTTTATATATTCTTCTTCCTATAAAAACTAAGTTTATGAATATATAAACCACTAAATGGTTATAGAACTTTTTTATTTCATCTACTCTTTTTTGAGCTCTTATATATTGTTGTTCTCTATTTAAAGTTTTCATTTTCTTTCTTTTTTAATTCATCTAGATACTCTTGTATTTTACGTTGTTCCCAATCTTTATTAAAAAACATATTGGTTCCAAATACTCCTAACCAATGAAAAAAAACTCCTATACCCCAAAAAATCCAGGTAGCATACACACCAAAATTACTTATTGCTTTGGTAAAAGTTAGTTTATCCTCACTCATCAACCCCACAATAATTACCACCGAAATAAATATATTCACAATTATATAGGCTGCCAAATGCCAGTAAAATCCTTTTATTTTTTCTACTCTTTTTTTGGCTAATAAGTATGTATGTTCTTTTGTATAATTATTTTCCATACTAATCCTTTTTATTTAGGTATTCGTTTATCTTTTTCTCCTCCCAATCTTTACCAAAACCTAACACATTAACTCCAAAAACTAGCATCCAATGAATAAAAGTAACTAGTACTATTCCTATAACTGGAAACCAGAACCAATGATAATATGGTGAGAATTTCAAATTCACTAAAACAATAATAATTACTGAAATTATATTTACTAAAACATGAGCATAAAACCCTTTAACTTGTTTTACTTTCTTTTTTGCTTCTAAATACTTTTTTTCTTCTGTATAATTATTTTCCATTGTTATTATTTTCTAAAAATTCTTTAATTTTTCGTTCTTCCCACTCTTTCCCTAACCCTATTTTTTCTATTCCGAAAACTCCTAACCAGTGAAAAAACACACCGATTAACATTCCTATTATTGGATAGTAAAACCAATGGTAACTTGGCACAAATTTTAAGTTTATAAAAACCAAAACGGGTATAATTAATACAGTTACTATGAGATGAATGTAAAATCCTTTTATTTTTTCTACTCTCTTTTTTGCTTTTGCATATTTGTAGGCTGTTGCATATTCTTTTTCCATTTTATTTATAGTTTTTATCATCATCCATTAATTCCTTAATCTTACGCTCCTCCCAGTTTTTTCCTAAGAATAAGTTGTAATTATTTACTTCCAAGTAATGAAAAACTAATCCCATTCCCCAACCTATCATTGGAAACCAAAACCACTGGAATTTTGAATATGTTTTGAGGTTTATAAAAATTAAAAAAGGAATAACTATACAATACGAAACTAAGTTTTGATAAAATTCTTTTAGTTTTTCTACCTTTTCTACTGCTTTAACATAATTACTATTTTCTAAATTTTTTGTATTCATGATACTATTTTTTATATGAGTTAACAGTGGTAAACACACTGTAAATGTTTTGTTATTATTAATTATTTGAATGCTTCTATCAGTTATTAAGCCATAACGATCTGCTATATTTCTCAATCCTACTTTTGTGCTTTTACCTATGGCTTCTTTAGGATTAACATTGTTTTGAATTTTTAAAAAGCCGTCTTCTTCAAAAATTTCTATCTCCAAAGGTTTAGTAGATGACACTACATTATGCTTTACTGCATTTTCTAATAATAATTGAAGAGATAGTGGAACTATTTTTAAATCTGGGTTGCTGACTTCTTCGGGTATCTTAAACTGTACTGCCTCTTCAAAACGCATTTGTAATAATTCCATATAGGTGATCGCAAACTGCAATTCTTCTTGTATGGGCACTAACTCTTTATTTCGCTGCTCTAGTACATATCTATATACTTTTGATAGTTTTGTAGTGAACTTTTCTGCTTGCTTTGGGTTTTCACTAATTAAAGAAGTTAATACATTTAAACTATTGAACAAAAAGTGTGGATCTATCTGACTTTTTAAGGTTTCAAACTTTGCCGTTTCTGTTTTCGCAACTATTTCATGCTGTGTAGTTTCTTGTTTTACCGATGCTTTCCAATTAACCATGAAGTCTTTCGCATGAAAAAACACAGCGATAGCTAACGATAGTAAAATTGCAAATAAATGCATCCATAAAAACTGACCCTTAAAAAAATTATCAATATTATTATTAAAAATCACAAAATACTGCACGTAATGAATTAACAAAACAGCCACTACTGTATAGCTTATTGTTGCTATGATACCTGCCCAAACTCGCTGACTTGTTTGTGAAACCCAATCCCATCTCTTACTTAAGTAAGTATTTACAACTCCATTTCCCATTCCTAAAACAAAAGAATACATTGCAGAAAACAAAAACACCACCCCTGCTTCTTTTATCGTAAATGCTTGATTTACTAAGGTAAAAACAATTCCGAAAATGATAGTGAGCTTTGTACAAATCCAAATATCACTTTTTAGGTTTGTAACTATTTTTTTTGATGATGCTTTCATTTGTATTACTAGTTTACTCTTAGGAGGAAGTATATATTTTGCTATTAAAATTTAATATCGAAAGATACATCTTTCTCCTTAACTAAAAACTTTGCGGCTTCATATTGAGGAGGGCCAAAACGTGACAATTTATTGTTTGATGCTCCATAGTCTTCCAATGGCATTCCATTAGGCTCAAAATCCATTCTATTATTATTGTTAGCATCGTGAAAACAAATGATGGCATATTCTCCAACTGGTATTTCTTTAAAAACTACAGTACTTATTCCTTCGTTTATTACCGACTCTTTTGCTTGTAACGGTTCTTTTCTAAAATTATCTTTAGTGTATAAGGCAAACTTTACCTTTCCTTTGTTTGAAGTAACATTTACAACTGTTACTGTAATTGTTTTACCTTGTGCTGAAACTGTTTCAATAGTAAACAAAACGACTATGACTAAAATGTGTGTTAAGAATTTCATTATCTTTATTTTTAGAGTTAATTACAATACAAATATTCACCAGTAGTACCGTTTTTTAAATAAAAACAAACTGAACTGTATTATTTTTAGGATGAGTTGTAACAATTTGTATTTTTGAGCTACTTATAACACATCAACTCTACTTTACTTAGTGAAAAAAGAATTAGAAAATAAATTTTTAACTGATTTCGAAGCCAATCAAAACATTGTGCATAAAGTGTGTAGGATTTATACTACTAACCAAGATGCACATAACGATTTGTTTCAAGAAATAACCATTCAGTTGTGGAAAAATTATGATAAGTTTAGAGGAGACGCAAAGTTTAGTACTTGGATGTATCGAGTGGCATTAAATACTGCTATTTCTTTATATAGAAAGTCTACAAGGAATATAAAAACACAAGATTTTACAGACTATTCTTTTAAGATCAAAGCTGAAGAATACGACGATACTGAAGAAGTACAGCTAAGAGCTTTATATGATGCTATTCGTAAATTAAATGATATTGACAAAGCTCTTATTTTTTTGTACTTAGAGGATAAACCCTATAAAGAAATTTCTGAAACTTTAGGTATTAGTGAAGTAAATGCTCGTGTGAAAATGAACAGAGCTAAAGATAAATTAAAAAAGATATTAAACCCATAGTTGTTAATGGATTTAGATTTAGATAAATATAAAAAAGCTTGGGAAAATCAACCAGAAGAAAGTAATAAAGTTTCTAAGGTAGATATTTATAAAATGGCACATTCCAAGTCATCATCAATAGTAAAATGGATTTTTATTATTGGAATTTTAGAGCTTCTTTTTTGGACTGCTTTAAACATTTTCTTTGTTGGTTCTTCCTATACTGAAGTATATGAAGAACTCCATTTAAACCTCTTGGTAAAAATTAGCACTTACCTTCATTATATTGTAATAATTTTGTTTTTAGTTCTTTTTTACAAAAACTATAAATCTATTTCAATTTCAGATAGTACTAAAAATCTTATCAGTAAAATTTTAAAAACTCGAAAAACTGTTAAATACTACGTATACTTCAACCTCTTTTACATGGTATTAGCCAATGTTGTTATAATGTGTTTTATTTTTAATGATTTAGATGGACTTATAAAGTATTATAACAATCATGGAATGCCTACACCTACAAATAAAGAACAATTACTTGTATCATTAATCATTGCTATGGTTATTTTACTTGGATTTATGTTTTTAATCTTATGGTTATTCTATAAAATAATATATGGAACATTACTGCGAAAACTTAACAAAAATTATAAAGAATTGGCCAAACTTGAAGAGTTAGGCTAAAAAAAAGAGGTTGTAAAACAACCTCTTTTTTTATTTTTAAAACGCCTTCAACTCTTCAAGTAATTTTTCATGCATCTCATTCGTATAATCTAAATGTGTTACCATACGAATTTTTCCTTCACCCATTGAAATTAGTAATACACCTCTTTCTGCCATCTTTTTCATAAAGTCATCTGGATTTATTGAATCTTCTACATAAAAAATAACAATATTCGTTTCTATAGGTTCTACCTTTTTTACATACGAACAATTTTCTAGTATCTCTCCTATCTCTTTTGCTTTCTGGTGGTCTTCAGCTAAACGCTCTACTTGATTATCCAATGCATAAATTCCTGCTGCTGCTAAAAATCCTGCTTGCCTCATTCCTCCGCCAAATAATTTACGTACGCGTAATGCTTTTTCTATATGTGCTTTACTCCCTATCAAAACAGATCCAACAGGAGCTCCTAAACCTTTTGACAAACAAATTGAAATGGTATCAAATAATTCTCCATACTGCTTAGGAGTTTCACTTTTAGCCACTAATGCATTGAACAAGCGTGCTCCATCTAAATGATATGCTAAATCATTGATTTTAGCTACTTGTTGAATCTTTTGCAATTCTTCAAAATCCCAACAAGCCCCTCCTCCTTTATTGGTCGTATTTTCAACACAAACCAACCTGCTATAAGGTGTATGAATATCGTTTCTACCGCCTACTACATTTTCTAATTGCTCAGCAGTAAACATTCCTCTATCGCCATCAATTAAACAAGATGTTACTCCTGCATTAAAAGCTGCTCCTCCTCCTTCATAATTATATACATGTGCCCATTTATCACAAAACATTTTATCACCAGGTTGTGTGTGGATTTTAATTGCAGTTTGATTTGCCATCGTTCCAGAAGGAAAAAACAACGCATCTTCCATTCCAAACATGTCTGCAACTTTATCTTGGAGTAAATTTACTGTTGGGTCTGCTTTAAAAACATCGTCGCCTACTTTAGCACGCATCATTACTTCCAACATTCCTTGAGTTGGCTTTGTTACGGTATCACTTATTAAGTTTATTTCCATTTCTAACTACGATTTATAAAATGTATTTTTGCATTTATGATTACACACGAACAGCTTAAAAATATCGCTGAACGAATTGGCAAGTTAAAAGGATATTTAGAAATTGACAAGAAGTTAATTGAAATTTCAAATGAAGAAGAAAAAACTGCAAATCCTGACTTTTGGAACAATCCAAAAGAGGCTGAAGCCGTTATGAAGTCACTTCGATTTAAAAAGAAATGGGTAGAAGATTATACTACTGTTGTAGCAATGAACGACGATTTAGTTGTCTTATACGACTTTTATAAAGAAGGTGATATTGAAGAAAGTGAAATTGAAGAGCAATTTGAAAACACTGCTACTTTTTTAGAAGATATTGAATTCAAAAATATGCTTTCTGAAGAAGGTGATAGTTTAAGTGCTACCATACAAATAACCGCAGGTGCAGGAGGAACAGAAAGTTGTGATTGGGCTGAAATGCTTACTCGTATGTATACGATGTGGGCAGAAAAACAAGGCTTTAAAGTCAAAACACTAAATTATCAAGAAGGAGATGTTGCTGGTATAAAAACAGTTACTTTAGAATTTGAAGGCGATTATGCCTTTGGATGGTTAAAAGGTGAAAACGGTGTACACCGTTTGGTGCGTATTTCTCCTTTTGATAGCAATGCTAAACGTCATACTTCTTTTGCTTCTGTTTATGTATATCCGGTAGCTGATGACTCGATTGAAATTGAAGTAAACCCAGCTGATATTGAAATTACTACAGCACGTTCGAGTGGTGCTGGTGGACAAAATGTAAACAAAGTAGAAACTAAGGTTCAGCTACTACATAAACCAACAGGAATTCAAATTCAGTGTTCTAACTCACGTTCACAACACGATAATAGAGCTACGGCAATGCAAATGCTGAAATCGCAATTGTACGAAATTGAATTACAAAAACGTTTAGCTGCTCGGGATGAAATTGAAGCTAACAAAATGAAAAATGAATGGGGAAGCCAGATTCGTAACTACGTAATGCACCCATATAAATTAGTAAAAGATGTTCGTACTGCTCATGAAACAGGAAATGTAGATGCTGTAATGGACGGAAACATCAATCCGTTTTTAAAAGCCTATTTAATGATGATGGGGCAAAAAGAGGACTAGGAATTAGGAGTTAGGAGTTAGGAGTTAGGAGTTAGGAGTTAAAATAATTTTACTAGCAATGCAAAAAACTTTATATTTTTTAACTTTATAAGTTCCTTCTTCTTTTTAATAATTAAGCGACTAAACCTATGAACATAAACTACTCTACTTTTACCTCTATAAACTTTTAAACTCAAAAAAAATGATAAAAATTTACCACAATCCTCGTTGTTCTAAATCAAGACAAGGTTTAGAAATTTTAGAAAACTCTGAAAAAGAATTTGAAGTTGTAAAATATTTAGAAACTATTCCTTCTACTGAAGAGCTCAAAGAAATTATTCGTTTATTGAATATTTCTCCAATAGATTTGGTTCGTAAAAATGAAAAAATTTGGAAAGAGGAATATAAAGGAAAAGAATTATCGGATTCTGAAATTATTAACGCCATGATTGAAAATCCAAAGTTAATTGAACGACCTATAGTTGTTAACAATAACAAAGCTGTGGTGGGTAGGCCACCAGAAAGCATCAAAGAAATTATTTAATTTTTTTTAAGCTCTCAAGAAATTGGGAGCTTTTTTTATTTTAACACAATTTAAATAACTAATTTTTTAGTTATTAAATAATTCAATGTAAATTGCTTACAAATTAAAATTCATATACTATGAAAAAAATGTTATTAGGACTATCCCTGGCCTTCTTTATATCTACAGGGCATAGTCAAGTTTTAAAAGATTCACAACAAGAGCACTTAAAAAAAGGAAAAGCAAGTGCTATGAAAATTCCAACCGACCCTTCTGTTAAGATAGGAAAACTATCAAATGGGATGACTTACTACATCAAACAAAACCCTAAGCCTGCCAACAAAGTAGAATTACGATTGGTTGTAAATGCAGGTTCAATTTTAGAAGATGATGATCAATTAGGATTGGCTCACTTCATGGAACACATGAACTTTAATGGTACCAAAAACTTTAAAAAGAACGAACTAGTAGATTATCTACAATCTATCGGGGTTAAATTTGGCGCCCACTTAAATGCATACACTGGTTTTGATGAAACCGTATACATTTTACCTATTCCAAGTGATGATAAAGAGAAACTTGAAAAAGGTTTTCAAATTCTTGAAGATTGGGCACACGGTGCTTTGTTAGAAGGAAAAGACATTGATGAAGAACGTGGTGTAGTTTTAGAGGAATACCGTTCTCGTAGAGGAGCAGATAGCCGTATGTTAGAAAAGTATTTACCTAAGGTGATGCACGGTTCTAAATACGCGCAAAGGTTGCCTATTGGTACTAAAGAGAACTTAGAAAACTTTAAACACGAAAGCATTCGTCGTTTTCATAAAGATTGGTATCGTCCTGACTTAATGGCTGTAGTGGCTGTTGGTGATGTGAGTGTTGATGTGTTAGAAAAAAAAATCAAATCACACTTTAATAAAATACCTGCTGTGAACAACCCTCGCAAAAGAGAAGTTGCTCCTTTAAAAAATCACAAAGAAACTTTCATTGCAATTGAAGCGGATAAAGAAGCTCCTTTTTCTAGTGTCCAGTTAATGTACAAAGATTATGGGGAGGCTACTCCAGATGTTACCATTACTGATTATAGAAACTCAATTGTTAAATCATTATTTGCTCAGATGATTAACAATCGTTTGGATGAATTACGCAATAGTGAAAATCCACCTTTTGTTTACGGATTTAGCTACCATGGTGGTACTTGGGCTCGTGGTAAAGAAGCGTACCAATCAAGAGCGGGTGTAAGCGCTGATGGGCAATTAAAAGGTTTACAAGCTTTATTAGACGAAAGTGAACGTGTAAAAAGATACGGTTTCCAACAAGGGGAATTAGACCGAGCAAAAATGAATGTATCTGCTCGTATGGAAAAAGCGTTTAAAGACAAAGACAAAAGAGAATCTAGAAGAATTGTTAGTGAGTATGTAAACAATTTCTTAGAGCAAGAACCAATTCCAAACATTGAATGGGAGTACAAAGCCAATCAAATGCTATTACCTTCAGTAAAACTGGAAGAAATAAATAAGCTTATTCAAAGTTATTTACATGATGATAACCGCGTGGTGGTCATTACAGGACCTAAAAAAGTGGTGACTGAACAACAAGTTATTGATGCTTTAAATAATGTTAAAACAAAAGAGTTAAAACCATATGAAGATAAAGCAGTCGCTGCTTCATTAATAACAAAACAACCAACACCTGGATCTATAGTAAACCTTACTGAAAATAAAAGTTTAGGTACAAAAACCATGACTTTAAGCAACGGAGCAAAAGTAACTTATAAGAAAACTGATTTTAAAAACGATGAAGTATTGTTTGAAGCATTCAGCTTTGGAGGGACTTCTTTGTATTCTGATGAGGAAGTAAAAGCCACTTCCTTTGCCAATAGTGGACTTTCAGAAGCTGGAATTAATGGATTTTCTAAAACAGATTTATCTAAAATGATGTCGGGTAAAATTGTTCGTGTTTCTCCTTATATTTCTGGATTAAGTGAAGGTTTTAGAGGTTCTGCAACTCCTAAAGACCTAGAAGAACTGTTCCAAATGGTACATTTATACTTTACTTCTTTAAATAAAGATAAAAAAGCGTTTAACTCCTATGTAAATAAGCAAAAAAGCTTCTTAGGAAACCTATTAGCTAGTCCTAATTTCTTCTTCCAAAAAGAAATGAGTGAATTTGTTTACGGAAAAGACCCTCGTTATACCGGGTTTCCTTCTCCTGAAAAATATGAGAATGCTGATTACAACTTAGCGTATAAAAAATACCAAGAACGTTTTGCTGACGCGGGTGATTTTAACTTCTATTTTGTTGGTAATGTTGACGAAAAGAAACTTGCTGAGTACGCAACTAAATACATTGCAGGTTTACCAGGGAAAAATTCTAATGAAACATATAAGGTTTCAGATTTCAGACCTTTATCTGGCTCTCATTCTAAAACAGTTACTAAAGGTAAAGACCCTAAAAGTAATGTTCGTATTACCTATCAAGGAAAAGCTAAATACAACAAAAAGGATGCGTTAGCTTTTAAAATCTTAGGTGAAGTTGTTGGAATTAAATTAACAGAAAAGTTACGTGAGCAAGAAGGTGGTGTATATTCTTCAAGAACTCGTGGTAGCATTTCTAAAATGCCTTACGGATGGTACAACTTTACAATTTCATACCCTTGTGCTCCTGAAAATGTTGAAAAACTAAAAAACATTTCTGTAGCTGAAGTTGCTTCTGTAGTTAAAAATGGGCCGACGAAAGAAGACTTGATGAAAGCTCAAAAAGGGATGATTTCCGACTACAAGGAAGACCTAAAAAAGAATCGTTTTTGGTTAAATACTATTAAAAATGTTGACTATCAAAACAACGATGTTTCGGATATAACATCTTTTGAAGACAGAATAAACTCTTTAACAGAAAAAGATATTCAGAAAGTAGCTAAGAAATACTTAACTAACGGATATATTTTAGGCGTTTTAAACCCTGAGAAATAATTCTCAATAGCACAACAACATACAAAAGCTCTCAAAGAATTGGGAGCTTTTATTTTTTTAGAAACCTTGATTCTAAAAAGCCAAGCCCATAACCATAAAACTGAGTAATGGTTGTAACTATACTCAACAGAGCTACTTGTAGATTTTTATTTTGAAATAGAGAATCTAAAAAGATACAGGTAAAATAAAATCCATAAAAAGCTAATAATTGCCAATACCCAAAAAAAGCCACGATGATGGCAATATCAATTCCAATAATAAACAAGCTCGGAAACCAATAGGTTAATTTTGCTGTTTCAGGATATTTTTCATTTAAAATAGGTCTTGCTGTTCCAAAAGCAAAGGTTTGTTTAAAAAACTGCTGAATGGTGCTCCTGCGCTTATGATACACAAAAGCCTTTTCTATTAATTGTGTTTCAAAACCGTTTTCCCACAATCGAAACGTTAAATCGATATCTTCTCCTGCTTTCATTTTAGAAAAACCATTTGTTTTTTCAAAAGCAACTTTTGACAAGCCAAGATTGAAGCTTCTGGGTTGAAATTTCCCAACCGATTTCTTTTTTCCTCGAATTCCTCCTGTAGTTAATACCGAAGTCATTGAGTAATTTATCGCTTTTTGTAAAGCAGTAAAATTAGGATGTGCTGCGTCTGGTCCTCCAAAAGCATCTGTATCATTTTCTTCCAATGCTTTCTTTACTTCGGAAAGATATTGTGGTGGAACAATTACATCAGAATCTAAAATAATAAAATAGTTTCCTGACGCTCTTTCCATTCCATAATTACGACTTGCTCCTGCTCCACTATTCTCTTTATAAAAGTAACTGACATTAAGTGTTGGAATGTATTTCTTTACTACTTCTTCAGATGAGTTTTCTGAACCATCTTCAATAATAAGTACCTCAAAGTCATCTTTCAACTCTTGTTTAATTAAGCTTTCTAACAACTCATCAATTTCTTGTGGTCGGTTATACACAGGTACTATAATTGAAAACTTCAAGTTCATTATAACTTAAGCTCTTTGTTTAATTTGTTGAGCGATTCCATTCCAAAGTTGTATTCTTTTCTGTAAAGATTCTTTGGCGTAAAACAACACATCCTCCCACTTTTGTTGATTTTCTCCACACAACTCCTCTATCATTTGTAACGATAACGGTCCGTGTTCATCTCCATCTAATTCAATATGTCTGTTTAAATAATAGGTAAGTTTACTGTAAGAACTTCCTTCTTTTTCTTCAGTATTTTTCACAATTTCTAAAAACATATCTGGTATTACATCTTCTCTTCCAAAAGTAAAACTCGATGCTATAATATGTGGTTGACTTGTTTTAATTACTTCAAAAGAAAAGTTTACAAAGTCTTTTACTTCTTCAATAATTGAGCAACCTTGCATTGCTTCCTCAACTGGTTTTCTATCAATAATATCTGAAATAAAGTTTGAAATTTCATCAATACTAGCTCCTGCTTGACGCATCGCATCAATATACATTTCAAAGTGACTTTTAGGCTCACCCAACTCATTAACATCAGTTTCTTCACCTAAAACAATTTCATTGATAAATCGAGCCGTTTTGGTATTTACAGCAGGTAACCAAGGTAAGCTTACACAGGTAAGCTCTCGTTGTAACGCTTTTAATAGTGACATAAAATCCCACACAGCAAATACATGCGATTCCATAAATAATTTTACATCGTCAATATGCTCTAACGAGTTATATAGTTCATGTTCCTTTAGTTGCTTCCTTAATGGCGCTAACTCTTTTTCAATGTGTAAAATATTGCTCATATGTTAACTATCAATAAAAAAAGCAAATCTAACGATTTGCTTTTTATCTATAATTCTATTTCTATAAAGATCTTATTCTTCAGTAAATCTTTCCATTACTGCATCACTTACTCCCATGTTAGAGAAACCTCCATCGTGGAATAAGTTTTGTAAGGTTACTTTCTTAGTTAAATCTGAAAATAATGAGATTGTATAATCCGCACATTCTAATGCTGTAGCATTTCCTAATGGTGACATCTTTTCAGCATACGAAATAAACCCATCAAATCCTTTTACTCCTTGTCCTGCAGTCGTTGGAGTTGGAGATTGAGATATAGTGTTTACACGTACTTTGTGATCTCTTCCGAAGAAATATCCAAAACTACGTGCAATACTCTCTAAATACGCTTTGTTATCAGCCATATCATTGTAATCTGGGAATACACGTTGTGCTGCCATATACGTTAATGCAACAATACTTCCCCACTCATTCATGGCTTGTTTGTTATATAAAACGTTCATTACCTTATGAAAAGATACTGCTGAAACGTCCCATCCTTTCGTTGTAAAATCGTATTTAGAATCTGTATAATGACGTCCTTTACGTACATTAACTGACATACCAATTGAGTGTAAAACGAAATCAATTTTACCTCCTAAAATTTCCATAGACTTTTCAACTAAATTGTTTAAATCATCCATAGAAGTTGCGTCAGCTGGAATAATTTCTGATCCTGTCTTCGCTGCTAAATCTTTAATACCTCCCATACGCATTGCTATTGGTGCGTTGGTTAATACAAACTCTGCTCCTTCTTCGTGAGCACGTTCAGCTACTTTCCATGCAATAGAGTTTTCATCTAATGCTCCAAAAATAATTCCTTTTTTTCCTTTTAATAAATTATACATATTTAAAATATTTTTAGTCTATCGTTGTTTGTTCTGAAAGCAAATATACTCTTAATTTAATAATTCTTTTGCGTGAGTTAAAGCACTTTCAGAAACATCTTTTCCACTTAACATCTCTGCTATTTCTCTAATACGTTCGTCTTCTGACAATAACTTTAAATTAGAAGTTGTTACTCCTTTTTCTTCTCCTTTAAATACTTTATAGTGCTGCACTCCTTTTGAAGCTATTTGAGGTAAGTGTGTTATGGTAATTACCTGCATATGAGCGCTCATATCTTGCATTATTTTTGCAATTTTATTGGACACCTCTCCTGAAACTCCGGTATCAATCTCATCAAAAATGATGGTTGGTAATTGTATGTTTTCTGATAATATTTTTTTGATAGATAACATGATACGAGATAACTCTCCTCCTGATGCTACCTTTTTCAATTCTCCAAAGTTACCTCCTTTATTTGCTGAGAATAAAAATTGTAAATTGTCTTTTCCGTTAGATAAGTATTCTTCTGAAGAAAGCAATTCTATAGCAAAACGAGCATTCGGCATTCCTAATTCTGACAAAAGATATTCTAACTCTTTTTTCAACTTCGGAATTACTTTATTTCTAGATGTCGTAATCATGTTTGCTACGTCATCTAACTTCTTAGCCACCTCTTTAATTTCTGCTTCTTTTTGAGCTACTACTCCTCCAGCATCTTCTACTTGTGCTACTTTTTCTGCTAGCGATACGTGAATTTCTTGCAATTCACTTATAGTTGACACTGAATGCTTTTTTTGAAGATTGTAAATAAGCTGCAACCTATCATTTAGTTCTTCAATTTCATTCGGGTTGAATTCAACTTCTTCATTTGCGTTTTCTAACTCAGTAACTACATCATCTAACTCAATTTTCACGCTTGTTACGCGATTCGCTAACTCTTCATATTGCTTAGAAAAAAAACTAATTTTTTGCAATTTACCTTCTAAAGAATTTAGCAACGTTTGAATACCAATTTCTTCATTAATCGAAACACCTAAAGCTTCAGATAAATTCAACTTTATCTCTTCAATATTGTTTAATTTATCTAACTTTTCTTCTAAAACTTCTTGTTCTCCTTCTTTTAAATTAGCTTCTTCAAACTCATGAAACAAGTGTAAATTGTACTCGTACTGCTCTTTCGATTTCTCAGTTTCTTCTTGAAGTACTTTCAGCTCTTTTCGTAATTTGTTATACGTACGCAAGCCTCTTTTATACGATGCTATTTTAGCCTGATTTTTTGCTAAGGCATCAATCACAGAAAACTGAAAAGACACATCTGACAATTGCATGGTTTGATGTTGCGAATGAATGTCAATGAGCTTTGTTTTTAAAGCATTTAATACCGATAAGGTAACTGGTGTGTCGTTCACAAAAGCTCTCGACTTACCTGAGGGTAAAATTTCTCTTCGAATTATGGTTTCTTGTTCATAATCGAGATCTAATTCTTCAAACAATTCTTGTAAAGTATATCCTTCAATCGAAAATTGTGCTTCAATAACACATTTTTTTTCAGTGTCTTTTAAAGCAGCTAAATCGGCACGATTACCCATTACTAGTCCTAAAGCTCCTAATAAAATGGATTTCCCTGCTCCAGTTTCACCTGTTATGATAGATAAACCGTTCGTAAAATCAATCGTTAACTGATTGATTAATGCGTAATTATGTATAGATAAATGTGTAAGCAAATTCTATTCTTTTGTAAAGAATAAAAGTAAGGATTTTGAATGAATTAAATCAAGCTAAAACAAAGGAAGTCTATTGATTTTTCAACAGCTTATAAACCTTGCATTTTGGTCTTTAACAAGCCTGATTTTATTGTAAATTCTTCCACTTATCTTTATAAGTAGGAGCAACTTTATTTAAAACAGTTATCATTTGTGATTGATTTCTCGAGGTAACTCCATCAGAAAAAACATTCACAATTTCATCTCCTTTGGCGTCTAAGAAAACACGAATCATATAATTACCTATGGTAATATTATGCATCTTATCTAAATCTAAAACACTTTTTTCAATTGCTTCTTTAGCTAAATTTTTGTTATCAGTAAAGTTATCAAAACCGTTACGGTGATAATTGTAGTAGATACTTCGTAAAGTACTAAATTTAGAAGAAAGCAAGTTGTCTATCAAAGCAAAACGGTTTTGTTTCCCTACCTGATTTTGCCAACCAGATTCTCCGTTAGATTGTGCTAATAGCATAATATTTTCTGCCTGCTTTAAGTATGTCTCACCTCCTTTTAAGGCAAAAGTATCTGCATCAACTCCTAGGATTGTATACACATAGAAAGCAATTGTGGAAATTAAATTAGATTCGTAAATAGTTGGATTGTAAATTAATGGATCAAACTCATTATAACGAAAGTTAAAGTTTGTATCATTAATATTTAAAACAGGGGTAGCGTAGGTTGAATTATATACAGGTCGAGTTGACTGTACTTGTAAAGTTCCTGAAAAATTACTTCCGTTTTGTTCGTTTATAATAATATTGAATGCACAGTTAATTCGCTCTTGTTGCTTAAAGTTTCTATTGGTCCATTGTTTATCATTAATAAACTCTGTTAACGCTTTTTGTAACGTTTGGTAAACTTGCTTGTTACTACTTTGTACTTTATCTGAATTGATAATTACAGTAGCATTCAGCT
The DNA here is from genome assembly GCF_036350695.1 of Tenacibaculum sp. FZY0031. Taxonomy (NCBI): domain Bacteria; kingdom Pseudomonadati; phylum Bacteroidota; class Flavobacteriia; order Flavobacteriales; family Flavobacteriaceae; genus Tenacibaculum; species Tenacibaculum sp. FZY0031. The sequence continues at coordinate 246,694 of NZ_JAZDVY010000002.1, forward strand.
CTTGCGAATAAGAAGAAAAAGCAACTGAAAGAAGAAAAACTATAAAGAAAAACTTACGCATTTAATTTTTGTATTATTTCGTTAACGATATCTTTTGATACTGCTTTTTTCGACTTTAAATCAAATGATTTTTCATTAAAATCAGCATCAATAATTGTAATTTTATTGGTGTCGGTTGCAAAACCAGCACCTTTATCACGTAACGAATTTAATACAATAAAATCTAAATTTTTGCGTGTAAGCTTACTTTTTGCGTTTTGTACCTCATCGTTCGTTTCTAATGCAAACCCAACTAACAACTGTTTTTTCTTAATTTCTCCTAGAGATTTTAAGATATCTTTAGTAGGTTCTAACTCAATACTTAACGCTGCTTCTTTCTTTTTTATTTTTTGAGTAGCTACATTTTTTGGTCGATAGTCTGAAACTGCCGCCGATAATACAGCTATATCAACCTCAGCAAAATACTTATGACACGCTTCATACATATCTTGTGCTGATTTCACATCTATTCTATGAATAAAAGAATGATGTACTTGTTGATGAGAAGGACCTGCTACTAAAAATACCTCAGCTCCTAAATTAGCTGCTGTTTTCGCAATTTCAAATCCCATTTTACCTGAAGAATGATTTCCAATAAAACGAACAGGATCTATTGCTTCATAGGTTGGTCCCGCAGTAATTAGCATCTTTTTCCCACGAAGTGGTAATTTAGATACAATATCTTTCTCTATAAAGTCAACAATATCTTCTGGTTCAGCCATACGACCTTCTCCAACCAACCCGCTTGCTAATTCACCCGAAGTAGCAGGAATGAAGATATTCCCAAAATCTTGTAAACTTTCTAAACTCGTTTTAGTTGATGGATGTTGGTACATGTCTAAATCCATTGCAGGTGCAAAATACACTGGACATTTAGCTGACAAATAGGTTGCTAATAATAAATTATCGCAAGTACCATTGGTCATTTTAGACAAGGTATTTGCAGTAGCTGGGGCTATTAACATTAAATCTGCCCACAAACCTAAATCTACATGGTTATTCCACAATTCATTTTCATCTTCTTTATCATAAAAGGTAGAATGAACTGGATTTTTTGATAAGGTGGAAAGTGTAAGAGGTGTTATAAAATCTTTAGACGCAGGAGTCATAATTACTTTGACTTCTGCGCCCGATTTTATAAATAAGCGAACTAAGTTCGCTGTTTTGTATGCCGCTATACCGGCGGTAACACCAAGTAAAACTTTTTTACCGCTTAGTACAGACATATTATTTTGTCTCTGGAGTTCTATAATATACCTTGTCGTTTAACCACTCTTCTACTGCAATAGCATGTGGTTTAGGCAAACGCTCATAAAATTTAGAAACTTCGATTTGTTCTTTGTTTTCAAAAACTTCTTCTAAACTATCGTTATAAGTAGCAAACTCATCTAACTTATCAACCAATTCCTTCTTTAAATCAGAATTAATTTGTGTGGCTCTCTTTGCTATAATAGAAATAGCTTCATAAATATTATGTGTTGGAGCCTCGATAGCTTCTTTATTATAAGTTACGGTACTTAACGGCGCTTTCGTTTCTTTATAATCCATTTTTTAACTTTTAGCTAATTGTTCTTGTTCTTTGTTTAATGTTGCTAACATTTCGTTTGATTCTTCCATGAATTTCGATTCAGGAAAATTTCTTTTTAACTTATCGTACGCTTTAACTGCTTCTTTAATTCTTTCTGCTTTTCTACGTTGCGTACTTTTCATTGCAAAATCATGCGCTGCTTTTAAACGGTAGTACAAAGCTTCTTCTTTATACTTCGTTCCTAAATAATCTTCTAATAAATTATCAAAAGCAACGATTGCTGCTTTGTAATTTCTAGAATCATAGTCTGCAGTTTTATAATATGTTTTTGCTATCTCAAAAGATTTCTTTTCTAGTTTTGCTCTTAATTCAGCATGATACTTGTTAGCCTCTGCTACCTTATCTGAATCTGGGTAATTATCTATAAACTTCTGAAAGGCTTCTAATGCTTTGTTCGTATCTGTTGGATCTAAACTAAAGCTTGGTGCTGCTTTGTAATAACTTAAAGCTGATAAAAAAGCGGCCTCTTCTCTTTTTGAACTTTTCGGATAATTCCCTGTAAATCTATTAAAATAATAACCTGCTAATCCGTAATTTTTCTCATTAAAGTTAGCTTGAGAAACCATAAATTGAATACGCTCCATTTGAGGTTTTCCTCTGTATGAAGGTGTTATTTTTTCAAACAACCGTAAAGCTTTGCCGTACTTTTGAGCTTCGTACATTTTTACAGCCATTTTGTATTGTTCTTCTACAGTTCCTTTATTCAATACTTTTTGATATTCTCCACATGAAGAAAGTACTAAAAGCATTACAGCAATATACGCTAGATTTTTCATTTTTTGCATCTGGCAAAATTAGTGATTAATTATGGATTATTAAAACGATTTTTTTTCTCATAAATGAGAGAAACAAGAAACTACAAAATCTGTTATATTTTTTCCAAAGAACTCCTAAATGTTTGTTAATCTTATTGCTGAGCTCCAGCGGCAGATTGAGCTACTATTTGCTTTACATCGTTATCAAATAGATATAATCCTCCTTTATCGTCTCCTATTAAGTTAATTTTATCTAAAATGTTGCGTGCCAATGCTTCTTCTTCTATTTGCTCAGACACATACCACTGTAAAAAGTTATGGGTTGCATAGTCTTTTTCTTGTAGTGTGATATGTACTAAGTCATTTATCGATTTAGATACCATTACCTCATGATCAAATAATGTTTGAAACATATCTTTAAAAGATCCAAATTTTGCTGGAGGTTCTTTTAAATCAGAAATATGTGCATGTCCACCACGTTCATTTACAAACTTTATTAATTTTAGCATGTGCATACGCTCTTCATCTGAATGTGCATACATAAATTGTGCTACACCTTCAAATCCTTGAATTTCTGCCCAGCATGCCATAGCTAAATATACTTGTGAAGACTCAGCTTCTACTCTTATTTGATCATTTAATGCCTGTTCTATTACTTTTGATAACATATTTTTTACTTTAAAAAGTTACTCTTTATACAAAGATGCTAAAAAAAGACTACAATAACGAAATTGTAGCCTTTTGCATTCTTTATTTTTGTTTAGACAGCTTATAGATTATCTATAAAGTCTGATATTTTTGTTTGTAATTCTTCTGAAGCTGTTACTAACGGTAAACGTACTTCATCTAAACAAATTCCTAATTTTTGCAATACTGCTTTGATTCCTGCCGGATTGTTTTCTTCAAAAATTAAGCTTATTATATCCATTAGTTTATAGTGAAGTTCGTAAGCTTCTTTTGCTTTTCCTTCTAATCCTAACTGAATCATTTTTGAAAACTCTTTTGGCAATGCTTGTCCAATTACCGAAATAACTCCTGCTCCACCTGCTAAAGTTACTCCAACAGCCAAATCATCATCACCAGAAATTACTAAAAAGTCTTCAGGCTTGTCTTTTAACAACTCATAGTATTGTTGTTGGTTGTTTCCTGCTTCTTTTACTGCAACGATGTTTTCAAAGTCTCTTGCCAATCGTAAGGTTGTTGCTGGCTCCATGTTTTTTGCGGTCCTACCAGGAACGTTATACATAATAATTGGCTTAGGACTCGCTAAAGAAATTGCTTTGTAGTGCTGATAGAATCCTTCTTGCGTTGGTTTGCTATAGTATGGAGCTACTGATAAAACTCCATCTATTTCCGATAAATCTAAAGATTGTAATTCTTCTACAACAGTCTGTGTATTGTTCCCTCCAACCCCTAAAACGAGTGGTAAACGCCCTTTATTTTCTTCGGCAATTACTTTAATTATATCGATTTTTTCTTCTTTAGTAATTGTAGCACTTTCTCCAGTAGTTCCATTGATTACTAAATAGTTTGTACCGTTTTCAATATTGTAATTTACTAGCTTTTTAAGTGCTTCGAAGTCTACACTTAAATCTTCCTTAAAAGGAGTTACCAAAGCTACTCCAGTTCCTACAAACTTTTGCATTATATTTTATTTAAAATCGTTAGGTATTTTTTTAATTCTTGATTTAAAACAGCTTCGTTAAAACTAGCGTCAGACACCACTATATCGTATAATCTATCGTCAATTTCAGCAAAACCTACTTTAAAATCTGCTTGCGACAACAAAGTTACCATATTCGTTAATAAGTTTGACGCTTTTGTATAGTTTATGAGTAGGTCATATTTGTTTTTAACGAAATCTTTTAAATTGTCGGATTTTAAACTCGCTTTGAAGCCAAAATCTTTTTCAGTAAAAAACTCTGGAGAGGATTCCTCCTTTTTGGAGTACTCTTTACAAACCAGTACGCTTATGTCTGTTTTTTGAAAAGGAAAAATGTTTGTTAAGTTGGCTATTACTACATTTACTAAAGCTTCATTATCTAGTAGTATTGCTACACTTTTAACTTTGGTTTCTTTATGCGGAGTATTCTCTTTTTTTACAACTAGTTTGTCGTATGCTTTTTGAATGGATTTCTTCTTTAGGGTACTTATCATTTGTAAAAATTACGAGTAGCTAATTTATATTATTTCTCATCAATTTCTAATAATAAAAATTGATTTAACTGCTTTCCATACAATTGAAAATTATCATCAGCAACCAAAATTAACGATCTATTTCCGTTTTGTAATAAGGGACCTAGAGTAATTGCCTCAATATTATCTACAATTCCATCAGTTAATTGATTTTTAACAGTGCTAAAATCAAATAAGAGTTCTTTTTTTAACGGTGTATATTTTTCGTTTTTCAACGATTGTTTTTCTAGTGTATTTGTTGAAGTATTACCTATAGTAGCTTTAAAAATTCTAACTACATTTCCATGGCTACCATAACCACTTTGATAGGCTCTTTCAATTATAAAAAACTGATTTTTTCGGTATTCTAAAATAGCCGTAGTTCCGTTTAGGTTTATTTTTCCTTTAGCTGGTTTATCAATTTTCTCTAATTGATATGCGAATTGTTTGGTTGCTTTTTTTGATTCGTTATCAAAATAGGTAATTCTAATAGGAGATTGTGTTTCGTAAAAAGTTGGTTCTTCTCCATCTGCTTCTAAAGGAGCTTCCATTGCAACCCAAAAACCTTTGCCGTCAAAACTTTTTGAAGAACTTTCAAAAACACCGTTATGCTTTGGCTTCGCTTTGGATGTTGCTTTGAAATAGTTAGGTATTTCTATCTCTTGTTTAAAGTTTCCTTTCGTGTCTATTTCAAATATACTTGGGTCTTTTTTATAGTGAATAGATCCCTCACTTACTAAATTTATGGTTCCCTTATCTACAAAAATAGACTCTAAATCTAATACGTGGGTTTTAGTAAACTGACTTATTGTATCAACTATAATAACATCTTCAAAATTTACCGATTGTATCGAATCTTTTTTAACAGTAATACCTCCTACTAAAATTCTTGGGTTGGTAGCATCATCTACTACCATATAGTAGTTGTTATTATAATAATCAATTCCAGAAATACCACCGATAACAGTGTTATTAACAATTAAAGAATCTTTTACCAGATACTCATCTAAAAACTTAAGTGTTGTTTTTTGTTGTTTACAGGCTAATAAACCAAAAACTGATAAGGCAAATACTATTTTTTTCATACTTACAAAAGTATTGTTTTTAGTTCATGTAAGCATTAAAAATTGTAACGTCTAATCAAGTAGATTTTTATTATGTATGAAAAAATATATTCTTTTAATTTTAAAACTGGTTCCTGCTTTTATAATGCTTCAAACATTATTTTTTAAATTTACTGGGGCACAAGAAAGCATTGATTTATTTACTAAAATAGCCGGAGATAATGAGGTTTATATGCGAATAGGGACAGGTATTTTGGAATTCATTGCTTCCATACTTTTATTCATTCCAAAAAAAACTTGGCTAGGAGCCTTGCTTACTGTAGGCGTAATGATAGGAGCCGTTATGAGTCACTTAACCATTATAGGTATTGAACATGATGGCGATGGTGGTACCTTGTTTATTAGTGCTATTGTAACTTTTATCTCTGGTTCCATTCTATTAATTTTTAATAGAGCCAACATTCCTTGGGTTGGAAAAAACTTCAAAAAGAACTAAAAAAGAGCAGTTTAAAAACTGCTCTTTTTGTTAATTTATTCCTATACATATTATTACTTCTGCATTTGTTGGATCTGATGCTTTCGCTCCATACACTTCATAATCGGATGTATAAGCTCTATTGATATCTTTATTCCAAATCTCTAACCATTTATTGTAGACAATATTATCTGTTAAACTTCCTTTTGCTATGTATGTTTTATAACTTGGGGCTGTTATTTTTTTACTCACCAATCCTTTTGGAATAGCATCTATCTCACTTACCTTGCAGCCAATGATTGTTGTATATGGCTTGGTGTAATCTGATTCATAATCGGTATATACAGCATATATTTCATTTGAAAGTTTATTGGGTATTTGTTCAGCTATATTTTCAGACATAAATCGTTGCCATAAAGCAGGTATATCTTTTGCTGCTTGTTGATTTTCATTTGTTGTTCTTACTGAAATCCCTACCACGTAAAACGGTTCTTTTTGTTCTGTACTCATCTTATCTTTTTTTAATTAAGCTATCAAATACCAAAAATCAAGTTGAGTTGTGGATTCCTCTATTTTTTCTAAAAATGCTTTACAAAATTGATTCTCAAAATACCCAGAACAGAGTTGCTTTGTTTGCCCTAAAGTTTCTCCAAACACAACTTCAGCGTAAGTATCATTTGGTAGAATTCCTACAAAATGTCCTTTGGTATTATTAAAATTATTCAGGTAGTTGTTTTTTACTGCTTCTAAGGCTGGTAATAATGAGTCTAACTTTTCAGTTTCTTTTAATTTAAAAACACCATATTCTACACATGAAAAACTCTCTGGTACCTTAAAGTTTTTCTCATTTATTTTATTAAAGTTGACTTGTACACTACTTGATTCAACCATATCGAAAAAAAGATTTACTGACTCATTACTTTCTGCTGATTTTTCGAGTTGCTTTAAGGCCCCCATATTTTCTGCAAAAAGAACATTCGCAAATTTTCCTTCTATATTCCTTACCAAACAGTGAAATACAATTCCTTTTTGCTGCTTTAAAAAGTTTGATTCAAAATTCAATACTGCTTCAATTAACTGATTGACTGTTACACTACTCTTTACCTCGAACGTAGTAAACTCCATTACTGCTACATTACTATTATTAAGTCTTATCATTTATTAAGTTTTTAATTAATAATGCAATAATAGAATCTGGTAGTGTCAGCCTTATGTCAAGGGTACTAAATATTTTTAATAAGATTCGAAAAACTCCGCTAAGGTCATATTATGAGGTTCGAAAGTTATATAAGAAGTTACTAAACTCTTCATACAGTCTAACCTAAAAGCTCTAAATTCATTTCTCAATCGACAATACGCTATTAACAACCAATTTTCGTTGGTACTATATAATGCAAAAGGCTCTACTATTCTCTTCGTAAAATTATTTTCAAGAGACAAATAGTCTAACTCTAATAAATTAAAATTTGTAATTGCTGACTGAATTTGAATTAGGTAATTGCTCGATTGTTCTTTTTCTATATTGGCTCTAAAAGCTATTCTTTGAGATAGGAAATCGACTTTCCCTTTTTGTGAATACCTTAAAACTGCTTTGATCTTAGTAATAGCTTCACTATAATTTTTCACTAGTGAAGTATCTTTATTTTTCAAAATTAACTGCTCTGCTGTTATCAGTGCATTAGCTTCTTCTTCTGAAAACATAATTGGTGGTAACCGATACCCTTCTTGTAAAAAATATCCTCTTCCTTCTTCAGTAACTACCGGAACTCCTGAACTTTCTAGCGTTCTAATATCTCTATAAATTGTTCGTAAACTTACCTGAAACTTATTGGCTAGTTCTCTTGCTGTTAGCAATCTTTTTGATTGTAGTAAAGTTACAATTTGAGTTAACCTTATCAACCTCGGCTTTTCCATTAGAGAATTACTTTTCTTTTGCTACAACTGCCTTAACAATTAGATATTGAGAAACGATATACAGGATGATTATAGCAATATCAAACAACCTTTTTGGTGTATAAAAGTTATTCAATGCTATAAGGCTATCAGAAGCAATAAACAAAATAGCTCCTAACAACAACCATGAATTCACTGTATTTTTTTGCTGACGATAATTTAGTAATGCCGCTGTTCCAAATGTTGAAATAGCTATTCCATACACCAATACAGGTAGTAACATGTCTCCTAAATTATTATAAATTAAACCTAAGAGCCCCACAAATAACAATACAAAGGGAATTGCTGACGTTAGTATTTTAACTACTGAATCTTTATACAAAAAGCTTGTCGTTATTTTAATATAAACAACATGTGCTACTAAAAACGAGGCTAAACCAAACACAAAAAAGTTTGTTTTATCTAGCAGGAAAACATCACCCCAAAACGAAAAAAACAAGGCTGATAACAGCCAAAAACTTGGCTTTTTAACCGATACCAAATACACTACCGCTAGTGATGTCATTAGTAACGGTTTAAAAATCATTTCGATAGTTTTATTTTGAGTTATTACTGCATATACGTCAGCAATAGCGACCAATAAAAAAATAATGGAAGCTAGGGTTATTTTAGTTTGTTTGGTCATTTTCGTCTACTTTAAATGGGGTATATTTATTGTTCTTATGCCAATTTTTAACAATATGTAATTTTCTATATCTAGAACTTATTTCAAAATAACATTTCCCTTCAATAATCTTAATATTAACCCATAAAGGAATACAATTGTTTTCTGTAACTAAAACATCTAAAGCAGCATCTAGTGAAAGCTTTACACCAATGGAATTTTCAATATATTTTCTTTGAAAAACACCCATAACTCCCATATCTAGCCCTTTACCTTCTTCAAGTTTTAAGATTACTTGATCTATTTGTAGATTATAGTCACCCCTTATTTTATCTAGTTTAAATTTTAAAAAACTTATATTAGATTTTTGCACTTTTTATATAATCATATCCATAAAATCTTGTTCAGAAATAATTGGGATTCCTAAACTTTCAGCTTTGGTCAGTTTACTCGGTCCCATATTATCCCCTGCTACAATATAGCTCGTTTTTTTAGAAATGGAACTCGACACTTTTCCTCCGTTGTCTTCAATCGCTTTTTTGAGTTCAGTTCTACTCATTTGATGAAAAACTCCTGAAACAACAAATACTTTTCCTGCTAATTTATCGGTTTGCCCTTCTAAACTTTCTGCAGACACTTCTAGTTGAACTCCGTAAGATTTTAATCGATTTATCAATTCAACATTCCCTAAATCATTCGAAAAATCAATAATACTTTGTGCTATTCTATCTCCAATTTCATCAACCGCAATTAGCGTTTCGAAATCAGCATTCATTAAATTATCGATTGACTTAAAATGTTTTGCTAGTTTTTTTGCTACAGTTTCACCTACAAAACGGATTCCTAAAGCAAATAATACTTTTTCAAACGGAATTTCTTTTGACTTTTCAATTCCTTCAATCATGTTTTGCGCTGACTTTTCTGCCATTCTTTCTAACGGAATTACTTGTTCTACCGTTAAATCATACAAGTCTGCATAATTCTTTATCAATCCTTCTTTACGTAATAAATCAACCGTTTCTCCACCCAAACCATCAATATCCATGGCCTTTCTACTAATAAAATGCTTGATTCTACCTGTAATTTGCGGTGCACATCCAAATTCATTCGGACAATAATGTTTTGCGTCTCCTTCGGTTCTTACCAACTCTGTATGACATTCAGGACAGTTAATTGCATATTGTGTAGGAACAGAATCTGCTGGTCGTTTTGTTAAATCAACAGCTATAATTTTCGGAATAATTTCTCCTCCTTTTTCTACAAAAACAGTGTCTCCTACTCGTACATCTAACTTTGCTATTTGGTCTGCGTTATGTAATGATGCTCTTTTTACAATCGTTCCAGCTAATTGTACAGGTTCTAAGTTTGCTACCGGTGTAATGGCTCCAGTTCTACCTACTTGATAGGTAATTTCATTTAATACTGTAGAAACTTGTTCCGCTTTAAATTTATAAGCAATTGCCCAACGAGGTGCTTTTGAAGTATATCCTAGTTCGTCTTGTTGCTGAAACGAATTTACTTTTACCACTACTCCATCCGTTTCGTATGGTAAGATATGACGTTTACCATCCCACTCGTTTACAAAATCTAACACCTCATCAATTGATTTAGCTAAAACAATGGTGTCTGGAACTTTAAATCCAACTTTTCTTGCAGCTTCTAAACTTTCAAAATGCGAAGCATATTTACGTTCTCTTGTTACTAATTGATACAATAAACAATCTAGTGGTCTTTTTGCTACTTCTGCACTATCTTGTAACTTCAAGCTTCCACTAGCGGTATTACGCGGGTTTCGATATGGTTCTTCATCATTCGCAATACGTTCTTCATTCATTTTATGAAATCCGTCTAACGGTAAAATGATTTCTCCTCGCATTTCAAAATCTGTCACAAAATCACTATTTGGCAATAATGGAATGGATTTTATGGTACGAATATTGGTGGTTACATTATCTCCTTGGAAACCATCTCCACGAGTAACTGCTTGTACAAACTCGCCATTCTCGTAAGTAAGGTTTATTGAAGCTCCATCGTATTTTAATTCACAGGTATATTCAACTTCATCGGTTCCTAAAATTTTCTGAACACGTTTTTCCCAATCTAACAGGTCTTCTTTAGAATACGAATTGTCTAATGAATACATTCTATGCTTGTGTGTAACCGTTTCAAAATTTTTAGTTACTTCTCCTCCTACTCGTTGCGTTGGGGAATTGGGGTCAAAATATTCTGGATTTTCGTCTTCTAGCTGCTGAAGCTCTTTTAACTTAATATCAAACTCATAATCAGAAATAGTTGGTGCATCCAACACGTAATAATTATGATTATGTTTGTGTAACTCTTCTCTTAATAGTTGTATCTTCTCCTGAACTGTCATTAAATTATTTTCTAACGGTACCTGTAAAATGATTTATTTTCGAATTGATTGGGTTTCCTGAGGCTCTTCTGAATGAAGCTAACTGACCTGCATGCCAAATAGCATCAGCTATTGGACCATTAATTGCATTCCATATTGGATGTTTTTTATCTCCAAAAATTATTTTGTACTGCGATACATCTGTACTTTTTCTAAAAATATCGCTTGCTAACTTTAAGTTTTCTAAGGTTGTTTTTCGTTTTTCAACAAATGTCATTCCTGACTTTGCTTCTTTATGAGGAACTTTTAACGCTGCATTTTTAATTACTTGCGATAAACTTAACACATGATCTATTGTTTCTCCAGTAGTTTTTGCTTCTTCACTTGGTTTGTATGCTAAATCCTTTTCTGTTAAACCTTCGGTTGCCCAATAATAGCGAAAACCTAATCCATCTATCATTCTACTAATTACAGATCCTGTAGTAAATTCTTTGGCTTCTTTTGGTATTTCGTAGTAAGGTAATTTGGATTGTGCGTTTGTTGCTATTGCTGCAAACAACAATAGTATCGGTGTAAGTACTGCCTTCATTTAATTTTATTTTTGACGCTAATTTAAGGAAAAGATTTATGTAGTATAAGCAAAATACTTATCTATTAAAAATAAAAAAACCGAGGCAATCCCTTACCTCGGTCGTTAAAAAACAAACTATGTATGATAGTTTATTTTTTTAACCACATAGTATAGATGGTTTCTTTATTTCTTGCTGAAACTAACAACATGGTTTCACTAATTTTTTCAATCTTTAAATTTTCTTCAAAGCTTTTATCGTCAAATTCTAGCTCATTGGTATCGACTATTAATTTCCATCTCCCACTTTCCTCCTTATTACTCATCATAACTTGATATCTTCCATCAGGGCTTAACTCTAACCAATTCTCGCCATCAGAAAATTCAAATTTTTCGTTTCCAACTTTCATTGAATCGACAAACCATTTACCAGAAACTAATGTAGTTAATTCTTGGGAGTAACTTAGTGAAGTAACACCAAGCATTAGAAATAGTAATATTATTACTTTTTTCATAAAGGGGACATTTTAAGGGGTTGCTCTAGCCAAATATAACAAAAAAGCCGAAGCAAATCAATGCTTCGGCTTTTTTTTATCTGTTTTTACTTTATTTTAATAATAAGTATAACGACGTACTTTAGCAATGTGTTTTGCCAAACGCATTACTTGGTGTGAATAACCATACTCATTATCATACCATACATAAATTACGATAGTATCTCCGTCAGCTATTGTTGCTTTACTATCGAAAATAGACGGTGCTGTTGTTCCTACAATATCAGAAGACACTAATTCATTACTTAATGAATATTGAATTTGCTCTACTAAATCTCCTTCTAACGCATACTGTTTCATAATTGCATTTACAGACTCTACTGTTGCTGGAGTATTTAATTGCAAGTTTAAGATTGCTAACGATCCGTTAGGTACTGGTACACGAATGGCACTTGAGGTTAGCTTTCCTGCTAATGCTGGTAATGCTTTTGCTACTGCTTTCCCTGCTCCTGTTTCGGTAATTACCATGTTTAACGCAGCAGCTCTACCTCTACGATATTTTTTATGCATATTATCAACCAAATTTTGGTCGTTTGTATATGCATGAATTGTTTCTAAGTGTCCTTTTTTAATCCCGAAGTTATCTTCTAACACTTTTAATACTGGTGTAATAGCATTGGTAGTACATGAAGCTGCTGAGAAAATATCGATATTATCAGGATTATTTTCTTCATGATTTACTCCATGAACAATATTTGGTACTCCTGCACCAGGAGCAGTTAACAATACTTTGCTAGCTCCTTTTGCTTTTAAATGACGATTTAATGCTTCTTCATCTCTAAAAGCACCTGTATTATCAATAATTAACGCATCGTTAATTCCGTATTGTGTATAATCAATATCTTCTGGTTGTGCTGCTGAAATCATGTAAACAGTTGTACCGTTAATAATTAAAGCATTGTTATCAGCATCTACCTGAACTGTCCCTAAGAAATCTCCGTGTACAGAATCTACACTTAATAAAGAAGCTCTTTTTTCTAATACTGTTTGATCTATTTTGCCGCGAGTTACTACAGCTCTTAAACGTAATTGAGAACCTTTCCCCATTTTACTACTTAGTTCACGGGCTAATAAACGACCAATACGTCCAAAACCGTATAACACTACATCTTTTGGCTGAATATTATCTGCCTCTGTAGCATCTTTTAATTGCTCTTTTACAAAAGCTATTTTATCTGCCGATGCATCATCCTGCAAATGGTATTCGTACGCTAATTTACCTATATCTAATTTTGATGGTGGTAAATCAATTGATTGAATTGCTTTCGCTATTTCTAAAGCGTCTTCTATTGTTATTGGTTTTGCTACAAATTCTTTAGCGTAGTTGATTAAGTTTAAAACCTCACTAGCTCTTTTGTCTACTAACGGATTTCTAAATAATACTAACTCGATAGATTTATCATACCATAAATCGTTAACGATGTTAATAAACTCAACTGTAGCTCTACGAACTTGCGCTTGATTTACGACTTCTTTTTCGTAATTTGTTATTGTTGACATAGTTGTGTGTTAACTAAAAATTAAAAAATTTGTGCAAAAATAGGTATTTCTTCTCTATTTTTTATTGGTTTTACAAAAGAAAAAAACCTTGTTAAAACGATTTTAGCAAGGCTTTTTATTTTAAGGGATCTTATTAGTGCTCCCTTGAAGTTTTTTACATGTCAATTTAGTATCTAAACCTTTCTATTTGACCTGATGGATTAATCATCTCTAACAAAAGTCTATTTCCACTTCCGTACATACTATCTAACATGGTAACAGCTTCTTTTGCTGAACTGACTTTTTTTCCATTAACTTTCGTTAAAATATACCCTTCCCCTACTTCAAATTGTTTAAATGCTATATTTTGTGTTCTTTTAATCTTAGCACCCCCTTCTATATTGAACTTTTTTCTATCTTCTTTAGTAAGATCTTCAAACTCCGTTTGTAAAACTTTACTCACTGGTAATTTTATAAGCTTCGTTAGCTTAACGACTTTAGTCAACTCTTCTCCATCTCTATCAATTGTTACATTTACGTATTCTCCAGGTCTTTTTGCTGTTAACTGTCCTTTTAAATCAGAGAACTTAGAAATCTTCACATTGTTTACTTTGGTAATAACATCTCCTTGCTCTAGCCCCGCTTTTTTTGCTCCTCCTTCTTCTAAGACTTCTCCTATTTTTACTCCTTCGATGTCATTTGCTTCCACATCTATATTAATTCCTAAAACAGCTTGTTGTACCATTCCAAATTCTAACAAGTCATCCACCACTTTTTTAGCAATATTTGAGGGTACCGCAAACGAATACCCTATAAAAGAGCCTGTTCTTGAAGAAATAGCAGTGTTAATTCCTATTAATTCTCCTCGTGTATTTACCAGAGCTCCTCCACTATTCCCAGGGTTTACAGCAGCATCTGTTTGGATAAATGAGTCAATATTGGTATTTCCATCCAAGTCACGTCCTTTTGCACTTACAATACCTGCAGTAACGGTAGACGTTAAATTATATGGATTTCCTACTGCCAATACCCATTCTCCTACTTTAATATTATCAGAGTTTCCAAAAGGCAAATTTGGCAACTCAAAATCAGCCTCTACTTTTAACAAAGCGATATCATTACTCTTATCTGCTCCTATTAACGTTGCTTTTAACTTTTTCTGATTATTTAACGTAATTTCAATATCGCTTGCTCCTTCAATTACGTGATTGTTGGTTACAATATACCCATCAGGAGAAATAATTACACCACTACCTGTACCTACTTGTTGGTACTTTCTTGTTCCACTTCCTCTACCATAAAATAATTCTGCTAACGGGTTTTGTTGGGTTCTTATCGATGTGTTTTTAACATGTACCACCGCATGTACTGTTTTATCAGCTGCTTCCGTAAAATCGGTGGGTGTTGATGTTGAATTTATTACTGTAGGCGTATAGTTTGCCTTTACGGTTTGCATTGTTGGCTCTACCGATTTCTCAACAATTACTTGCGGCTCATCTATCAATGTCTTATATCCTGCAAGTGTTATTGCACCTCCTAAAATCGCAATTCCTAAAGTTCCAATTATTTTCTTCATATGCTTACAAAATTTTATACTCCAAATATACAATTTTAACATTTCAAGTAAATGTGTTTAACTTCTATTTAACTGATTTTAACCGCTATTTAACAGTCCTCTTTTACTTTATAAAATATGTATCTTTGTTCTTTATTATGAATTTAGAATTTTACAAATACCAAGGAACCGGAAACGATTTTATCATGATTGATAACCGTTCAAAAACCTTTCCAAAAAATAAAACTGACATAATTGCAAAATTATGTGATAGACATTTCGGTATTGGAGCTGATGGTCTTATCTTACTTGAAGAAGATAGTACCACCGATTTTAAGATGGTATACTATAACTCTGACGGTAATGAAAGTACGATGTGTGGTAACGGAGGTCGTTGTATTGTAGCTTTTGCTCATAAACTTGGACTTTTCGAAACCGAAACTACTTTTATTGCTATTGATGGATTGCATCATGCCTCTATTACTAACAACCTTGTTTCTTTACAAATGATTGATGTTGACAAGGTGAATATTTTTGACAAGTATGTTTTTACCAATACAGGATCGCCACACCATGTTCAGTTGGTAAACGATCTTGCAAATTATGATGTCTTTTCAAACGGAAAAGAAATTAGGAATGAGATTTATGGCACTGAAGGCAGCAACGTTAACTTTGTAGAACAAATAACTGACAATACTTTTAAAGTACGTACCTACGAACGAGGAGTTGAAGATGAAACTTTAGCTTGTGGTACTGGTGTTACTGCCGTTGCCATAGCCATGCATGCAACCCAAAAAACAAATAATTCTTCTATTATTTTACCTGTTGAGGGTGGAGAATTAGAAGTTTCTTTTAAAGAACAAAACGGAATCTATTCTGAGGTCTTTTTAAAAGGACCAGCTACTTTTGTATTTATAGGTAAAATAAATATTTAGTGCATACGTTAACTGGAACACATATCAAATTAAGAGCCTTAGAACCCGAAGACTTGGAATTTTTATTTCAAATTGAAAACAATGAGTCTTTTTGGGAAGTGAGTCATACACAAACTCCGTTTTCTAAATTTTTACTAAAACAGTATTTAGAAAATGCTCATTTAGATATTTATGAAGCCAAACAATTACGATTAGTTATTGATGATAAAGTGACTGGTAAATCTATTGGGATGATAGATTTGTTTGATTTTAACCCGCAACATAAAAGAGCTGGTATCGGAATTTTGATCCATCCTGACTTTCAGCAGAAAGGGTTTGCCTCTGAAGCTATACAATTACTAATTAACTATTGCTTTACACATTTGCATTTACATCAATTGTATGCAAATATTACGAATGATAACACCAATAGCTTACACCTTTTTGAAAAACAAAATTTTAAGCAAATTGGAATTAAGAAAGATTGGATTTTTTACAACGGAACATATAAAGACGAACTATTATTTCAACTAATAAATGAATAAGAAAATTATTTTAGGAGGTATTGCCGCCATTTTTTTAATTGGTGGAATTATTGGATTTAACTACTACCAAAAAATATTTGGTAAAGCAGTTACCAAAGATGGGGCTATATACATAGGTTCTAACGCTTCTTTTATAGATGTCAAAAAACAACTTTCTGAATTTGTTAAACATCCTGAAAATTTTGTTTGGGTTGCAGAAAAGAAAAAATTCACACAACCTAAAGGTGGAAAATACCTATTAAAAAAGGGTATGAACATGAATGATGTTGTAAACCTTTTACGCAGCGGAAATCAAACACCAATTACTCTATCATTCAACAATCAAGATACCTTAGAAAAATTAGCAGGAAGAATTGCTGAACAAATTGAAGCAGATTCTATTGCTCTATTACAGGCTATGAAAGATCCTGCTTTTTTAGCTACCAATAAATTTACTGAAAAATCAGCTTTAGGAATGTACATTCCGAATAGCTATGAGTTTTATTGGAATACTTCTGCTGAAAATTTCCGTGATAAAATGCTACGCGAATACAATCGTTTTTGGACTTCTGCTAGGTTAGACAAAGCTAAAAAACTGAACCTTTCAAAAGAAGAAGTAATTACATTAGCTTCTATCGTTCAGAAAGAAACAGCTAAAAAAGTAGAGCGTCCTATTGTTGCTGGTTTGTATTTAAATAGATTAAAAGATAACTGGCCTTTGCAAGCCGACCCAACAGTTATATATGCAATTAAAGAAGTTAAAGGGCAAGATTTTGTTGTCAAAAGGGTTTTAAACAAAGATTTAGGAATAGACTCTCCTTACAACACTTATAAAAACACGGGACTTCCTCCTACTCTGATTGCCATGCCAGATATTTCATCTATTGATGCTGTTTTAAACCATCAAAAACACAATTATTACTATATGTGTGCAAGTGTTGACAAGATTGGTTTTCATGAATTTGCGAATTCTTTAGCGCAGCATAATCGAAATGCTGTAAAATATCAACAGTGGATAAATCAACAAGGGATAAAGAGATAAATTAACAAAATTTTATTCTCATTAATTACAACAAAATATTACCAAAAAGTTAACAAAACATCTTTTTTTTTGTTTTTTACCTAAAAAAAACACCGGAAAACAACTTAATTATCAATAGTTAAAAAACTGTAAATTATTGATTTATAGTCTGTTATAAAAAAATACCGTATCTTTGCAGCGCTAAACAGAAAGTATTTAATTATCAGACATTTAGTATTAGTATTTTTAGGATTTGTATTATTAACCAGTTTTACAGAGACTACAGCTAAAAAAGAAAAAACTACTACAACAACGCCAATACCAATTCATAAGGTAGAAAAGGTTAACATTCCTTTTTTATTAAATGATTTTGTAGGATTTAAAGAAGCTTTGGCTTTTAAAGAATCACAAGGCAGGTATAGAGTAGTTAACACACTTGGATACTTAGGGAAATACCAATTTGGTAGGGAAACCCTAAAGAGATTTAGAATTTACAACACCACTCACTTTCTTAAAAACCCAAAATTACAAGAACGCACATTTGTTGCTTATTGTAAGTTAAACAAATGGATTTTAAGAAAAGACATTAAGAGAAGTGTTGGCAAAACCATCAATGGAGTTAAAATAACCGAATCTGGTATTTTAGCAGCAGCACATTTAAGTGGTGCAGGTAATGTAAAAAAGTTCTTACGTTCAAACGGGTCAATCCGTTTTAATGATGCCTATGGAACCTCTATACAATCATACCTTAAAAAGTTTGCTGGTTATGATGTTTCTAACATCAAAGCCAATAAAAAACCAACGGTTTAACTAATAAGAAAACAACAAAAAAGCATCGATTAAAATCGATGCTTTTTTTATTTATGAATGATAAAAATTGCTGGTCGCTTATGTAAATCGGTCTTCACATGCTTCCATTCTTTTACCGTTAGTGTTTTAATATACTCTGTTGGAAGTGTTATATCACACGCCACACAAACTCTTGTATCAGGAGATAAAGTAGCACGTAAATCATCTAGCATTTTTTCATTCCTGTAGGGAGTTTCGATAAAAAGTTGCGACTGATTCTTTTCTTTTGAAAGTTTTTCCAAATCCTTAATAGCTCTTTTTCTATCTGATTTATCAATAGGTAAATATCCGTTAAACGCAAAACTCTGCCCATTCATACCAGACGCCATAATTGCTAATAAAATAGAGGAAGGTCCTACTAGCGGAACTACTTGAATCCCTTTTTGATGCGCCAACTTCACAATATTTGCTCCTGGATCTGCCACTGCCGGCACTCCAGCTTCAGAAAGCAAACCTACAGACATTCCTTTTTCACAAGCATCCAAATAGTTCTTGGTTTCTAAATCGTCAGAATACTTGTCCAATAACATTAACTCCAGTGAAGGTTGTGATTTTGTCGGTGTAATTCGTTTAATAAATCTTCGAGCAGACTTCTCATTTTCAACAATAAAGTAATCTAATTGTTCTACCACTTTTTTTACTGATAATGGCATCACTTCTAATGGTTCAGTATCACCTAACGTAGTAGGAATCAAGTATAATTTACCTTTCATTTTTTTGTTCTAATTTTGAAGCTATCATTTCACACGCTTCGTCTAACATTTTATACACATTTTCAAAACCTTGATCTCCTCCATAGTACGGATCTGGAACATTCCTGTTTTCATTAGGATACAATTCGTTCAGAATCATCTTTACTTTTTCATGCTGTTTTTTATTTTTAGACAAGGCTACAATATCTGCATAATTACTCTGATCCATTGCAAAAATCGTGTCAAACTTATCAAAATCTGCTCTTGTAAATTTTCTTGACCGTTGACTGCTAAGATCTATTCCGTATTTTCTAGCCACTTCAATAGAGCGTCTATCTGGTAATTCTCCTACATGATACCCAGCAGTACCAGCAGAATCAACTATAAAACTTTCCGATGAAACTTTGGATTTTAAAATCCCCTCAGCAAGAGGAGATCGACAAATATTACCTAAACAAACCATTAATATTTTTTTCATATTCATAAAAAAACCTCACTTAGTGAGGTTCGTTATTTATAAAGTTAACTTTTTTGTTAAGTCTTCTACATACTTTTTAAACTGCTTATCAGTTTCAGTCAAATTATCTACAGTTTTACATGCATGTAACACCGTTGCATGATCTCTTTTACCTATTTGACTTCCAATACTTGCTAACGACGACTTTGTCATACGCTTCGCGAAATACATCGCTAACTGACGTGCTTGTACAATGTGACGTTTACGTGTTTTTGATTGTAAGGTTGCCACATCCATATCAAAGTATTTTGACACTACTTTTTGAATATAATCAATAGACAGTTCTTTTTTCGTATTTTTTACAAACTTATCTACAATTTGTTTCGCCAACTCAATTGTAAATTCTTTTCTGTTAAAAGAAGCTTGAGCTATCATTGAGATTATCACTCCTTCTAATTCACGAACATTAGACTTGATATTCTTTGCAATATACTCAACGATTTCTTCTGGCATCTCAACACCATCTCTATACAATTTATTTTGTAAAATAGAAATTCTTGTTTCGTAATCAGGCGCTTGTAACTCAGCCGATAATCCCCATTTAAAACGAGACAACAATCGTTGTTCGATATCTTGCATATCAACAGGCGCTTTATCTGAAGTTAAAATAACCTGTTTTCCGTTTTGATGTAAGTGATTAAAAATATGAAAAAACACATCTTGCGTACCAGCTTTCCCTGATAAAAACTGTACATCATCAATAATCAACACATCAATCATTTGATAGAAGTGGATAAAATCATTTCTAGTATTTGATTTTACCGAATCAATAAACTGCTGCGTAAATTTTTCAGAAGAAATATACAATACCGTTTTATCTGGATACTTATCTTTAATCTCAACACCTATAGCATGTGCTAAGTGTGTTTTTCCTAATCCAACTCCTCCATATATTAATAGTGGATTAAACGAAGTTCCTCCAGGCTTATTTGCTACTGCCATACCTGCAGAACGTGCCAACCTATTAGAATCTCCTTCTACAAAATTCACAAAATTGTAGTTAGGATTGAGTTGAGATTCTATCTTCACTTTTTGTAAACCAGGAATCACAAATGGATTTTTCAATTCTCGTTTTGACTCTAACGGAACTGTTACCTTTTGTGGCTTTAATGGGTTACGATTTGAACTAGGTATTTTTACTGTTTGAGGGCTATTACTACTGTACGTATTTTCCATACGTACATCGTAAATTAATTTAGCATCATTTCCTAGCTGACGAACCAAAGCTACTCTTAACAGTTTTATGTAATGCTCTTCTAACCACTCGTAAAAAAATTTACTTGGTACTTGAACTGTCAAAGCTTCCCCTGCCAATTTAATAGGCTTTATCGGCTCGAACCAAGTCTTATATGCCTGTGGTTTAATGTTGTCTTTGATAAAAGACAAGCATTCCATCCAAACTGAATCGGCTGTTTTAGTCATATTGGTAAAAAACAATTTTAGTTGTTAATTTTTATTCAGGTTTAGGGGACACCAAACATGAAAGTCTGGGCGAACAAAAGTGTGAATAAATTTTAGTATAAAAAAATCAAATCACTATTGACTTTTATTTTTTTTTTGCGTATCGTTAATGCTACTAAAATAAAAAAATCTTTTGCAAAAACATCACACATCTATACGTGTTCGGTATGCTGAAACTGATCAAATGGGAGTAGTTTATCATGGAAACTACGCACAATTTTTTGAGATTGGTCGTACCGAATGGCTACGTTCTCTGGGCGTTACCTACAAATATATGGAAAAAACAGGAATCATGTTGCCTGTTATTTCTTTATCTTGTAGCTTTAAAAAATCGGCATTGTACGACGACGAATTAACCATTACTACTATTTTAAAAAAGACCCCTTCAGTAAAAATTGAATTCGATTACGAAATTACCAACCAACATAACGAACTAATTTCTACTGGAAATACCGTGTTAGCATTTATTAACAAAAAAACAAAAAAACCTATGCGGTGCCCTGATTATATTTTAGATAAATTAGCTATCTTAAAAAATGAATCAAACACGTAAAAAAACACATGAAAATATATACCAAAACAGGAGATAAAGGTACCACTGCCCTATTTGGGGGGACTCGAGTACCCAAATATCATTTAAGAATAGAAAGCTATGGAACTGTTGATGAACTCAACTCTTACATTGGGTTAATTAGAGATCAAAATATTGACCATACTTTAAAAGAGAAACTAACAAAAATTCAAAGTGATTTATTCACATTAGGTGCCATGTTAGCTACACCACCTGAAAAGGAAACTTTAAAAAGTGGTAAAGAGCGCTTAAACATTCCTAAAATTAATGAAGAGTCTATTCAGTTTTTAGAAGACGAAATTGACCTTATGAATAAAGACCTACCTCAAATGACACACTTTGTATTACCAGGCGGTCATCAAACCGTGTCATTTTGTCACATAGCGCGCTGCGTATGCCGTAGATCGGAACGATTAGCTGTGGCTTTAAACGAAGAAGAAACAATTAGCAATACTGTTTTAAAGTATTTAAACCGACTTTCTGACTACCTTTTTGTGTTGGCACGGAAGTTGACCCAAGACTTACAAGCTGAGGAAATTAAATGGATTCCTGAAAAGCTATAACTAAGTTCTTTAATTATTGATTTCACATTTTTTAAAAAAAACTTGACTTTTTACAAAAAAAAATTATTTTTGCGGAAAATCTTATTAAACAGATAAAGAAATGTATTGGACACTTGAATTAGCATCTTATTTAGCAGATGCACCCTGGCCTGCAACTAAAGACGAATTAATTGATTATGCTATTCGTACTGGAGCACCGTTAGAAGTGGTAGAAAACTTACAAGATATCGAAGATGAAGGTGAGGCATACGATTCTATTATTGAAATCTGGCCAGATTACCCTACTGAAGAAGATTATCTTTGGAATGAAGATGAATACTAGAAAAAATAAATCATAAAAAGTCTCTTTTACAGAGGCTTTTTTTTTGCTTACTTTTAAGCACTCAATAAAAACACAAAAAACGCTAATTAAAAACAACTTAATTAGCTATAAAACAATATTTTACAAATGAGCGTTTTAAATTCGATTATAAAACTATTTGTTGGAGACAAACAACAAAAGGATCTAAAATCACTACAACCGATCGTTGAAAAGGTACGATCTTTTGAAAATTCTTTAAGCAGTTTATCAAATGATGAATTACGAGCAAAAACAATTGAGTTTAAATCAAAAATTAAAGACGCTACCAAATCTTTTAACGATAAAATAGCTGATCTTGAAGAAGAAGCTAAAAGTGCAGACATCGATCGTCAAGAAGACATTTATACAGAAATTGATAAATTAAAAGACGAAGCTTACGAAGCTTCAGAAGCTGTTTTATTAGACATTATGCCAGAAGCCTTTGCTCTTGTAAAAGAAACCGCAAAACGTTTTGCTAATAATACAGAATTGGAAGTAACTGCTACTCCTTTCGATAGAGAGCTATCAGCTACTAGAGAACACATTACCTTAGAAGATGACCAAGCTTTTTGGGCTAATTCATGGGATGCCGCTGGTAAAGAAGTTATTTGGGACATGATTCATTACGATGTACAGTTAATTGGTGGATCTGTATTACACCAAGGTAAAATTGCTGAAATGATGACAGGTGAAGGTAAAACCTTAGTTTCTACTTTACCTGTATACTTAAACGCTTTAACAGGTAATGGAGTTCACGTTGTCACTGTAAACGACTACTTAGCAAAACGTGACCGTGCGTGGATGGCTCCTATTTTTGAGTTCCACGGATTGAGTACTGACTGTATTGATTTCCACCAACCAAATTCAGAAGCCCGTAGAGAAGCTTATAATGCTGATATTACTTACGGAACTAACAATGAGTTTGGTTTCGACTACTTACGTGATAACATGGCTAACTCTAAAAAAGATTTAGTACAACGTGCACCAAACTATGCTATTATTGATGAGGTGGATTCTGTTTTAATTGATGATGCTCGTACGCCATTAATTATTTCTGGACCAGTACCACAAGGAGGTGATCATGAATTTAATGAGTTAAAACCGCTAGTTGCCGATTTAGTTTCTCTTCAAAATAAATACCTAGTAGGTGTTTTAGCTGAAGCTAAACGTTTAATTAAAGAGGGTGATACTAAAGAAGGTGGTTTTTTATTATTAAGAGTTTACAGGGGGCTTCCTAAAAACAAAGCCTTAATTAAGTTTTTATCGCAAGAAGGCGTGAAACAAATCCTTCAAAAAACGGAAAACTTTTACATGCAAGACAACAACAAGCTAATGCCTGAAGTTGATGCTGAATTGTGGTTTACTATTGAAGAAAAAAATAATCAAATTGACTTAACAGATAAAGGTATTGCACACCTTTCTGATATCACTAAAAATGAAACATTCTTCGTTTTACCAGATATTAGTGTCAAAGTTGGTCAAATAGATAATAGCGACATTACTCCAGAAGAAAAAGCTAATCAAAAAGAAGAATTATACCGTGAGTTTAGTGTAAAGAGTGAACGAATTCATACCATGAACCAACTTTTAAAAGCATACACTGTTTTTGAAAAAGATGTGGAATATGTGGTAATGGATAATAAAGTAATGATTGTAGACGAGCAAACGGGTCGTATTATGGACGGTCGTCGTTACTCTGACGGGTTACACCAAGCCATTGAAGCAAAAGAAAATGTGAAGATTGAAGACGCTACGCAAACGTTTGCTACCGTTACTTTACAAAACTACTTTAGAATGTACCGTAAATTATCTGGTATGACAGGTACAGCGATTACAGAAGCAGGTGAATTCTGGGAAATCTACAAATTAGATGTGGTTGAAATTCCTACAAACAAACCAATTCAAAGAGACGACAAACAAGATTTAGTTTATAAAACTACACGTGAAAAATACAACGCTGTAATTGAAGATATCGTAAAATTAGTAGGAGAAGGAAGACCGGTACTAGTAGGTACTACTTCTGTTGAAATCTCTGAATTATTAGGAAGAATGTTGCAAATCCGTAAGATTCCTCACAATATCTTAAATGCGAAATTACACAAAAAAGAAGCAGATGTAGTTGCTGAAGCTGGTAAACCTGGAGTGGTAACTATTGCAACCAACATGGCGGGTCGTGGTACCGATATTAAATTATCTGATGAAGTTAAAGCCGCAGGTGGTTTAGCTATTATTGGTACAGAGCGTCACGATTCTCGTCGTGTAGACCGTCAGTTACGTGGTCGTGCAGGACGTCAAGGAGATGTAGGTTCTTCTCAATTCTATGTAGCCTTAGACGATAACTTAATGCGTTTATTTGGTTCAGAAAGAATTGCGAAGATGATGGATAGAATGGGATTAAAAGAGGGAGAAGTTATTCAACACTCTATGATTTCTAAATCTATTGAAAGAGCTCAGAAAAAAGTAGAAGAAAACAACTTCGGTATCCGTAAGCGTTTATTAGAGTACGATGATATTATGAACGCTCAACGTGAGTTTGTATACAAACGTCGTCGTCATGCTTTAGACGGAAAGCGTTTACAGATTGATATTGCAAACATGATTTATGATACTTGCGATTCAATTGTAAGACAAAACAAGGCTACAAAAGACTTCCAAAACTTTGAATTCGAATTAATCCGTTTCTCTGCAATGACTTCTCCTTTTTCTGAAGAAGAATTCAATAAAACATCAGAGCAAGATTTAATTGACAAGCTATACAAAATAGTAACGGAACACTACAAAAACGATGCAGAAAGAAATGCAGAAAATGCATTCCCAGTAATTAAAAATGTTTTTGAAAACGAAGGTGATCGTTACGAGCGTATCGTTGTTCCTTTTACAGATGGTTCTAAAACATTACAAGTAGTTACCAACTTAAAAGAAGCTTACGAAAGTGAAGGAAAGTCATTAGTAAACGACTTTGAGAAAAACATCACTTTAGCGATTATTGATGAGAACTGGAAAGATCATTTACGTAAAATGGATGAGTTAAAACAAACTGTTCAAAACGCTACGTATGAGCAAAAAGACCCGTTATTAGTTTATAAATTCGAGGCTTTCGAATTATTCCAAGAAACAATTGATAAAATCAACAAAGAGGTATTATCTTTCTTATTCAAAGGAAAATTACCAAGTCAAGAAGCTTCACAAGTATCTGAAGCTCGTGAACAACAACGTGAGCAATTAGATTTACGTAAAGACGAGGTTCAAAACTCAACACAACAAGCCATTAGCAATGCTCGTAATCAACAAACACAAGAACAGCAAGCTGTAGAAACTATTGTGCGTGAACAACCAAAAATTGGTCGTAACGAAAAAGTTACTATCAAAAATGTAATGTCTGGTGAAGAAAAAGAGGTTAAGTACAAGCAAGCCATTCCTTTATTAGAAAAAGGAGAATGGGTATTGTACAACAAGTAACCTTGAAACAAATTATATAAAAAAGCTCGGTAAAAACCGAGCTTTTTATTTTTTCTTCCTACCTCCTCTAATTTCTATCATTCTGTACGCATAAGTTCCTGGGCTACTTATTTCCTCGTTTTTATCTATAATTTTTTTAGTAGTTTTATTATAAAAATCAGCATATACTTTCTGACTTTTATAATAGGGTGGTTTACCTTCTATATCTCCACCTTCTATAACTCCTTCAATCCCTATAACTTCAGCTGCAGTATTTCTCCAACTATTTCTTTGAACAAAAAAATTAAACCTCTTTTTATTCTTGTAATATATTTCATAAATATTCACAATCTTTTTAATTTTTCAAATTAAGACATTAAATCTAACGTTCTTTTCTCTGTTAACATAACTTTACTTTTACATAACCTTTACTACACTTTTAAGTAAAGATTTTATTACCAACATTTTATAATGACTTCACCTTATAAAAACATTCGAAAAGTAACTTTGATAAACATCGAAGTATACTTAGAATGAAAAGACACAAAAAACGTAAATTAGATATTGCTGTAATATCAGATGTACACTTAGGAACTTTTGGTTGTAGAGCTACCGAGCTTCATAATTACCTAAAAACCATCAATCCTAAAATATTAATCTTGAACGGAGATATTATTGATATTTGGCAATTTAACAAACGTTACTTTCCGAAACCTCACATGAAAATCATCAAACAATTGATGAACTTTATCACTTCTGGAACAAAAGTGTATTACATCACAGGAAATCACGATGAGATGTTACGTAGGTTTAAAGGTTTTCGCTTAGGAAGCTTTGAAATCGTGAACAAATTAGTGCTTGATATTGACGGTAAAAAGGGGTGGTTTTTTCACGGGGATGTTTTTGATGTGACCATGCAACATTCAAAATGGCTTGCAAAACTAGGCGGAATGGGTTATGATTTTTTAATCCTTATTAATACGATTGTAAACTGGGTAAGTCATAAACTAGGATACGGCAGACTCTCTTTCTCCAAAAAAATAAAAAACAGTGTAAAAAGTGCTGTTAAATTCATTAATAATTTTGAAATGACAGCTACCGAAATTGCAATTGATGAAGGGTACGACTATGTCATATGTGGTCATATTCACCAACCAGAAATAAGAACCGTAAATACAGACAATGGTACAACTGTATATTTAAATTCTGGCGATTGGATAGAAAACTTAACCGCTTTAGAATACAAAAACAACAATTGGTCTTTATACGAATACGAAAAAGACGAAATAGCTAAAAACATCCATTTAAATTATACCGTAAAAGATTTAGAGCTTGTAAGCTCAGAACACAATAATAGCGAGCTTTTTACTGAGTTACTTAAAGAATTTAACATTAAAACCCAATAACCATGAAGCCTATAATGGGCATTAAATTAGGAAATGGTCAGTACCTTCTAAATAGGTAATTTTCTAAAAACAACCATAATAAAAAATTTAAAAAGATGAAAATATTATACGCTTTTCAAGGAACAGGAAACGGACATGCAAGTAGAGCCTTAGAAATAATCCCATATTTACAGAGACGTGGTGATGTTGATATATTAGTTAGTGGTTCGCAATACGAAATAGGGCTTCCATTCGATATAAAATACAAATTACATGGCTTGGGGTTTGTTTTTGGTAAAAAGGGAGGAATTGACCTAATTAACACCTTAAAAGACTTAAACCTAAAGAAAGTTTACAAAGAAATTAAAACGTTACCCGTAAAAGAATACGATTTGGTCATTAACGATTTTGAGCCTATCTCAGCTTGGGCATGTTTATTTAGAAATGTCCCTATCATTTCTCTTAGTAATCAAAACGCTTTGTTAAACGAGAAAAACTCTGCTTTTAAAAGGTTTAGGTTAGAACGTTTAATTATTAAATACTATGCCCCTGCAAAAAACAAATTCGGATTTCACTTTAAAACTCATTCCTCTTCAACCTTCTTGCCTATTATTCGTAAGGAAATTCGTTATCGAAATATTACAAATAAAGGTCATTACACGGTATATTTACCCTCTTATAGTGACGAAAAAATAATCAAAGTACTTTCAAGCATAAAAGACATAAAATGGCAGGTATTTTCTAAGAAAACAAAAGAACATCAATTCTTTCATAATATTACTATCCTACCAATAAACGACGATGCTTTTATTCGTAGCATGGCTTCTGCTAAAGGAATAGTTTGTGGTGCTGGTTTTGCAACACCTACAGAGGCCCTATATTTACGTAAAAAACTGTTGGTTATTCCAATGAAAAATCAATACGAACAACAATGCAATGCTGTTTCCTTAAAAGAAATGGGGGTTACAGTTGTAAAAAAACTAAGCAAAAAACAATTGCCAAAAATTGAAAAATGGATCAACACTAACAAAGTTGTTAAAGTACACTACCCTGACGTTACTGAAGATATACTAGACGCAATTATTTTACCGTATTATAACAAAACCATTTTACCAGAAATTACCATCGAATAGTTGCCGAATCGATACTTTGTAAAAAATTGTTGGTTTTAGAAAAATGTTTGTTCTCAAACCAGTACCCTCTATTAGCACTTAATGGTGACGGATGACCTGAGGTTAAAATATGATGTTTATTTTTATCAATAAGTTTTGCTTTTTTCTTAGCAAAACCACCCCAAAGTAAAAATACTACATTTTCTTTTTCTTCAGAAATTTTCTGAATTACGGCATCAGTAAATTGTTCCCAACCTTGCTTTTGGTGGCTTCCTGCCTCCCCTGCTCTTACAGTTAAAGTTGCGTTTAATAACAACACTCCTTGTTTTGCCCAACGAGATAGATCGCCACTTTTAGGGTATGAAATATTTACATCTTTTTCTATTTCTTTAAAAATATTAATCAATGATGGAGGATGTGCAATACCCTCATGTACCGAAAAACACAATCCGTTTGCCTGCCCTACTCCATGGTATGGGTCTTGTCCTAAAATCACCACTTTCAAATCCTCTAACGCACAAAAATCAAACGCTGCGAAAATATCTGATCCTTTTGGATAACACGTATGTTTTGAATATTCATTTTTAACAAAACTGGTAAGATTTTCAAAATACGGTTTTTCAAATTCAGATTGTAAAATATTTTTCCAGCTATCATTAATTTTTACTTGCATTGTTTGTTATTTTTGTCGTGGTTTCAAATATACTATTTTGACTAAAAACATTACAGAAAAAACACTTCAAGATTTAGAATTTACAACGGTTTTAGAACAAGTTGCAACGCACTGTATCTCTAATTTAGGAAAAGAGAAAACAAGGCAAATTCAACCTATTTCAAACAAAAAAAAGTTATTTTTTGAGTTGAATATGGTAAATGAATATCTGTCTTCTTTTGAAAATGAAAACAGAATTCCAAATCATTATTTTGAAGATATTTCTGAAGAAAGTAAACGACTCGCTATTGAAAACAGTTTTTTAGAAACAGACGGTTTCTTAAAAGTTTCAGCTGTTTCAGAAACAGTAAATGAACAAAAGAAGTTTTTAAAAAAATTTCAAACCTACTACCCTACATTATTTACTTTAAGTGATCACCTTGAGTTTACAACAATAATTGTAGATAGTATAAAAAAAGTTATTACTCCGTATGGTGAGGTTGCTGACAATGCTTCTACAGCATTAAAACAAATACGAAAAGAAATTGGTTCCGTAAGAGGTAAAATTTCTGAGAGTTTTTCTCGTGCCTTGAGTAAAAATATAGCTAGTGGATACTTAGATGATATCAAAGAAACGGTAATTGATAATCAACGTGTGTTAGCTGTTTTAGCAATGCACCGTCGTAAAGTTAAAGGGAGTTTATTAGGATCATCAAAAACAGGAAATATTGTATATATCGCTCCGCAAGCTACCTTAGCTTACAGTAGAGAGTTACAAAACCTTTTGTATGAAGAAAAGCAAGAAATAGTACGCATACTAAGGAATCTAGCTACTGAAATACGTCCTTATACTCCGCTCTTAAATGAGTATGTTTCGTTTTTAACACATTTAGATATGGTGGGTGCTAAAGCAAAATATGCTAAGAGCATCAATGGATTGCTACCTAAAATCACTTCAGAGAAAAAAGTGTTTTTTAAAAATGCATTTCACCCTATTTTATGGCAAAAGAATAACGCTAAAAATATTGAAACTATTCCACAGACTATTCAGTTAAGTGAAGAGCAGCAAATTATTGTGATTTCAGGTCCGAATGCTGGAGGGAAAAGCATCACTTTAAAAACTATTGGCTTACTACAACTTATGCTTCAAAGCGGATTATTGATTCCTGTTCATGAGCGTAGTGAAACCACTCTTTTCAATACGATTTTAACAGATATTGGCGACAACCAATCTATCGAAAACCAATTGAGTACCTATAGCTATCGATTAAAAAACATGCGTTACTTTTTAAGAAAATGTAATGACAATACCTTGTTTTTAATTGATGAATTTGGTACAGGTTCTGATCCTGAATTAGGAGGTGCTTTGGCTGAAATTTTCTTAGAAGAGTTTTATGAAAAGAAAGCCTTCGGAATTATTACCACACATTATGCTAACCTAAAAGTATTAGCAGATGAATTGGATAATGTTACCAATGCCAATATGCAGTTTGATGAGCGTACTTTAGAGCCTTTATACAAATTGTATATAGGACAAGCAGGGAGTTCTTTTACGTTTGAAGTAGCACAGAAAAACGGAATTCCGTACAGCTTAATCAACCGTGCTAAAAAACGTGTAGAAACCGAAAAAGTTCGTTTAGATAAAACAATCTCAAAACTTCAAAAGGAACGAAATCGTTTACAAAAAACTTCTGAAAGCTTAAACAAACAAAAATCTAAAGGACAAGAGCATATTGAAAACTTACAAGAGAAAGAGCTTAAAATACGTGAAAAACTAGAAGGTTTTCAAGAATTATATGACAACAACCAACGTATGTTATCTTTAGGGAGGAATATTAATGAAATGCTTAATAAATACTTCCAAACAAATAATAAAAAAGAGCTTTCTGCTAGTTTTTTTAAATGGGCAATGGCAGAAAAGACTAAGTACATAAAGAAAAACCCTCCTAAAAAGAAAACCAAAACAGAAAAGAAAGAAGACAAAGTTGCTACACAAAAACAACAGGAGGCTATTAAAAAAGTAGAAAAAGAAGTGCTTCAAAAAGTGGTAAAGGTTCGCGAAGAAAAGAAAAAAGAAGCGGAAAAAATTGCCAAAGAAAGAGCCGCTTATGTTTTTAAAGTAAATGACAGAGTTCGTTTAATTGACGGAAATGCAGTAGGAACCATTGATAAAATAGAAAAGAAGAAAGCGTTTATTAATTACGGCTTGTTCACTACAGAAGCCAAAATTGAGCAGTTGGAATTAGTAGAGCGTGCTAAAAAATGATTTGTTAGTAGAAAAAAATCATGCAGCAACTTCCATGGTCATAATTTACAAAGAATTGTCATACGTTAACCTATAAAAACAACTAAATAAATAATTATGCCACATTTTGTAATTGATTGCTCTGAAAACATTATCAAATTAAAATCACCTAAAGAGATTATTCAAAAAGTTTATGATACAGCAGAATCAACAAATCTTTTTGATAATAGAGATATTAAGGTAAGAATTAATCCATTTGAGTATTATACTGTAGGAAATACTAGTGATGATTTTATCCATATTTTTGCTAATATTATGGAAGGAAGGAACACTGCTCAAAAAAAGAATCTTTCAGAAAAGATTGTTACTGAATTAAAATTAATGTTTCCTGAAGTTCCAATTATTTCTATTAATATTAGAGCTTTTGAAAAAGCTACTTATTGTAATAAATCTATGGTATAAGCAGTACAAATAAAAAGCTCAAATTGTAAAATTACAATTTGAGCTTTTTTATATTAATTTATGTGATGATTACTTAAAATAGTTCATCAACCTCAATAGTTAAGTTATTGATAAAGTTTTCTGCATTCTTTATATCAGTATGCAATACCCTATCGTCATTCACTACAGGCACATCTTGTCTAAACATACTTACAAAAGAAGTTAAAAACTCAGAAGTACTATGTTCTCTAAAAGAAAGTCCCTGAGAAGCATTCATTAACTCAATAGCTAATACTGAACACACATTATCTATTACTTTTTTAGCTTTAACAGCCGCATTAGCTCCCATACTTACATGGTCTTCTTGTCCGTTACTCGATACAATAGAATCTACACTCGATGGTGTACAGAATTGTTTATTTGCACTTACAATACTAGCCGCAGTATATTGTGGAATCATAAATCCACTATTTAAACCTGGGTTAGACACTAAAAAGTCCGGTAATCCTCTTAAACCAGAAACCAACTGATAAGTTCTTCTTTCTGAAATATTTCCTAATTCTGCAATTGCAATAGCTAAATAATCTAAAGCTAAAGCAAGCGGTTGCCCATGGAAATTTCCTCCAGAAACAATAATATCTTCATCAACAAAAATGTTTGGATTATCTGTTACCGAATTTATTTCTGTAATAAATGTTTTTTTCACAAACTCTAATGTATCTTTTGTTGCTCCATGAACCTGAGGCATACATCTGAATGAGTAAGGATCTTGCACATGTTCTTTTGGTTGTTCAATTAACTCACTTCCTTCTAATACTTCCTTAATACGTTTAGCGGTAGCTAATTGACCGTTATGTGGACGTACCAAATGTATCAACTCATTAAATGGCTCTATTCTTCCGTCAAAAGCTTCCAAAGAAACCGCCCCAATTACATCTGCTAAATAAGAAAGTTTATAAGCCTTTAATAAGTTATGCACACCATAGGCACTCATAAATTGAGTTCCATTTAATAGCGCTAAACCTTCTTTTGATTGTAAGTTTATTTTCTCCCAACCAAATTTTTCTAATAAGTTTTCTCCTGAAATTCGTTCTCCTGCAACGTGTACCTCTCCTAGACCAATTAACGGTAATGAAAGGTGAGCTAAGGGTGCTAAATCTCCAGATGCTCCCAACGAACCTTGTGTATATATAACAGGTAAAATATCATTGTTATAAAACTCAATCAAACGCTCAACGGTGGCCAACTGAACTCCAGAATGACCGTAACTCAGCGACTGTATTTTAAGCAACAACATTAACTTTACAACTTCATGAGGAACTTCGTCTCCTGTTCCACAGGCGTGGCTCATTACCAAGTTTTCTTGAAGCTGTTGTAAATTATCTCCACTAATTTTAACGTTACACAACGAACCGAATCCTGTATTAATTCCATAAATAGGATCGCTATGCGTTTTCATTTTCTCATCAAGATAAGCGCGACATTTTACTATCTTTTCTTTTGATTCTTCTGATAGAGAAAGCTTTTTATCTAGTAATACAATACGATGAATATCTTCTAAACCAACTGGTTGTGAATTTATTATATGTGTAGTATCCATTTTAATATTTTTAAGGTGTACAAAGAACCAAAAAAAAGATAAAACTTCAAGCTGATTTTTTGTAAAAAATAGAGTGTTGTTTAAATAAACTGTTAATTTTTTTGATTAAAAAGTTAAAAAAAGTAACTTCGGCGCCTTAAACACCATATTCTCACTAAACATTAAACAATGAAAAAACTAGTACTTTTAGCCCTCTTAGGAGTTACGATAATTTCATGTAAAAAAGAAGAAAAACCTGTTAAAGACTACTTAGTCTTCACTGGTAAAATTGAAAACTTCAAAAAAAGCAACATTACTTTAAATGGCTTTCGTTTTGAAAAGAAAATAAAATTTGATAGAAAGACTGGCTCTTTTATCGATACGCTTAGAATTAATAGAGATGGTTATTATACTTTATTATGTAATAAAAAACCAATTAATTTATACCTAACGAAAACGGACGATGCTGGTATTGTATTTGATTACAAAAATGCTGATGTGATAAATTTTGAAGGCACAAATGCAAAAATTAATAGCTACCTTCATGAAAAACAAAAAACATGGCCTGAAATACTTGTTAGCGCTAACAAATACTTTGCTTTAGATGAAGAAGAGTTTTTGAATAAAACTAATGAATATAAAGATGCTGTAACGGAGCTTTCTATTGCTAAGCAATTACCTGCTGATTTCTTAAAACAAGAAGTAAAAAACATTGATTATGAATGTTTAAGAAACATATATAATTATCAAGATTTTCATGCTACTTTAACTGGTAACAAAGACTTTAAAGTTTCAGAAGATTTTCCTGACCCATTAGAAAACTTTAACTACAGTAGTGGTTCTGACTATGTTAACTGCTACTTCTACAGAGCAATGTTAGAAACAGAGTTAAAAAACATGGCTAAAGAAAAAAATAAAGAAGGAGAAGATTATTATTTAACTTATCTAGAAACTGTACAAACTGAAGTAACTGATTCAATCGCTAAAAACGATTTGCTATACAATAGTGCTGAAAGTAGTATTACCTATGCCAGTGACTTAAAAGAGTTTTATAGAAAGTTCATGGCATATTCTACTAATAAAGCACACAAAAAAGAGATTACTAAAGATTACGAATTATTAAAAACTACTGCAAAAGGACAACCCGCTCCTAAGTTTAAAGATTATGTAAACTATGATGGAGGAACTACTTCTTTAGATGACTTATTGGGCCACGGAAAGTACTTATATATTGATGTTTGGGCTACTTGGTGTGCTTATTGTAAGAGAGAAATCCCTTTATTAAAGAGATTGGAACAAGAATACCATGGTAAAAACATTGAGTTTGTAAGCATTAATGTTGATGCTAAAGGGAATGATGAAAAATGGAAAGAAACTATTCAAGACAGAGAAATGACGGGTATACAGTTAATGGCTGGAGATAGCCATTTAAACTTAGACTGGGCTCAAAACTTCTTAATTAAAGGTTTGCCTAGGTTTATCATCATTGATCCAGAAGGTAATATTGTAAGTCCAAACGCTCCTGCACCATCAGAAGGAGAAAGATTAATCAATATGTTTGAAGAGTTAGGAATCTAAACCTTATTATCATAAACTAAAAAAAGCCGCTAAATTTAGCGGCTTTTTTTTAGTTTATATATTAAAACAATAATTTTAAAATCTATTATCTCCATCTAAGATATCTCCTAAACCACCCAAAACACTGCCTTCTCCTCTATCGCCTTTTCCTGTTTGTGGAGCCATAGCCAACACTCTACCTGCTAATCGACTAAATGGCAATGATTGAATATATACCGTTCCTGGACCTCTTAATTTTGCAAAGAACAATCCTTCTCCTCCAAAAATGGTATTCTTTATACCGCCTACAAATTCAACATCATAATCAACATCTTGGGTAAAACCTACAATACAGCCTGTATCTACTTTTAAAACCTCACCAGGTTGTAATACTTTTTTTGCCATGGTACCACCAGCATGCACAAAACCTATACCATCACCTTCCATTTTTTGCATGATAAATCCTTCTCCTCCAAACAGTCCTCTTCCTAAACGTTTTGAAAACTCAATTCCGATAGACACCCCTTTAGCTGCACATAAAAAAGCATCTTTCTGACAAATAAACTTCCCTCCAAATTCTGTTAAGTCAATTGGAATAATTTTTCCAGGATATGGGGAAGCAAAAGAAACTTGTTTTTTTCCTCGACCATCATTGGTAAAAACTGTCATAAACAAACTTTCACCTGTTAATATTCGTTTTCCTGCAGAAAAAATTTTCCCTAGCAACCCTTTTTCTTGATTTGAACCATCTCCAAAAATCGTGTTCATTTTTACATCGGCATCCATCATCATAAAACTACCACTTTCGGCAACAACTCCTTCTTGTGGGTCTAATTCTATTTCTACATACTGCATTTCTTCTCCAAAAATGCGATAATCAATTTCGTGTGCATTCATATTTTTTTGTTTTTATACTTATAAGAAGATTTTTTTATTGTTTTGTTACAAATGATTCATTTTCTCTTAAAATTTTTAATACATCAAGAGCTTTAAAAGTCACTTCTTTCCTTTCTTTATTAAAAAATTCCATAGAAAAACTCTTTTGAGGCACAACGTTTGTTGCAAAGAAAAAAACATTGCTTTTAACCAACACATAGCCAACAAACCAACCATTGTTTTCTTCACCTCTAATCGACCAACCTGTTTTACCTCTCAATGTAAACAAGTTGTTTTTAGATAATACCATCATTTTTTTTACAATACTATCGGTTCGCTTTGAAATAGGTAAACTAGAATTGTATAATCTTTTTAAAAAGTCGATTTGTTCAAATTGACTGATTTTAGATTTTCCTTCTAACCAAAAGTTATCTAAAGTTGTTTCGTTTACATCCATTGAACCAAAAGCTAACTTTTCTAAATTAGACTTCATTCTTTCAACTCCAATTTTTCTAGCAACTTCCTGATAACAAGGAACACAAGAATAATAAAAAGCCTCTTTAAATAGTAAATCTTGTTCCCAAACTTTTAAAAACCTTGATTCTCCATCCCATTTAAAAATTGTACTATCACTTTTAACGACTTCTGTTTCTAGAGCAATGATAGAATTTGGAATTTTAAATGTTGACGCTGGTAAATTTCCTTTTTTACACCAATCAAAATCATTAGAATAATACACATCTTTATACAAATCATAAACTAGTATAGCTCCTTCTAATTTTGCCTTATCAAGTATTTCTTGAAACTGATTATTAACTAAAAACTTTGTTTCAACTTTCTCTTTTTTACTCTTTTCTACACTCTCACAAGAAAATAGCAGTACTATAATTATAAAAATATAATTAAACCTCACCACAAAACTAATTTTTAACCTTTAAACTCCATTCATATTCAAATTTTGAAACAGAAATCTCTTCTTCGTTAAAACCTTCTGAAGTAACAGTTATTGTTTGCCCTTCACCTGTATCTATTGCTTTTTGTATAGTTTCTCTTATTAATTTACCATCGTTACATTCAAAACGAATTTTCCCTGTAGCTTTTTTAGTAAAGGTTCCATTCATATTAGTAACCAACATTGAAATTTTTTTGTTCGACGCATCTATTTCTTTCATTACCAAAATACCTGTTGATAATTCTGATGCCATTCCCTGTACCGCCCAGAACATCGATTTAAACGGATTTTGATTCACCCATCTATGGGTAACTTTAACCACTGCCGTATCGTTAGTAAGTGATTTTAATCGTACTCCAGTAAAAAAAGCTGAGGGTAACTTAAATAATAAAAAGGCATTAACTTTTTTAGGTGTAAACTTCATTTTTTTCAGTATTTACAGGCAATGTACAGCTTTTTATTTAATTATTTCGTTTCATTTAAATGTTAAATTTTGTTAATTTTTAGTACTATGTATTGCATAATACCTTTTAAAAGATATATATTTGCATTGTAAAGTATTATATAAATCATTTCACTATGCAACACAACGACCAAAATACCAATGCTTTTTTAATACATATCTCTGCTTTTGCAGGGTATTTATTTCCTTTAGGAAGCATTATTACCCCACTTATATTATGGCAAACTTTAAAAGAGCGAAGTCCCTTTTTAAATGAACATGGTAAAGAAGCCGTTAATTTTAACATCAGTTATAGTTTGTATATTTTTATACTAAGCCTCTCTTTTATCCCTTTTTTCTTCAGAAGAATTTTCAACGGATTTGAGGGGATGGACATCGACTTTGGTGGATATCACGGTTATGGAGGATTGTTTGGCATTTTTGGATTTGCTTCTGTTGTAAGCATTGTTGCTCTTATAAAAATAGCACTGATAATTATAGCTGCGATGAAAGCAAACAAGGGTGAGATGTATAGATATCCACTTACAATAAAATTTATAAAATAACCATAAACCGCATTACATGAAGATAGAAAACACAAAAGCACAAATGCGTAAGGGCGTTTTAGAATACTGTATCTTATCTATTTTACAAAAAGGAGATGCATACACCTCTGAAATACTCTCAAATCTTAAAAGTGCTGAAATGATTGTGGTTGAAGGAACCATATATCCGTTGCTTACCCGCTTAAAAAATGCAGGATTATTAAGTTACAGATGGGAAGAATCAACCTCTGGACCACCAAGAAAATATTACGTACTCACCGAGAATGGCGGAATGTTTTTAAAAGAATTAGATAAAACATGGCATAATTTAGTAAACGCAGTAAACCAAGTAACAAGCACAAAATCAACTAAAAATGAATAAGACAATAAATATAAACCTAGGCGGATTTTTCTTCCATATAGATGAAATTGCCTATCAGAAATTAAAACGATACTTAGACGCTATTGCTCGTTCGTTAAGCGATGACCCACAGGGTAAGAATGAAATTATAGCCGATATTGAAGCTCGCATTAGTGAGTTATTATCTGAAAGAATCACCGATGCTCGTCAAGTTGTAAATGAAAGCGATATAGAAGAAATTATTGCGATTATGGGGCAACCTGAAGATTATGCCGAAGCGGAAGAAGGATATAGCGAAAACACTTCTTACACCTATAAAAGAAATACAGCTAACAAAAAAATGTTTAGAGATGGCGATGATAAGTTTTTAGGAGGAGTTTGTTCTGGACTTGGACATTATTTCAATATCGATGTTGTTTGGATTCGTTTAGCTTTCCTTATTTTAACATTGGCCGGATTTGGTTTTGGAATTATAGGATACATTATTTTATGGGTTATACTACCAGAAGCTAAAACTACTTCCGAAAAATTACAAATGGAGGGAGAAGCAGTAAATATTGATAATATTGAAAAAAAAATTCGCAATGAATTTGAAAACCTTTCCTCAAAAGTAAAGGAAGGCGCCCATGATTTATCGGATAAAATTTCAAATGCTGATTATCAAAAACTACGCAACCAAACTAAATCTGGTTTTCAGGATTTTATAGACACTATGGGTAAAATTTTACTAGCCGTATTCAAAGTGTTTGGTAAATTCATGGGCGTTTTATTAATATTTATTGCTGGGATTACAATCATTTCATTATTACTGACCTTATTTTCGGTAGGTAGCTTAGAGATCTTAAATTTTGATGGAGACATGATTCATTATCCTCCTTTCTTTTACGATTCAGCAATGCCTAAATGGTTGTTAATGACATTTGTATTTTTCTTGATAGGAATTCCTTTTGTTGTCCTATTTATTTTAGGATTACGAATTTTATCTCCTAATATTAAAAGACTCGGTATTGCAACCGTTTTAACATTGTTTGGACTTTGGTTAATCTCTTTATTAGCAATCGGTTTCTCTGGTATTGAATATTTTACTACACATGCTTACGATGGTGCACATGTTTCAAAACATAGTATTACATACAACCAAGAAGAACCTTTAAAAATACGAGTAGTAAACGATGATAATATTTACTATCAACACAATTTACGCAATAGAGATAATTCAATATCTGTTCATGTAAATGATAAAGAAATGAAGTACTCTAATGATATAAATATTGATGTTCGCAAAAGTGAAACTGGCAGTGCTTATATAGAAATTAAGAAAACTTCTGAAGGAAGAAAGCGAAATGATGCCAATAGCAATGCAGAAGCTGTTCTATACAACTTTAAAACAGCTAACAACACTATTGTTTTTGATGCCTTTTTTATTAGTGAATACAAAAACATGTGGAAAGATGAAGAAATTGACGCTGTTGTATACATTCCTGAAGGAACAACTATATATTTTGAAGGTTCGTCTCGTAACTTTTTAGATGATGTAAAAAACGTTCAAAACGTATACGATCGTGATATGGCCAATCATCATTTTAAAATGACTTCTAAAGGTTTTGACTGTTTAGATTGTGACGAAGAAGACATCAACAATAATGAAGATTCTGATGATTGGGATTCTGATAATGACGATGAAGTAAGTTTCTTATTTGATAGTACAATTAATGATGCAAAAGCTGAATTTATCATCTCAAAGAAAACTACTGAAAATGAACTTAACAAATTAATTGACTGGTTTAAAGATCGCAAAAACATAGATATTGATATTGTTGACTCAAAATTTAATACTGACAAAACAATTAGCAATCTCGTTTTGGAAATTGATTGTAACGATGGATATGCAGGTAGTATTAAAATTTCAAACGGTACTTTAGATACTATATCAAAAGGTTTCCGTAGACTGTATAATGAAGAAGGAGCTTTGAGCTTTAAAACTTGGTAAATGCATAAACTGAAAAACTATGAACGATGTATTTGACTTCTTCTTTAAGGGTAACTTTTTTATGAAAATAGTTACACTTTTATACACGCTATTACTATCATGGGTAATGAACGGACAGGTACAAGAAATCCCTAACTACAAACCTGTTGATATTGATTTACACAATCAAATTACAACAATGGATAGCATATTCTTTAACGCTTATAATACTTGTGACATGAAAACACAGTCTGATATTTTAAGTGATGATATTGAGTTTTTTCATGACAAGGGAGGTTTATCTATTTCTAAAAGTGAAATTATAGCGGCCACTAAAAAAAATATTTGTGGTAAGGTCACTCGAACCTTAATAAAGGGAAGTATTGAAGTATACCCTATTAACAACTATGGAGCCGTTCAAATAGGTTATCATAAGTTTTTTAATAATAGAGAACCTAATGCTAAATCTACCCCTAGTAAGTTTATCGCCATTTGGAAAAAAGAAAACGCAAAGTGGTTGATGACAAAAGTAATTAGCTTACATTAAAAATATAGTTGATACTAACAACATTAGTTCATTGGTTTAGCTAACTCCGATGACACTAATACTTGGTTTTATTAGTTAAGCCAAAGCTGTACAGCTTTGGCTTTTTTCTTTTTATATTTGATACTACATTCAAAAAAAGTAACTTCGTTATCTAACAAATTTTACAATGGTAGCAGAAATAATTACAACTATCCTTTTTTTAATTGCAGTGATCGACCCTCTAGGAACAGTTCCTGTATATTTAGAAGCTACCAAACAATTAGATACATACCACAAGAAAAAAGTAGCTATCCGCGCATCGTTCATTGCTTTTTTAATTCTACTATTCTTTATTGTCGTAGGACAAATTATTTTAGAAGGTATGAAAGTTACTCTAGATGCTTTTCAAATTTCTGGAGGTGTTATCCTTTTCCTTTTTGCTTTAACTATGATTTTTGGTGAAGGAAAACCTGAATCTGAAAAACATTTAATTTCAGATTATAAACATGTTACTATTTTCCCTGTAGCAATTCCTTCAATAGCTTCACCAGGAGCTATCATGGCAGTAGTATTATTAACTGACAACCATATATATACTATTCAACAACAAACCATCACTACCTTACTCGTTCTTTTTGTAGTAGCACTCACTATGATAATTCTTTTATTGGCCAGCCGTATACAAAAAAGGATTGGCGAATATGGTATTACAGTTATCAGTAAAGTAATGGGGCTTATCTTGGCCTCTTATGCTGTACAAAGTATTTTAAGTGGGCTAAAAGGCTTTTTTTTAATGGCTAACTAAACTAGCACTTAAAAAGAGTAAAAAGAACATCTCTTTTAATTTTATCAACCTATTTTAAGGGTACCTTTTTCACTTACAAACCTTTATTTTTGTTAGATAATGATTTTTAATTACTAATGGTCTTTGAGATTGAAAAAGTACAACTAATGAAACTATTCTCATAAATTTCTAAATTTTTCGAAACAGAATTTCCATTAAATCAACATGGGCTTGATCAATTATTTTTTTTATTTAAGGTTGAAAAAACATGCTAAAGGAAGTATCTTACTTCAAAAAAAACCTAAAGAAAAACACTTATTCACTACTTAACAAAGTAACTCATTGTTTAATTGCTCATCAACATCCAAACCATATAAATAATGCTGGTGTACAGTTTTTAATTAAAAATAACATTCCTGTTACCTGTAGTATAAAAACATGAAGAAGCGTTTAAAAAACGAAAGATAAACATTGTACAAAGTTTAAAACACTGGGAAAAACAAGCTTTTTAGGAGGCAAAATTGAAGAAATACCTGCGAGACACGGTTATGGTTTTGCTGCTAAACTCATAGGAAATGTACTTGGTTTTTACATATAACTACCCAACCAAAAATCTATTTACCTCAGCTCTGATACCGCTTATGTAGCACATAAAATACTTACCAATTACAAACCTAAAATTAGTGTATTGCATGGGAAACTACCCAGTTTGATCTTTTTAAACAACTTATTAAGAATGTAGAAGATATCTTAAAATTTATAAAAACTCATCTGGTTCTGTCATCGGTAATCATATGGAAGCTATTAACCATTGTTCTTTAACTCGAGAAAAACTTAATTTAAAACTATACTGCAACAACATAATGTACATCACAATGTTTACCTTCCTGAAGATGGAGAGTTGTAACTATTGAGTAAAAGTCTCTTATATTTACATAACCATTATTATGAATAATATGAAACAGAAAACTTTAG
Source organism: Tenacibaculum sp. FZY0031 (assembly GCF_036350695.1). NCBI lineage: Bacteria > Pseudomonadati > Bacteroidota > Flavobacteriia > Flavobacteriales > Flavobacteriaceae > Tenacibaculum > Tenacibaculum sp. FZY0031. Next base: position 289,147 of record NZ_JAZDVY010000002.1, read on the forward strand.
TATTAGCTACTCTATTCATCACTATTGCAACCTTTACTCAAAACATTCCTAAAAAAATGAATGAAGGTGATTTTTCCATCGGAAAAACGGTTCAAATAAAATCGACCATTTTAAAAGAAAACAGAACGCTCAATATTTATTTTCCCGCAAGCTACGATATTGATAAATCAAAAAAATATCCAGTGATTTATTTACTAGACGGTTCTAAAGATGAAGACTTTATTCACATTGCTGGAATTGTGCAATTCGGTTCTTTTCCTTGGATAAACATGCTTCCTGAAACTATAGTCGTTGGTATTGGAAATGTAGATAGAAAAAGAGATTTTACCTATCCTTCTACTCTTGAAATTGATCAAAAAGAATTTCCTTCTTCTGGAAAATCTAAAGAATTCATTCAGTTTCTACAAAAGGAACTGTTACCCTTTATCGATGCCAACTACAGAACCACTAATAACAAAACATTAATCGGACAATCGCTAGGTGGTCTTTTAGCTACAGAGGTTTTATTTAAAACTCCCAATCTTTTTAACAACTACATAATTGTAAGCCCAAGTCTTTGGTGGGATGCTGAAAAACTTTTAACCTTTGTTCCTGCTAAATACAATACTAAGAAACACATTTATATTGCTGTTGGTAAAGAAGGACCTGTTATGGAGCGAACTGCTAGAGAATTATACGACAAACTGCTCCACAAAGCCGCTGATAACTCAAAAATTTACTTTGATTTTTTAGAAGATAAAACTCATGGTGATGCACTACACGAAGCAGTATACAATGCTTTTGGAAGCATTTATAAATCAAGAAAATAAAATATTCTAAACAACAAACTTTCTTTTTATTTAGTTTACCACTACAAGCCTTTGCCGAACCACCTTTTTTAAGCAAAATAAAACCAAAGTACAACTCACTATCGGCAATGAGATGCCCACAAGCAAACACATAATAGCAGAAAATAATCTCTTTTGTAAATTTTTAGTTAGGAACTCTATCTGCGAAAACACTTGTTTACTATGGTTCTTAAAATGACGAAACTTTTGAGTTGTTGTTTAGAGTATATATCTTATGTTTATTCTTTAATAGCATTAAAATTTCTGAAATATTTTACCAAAACTCATCCCCTAAAACAAAGTCAAATTGACTTTTAAAAAACCCTTTTTTAGTAAAAATTGTCTTTTTTTTAACCAAAAAGACAATCACCAAAGAAAACTGACTCAAAACAAACACTAATAAAACAAAATTCACTTTTATGTGTACTAAAAAAAATTAAATTCATTTAATTTGTAGCAAATTTCAATAAACTATGTCATCAAAAAATAAACTAGAACGTTTTGTTAATACAACTGAAGAATTGGTCTCTCCAGAGTACATTCGTAACCGCTTCTCTAAAATTATGTCGGATATGTACAAGAAAGAGGTACCGCTTTATGGTGAGCTACTTAATTTGGTTCATGACATAAATGATGCCGTTCTTTCAGAGTCTAAAGAAATTGAAGAACAGTTAGCACATACTGGCGAATTAACTCGACTAAATATGGAACGCCATGGAGCTATTCGTTTAGGTAAGCCCTACGAACTATTTACGATGAGGCGTTTGTTTAAGGTTATGGGAATGTATTCTGTTGGCTACTACGATTTAGCCCCAGCTGGTGTTCCTGTTCATTCTACGGCGTTTAGAGCTATTGAAAGCACTGCTCTTAATCAAGCTCCATTTAGAGTTTTTACCTCTTTATTACGTATCGATTTAATTGATGATGCTCAGCTTCGTAACAATGTTGAAACGATTTTAGAAAAACGTCAAATTTTTACAGAAAAAGTTTTGCAACTCATTGAAAAGTCTGAAAAACAAGGGGGGTTAAATAAAGAAGATGCCGAAACCTTTGTTCAAGAAGCTCTAGAAACTTTTCGTTGGCACGATACTGCTACTGTAGATTATGAAATGTACGAAGCTTTACTAAATCAACACCGATTAATTGCTGATGTCGTTGCTTTCAAAGGTCCTCACATTAATCACTTAACTCCTAGAACTTTAGACATAGACAAGGTGCAAGTAAGCATGGAGGCTCGTAACATTCCACCAAAAGACAATATAGAAGGCCCTCCGGCAAGAAAATGCCCTATTTTACTACGCCAAACGAGTTTTAAAGCATTAACTGAAAAAGTAACTTTTAAGAACAATGTTGAAAAAGAAGAAATAGGCGAACACAAGGCTCGTTTTGGTGAGATTGAACAACGGGGTGCGGCATTAACTCAAAAAGGACTTGATTTGTATCATGAGCTGTTAGGCAAAACACGTAAAGCTATCGGTGGATCACCAACTGCTGAAAACGCCTCAGAATACAATGAATTATTAGTAGAAAACTTTAAAGTTTTTCCTGATAATTACAACGAATTACACTCAAAAGAGTTGGCTTATTTCCATTATTTCACTACCGATAAAGCAAAAACGTTATCTAAAGAAAAAGTGTATACAAAAGGTGATGTAAATCAATTATTAGAGGGGGGGTATTTAAGCATAGAACCTATGGTTTATGAAGATTTCTTACCTGTAAGTGCAGCAGGAATTTTTGCTTCAAACTTAGGTACAGATGATGCTAAGCGTGAATATGAAGGAACCTCTAATCAATCATTATTTGAAAAAGATTTGGGAGAACCTGTTTATAAGTTAACAAAATGGTATGAAGATATGCAAGATGAAAGCATACATAACTGCTTGGCAGAAATAAATGCTTAATCATAAAATTAAGTATTGAAAAAGTGTAGCCGTATATTTGCATTATCGGCTACACTTTTTCGTTAAAAACGATTGTTTATCTTGTAGCTTATATTAAGTTTATCCTAATAAAATTATTCTTTTGGAAAATCAATTTGATTATATAGACAAACAAATACTTTCAAAATTACGTTTAGATGCACGTAAACCTTACTCACAAATTGCGGAAGAATTAAAAGTTTCCAACTCCTTAATTCATCAGCGTATTAAAAAGCTAACCGCTGAAGGTGTAATTAAAAATGCAGAATTTGTTTTGGAAGAAAAAAGCTTAGGCTATAAAACCAAATCATACACTGGGATTCGACTTCGAGAAGCACGTTTTGCAAAAGATGTTCTAAAAGAACTAGAAAAAATTCCTGAAATAACCGAGTGTAATTTTGTTTCGGGTTACTACGCTATCTTTATTTTGATTTATGCAAGAGATAATGAACACTTGCAAAAATTACTATACGATAACGTACATTTGATTAATGGAGTAGCTGGAACCGACACATTTATTTGTTTTGATACTTGCTTTAAACGAAACATTCCTATTGAATAATTTAACAATACAATACCTTTTCTAGCTTATTATATAAATGATACAGACAACACAACTAGAAACCTTCAAAAAATTATTAGCTGGCGAATTATTTTTTGACAACTTACATAAAAATATTTATGCCACTGATGCTTCGGTATATCGTAAAATCCCATTGGCAGTTGCCTATCCTAAAAATGCACAGGATATTCAACTATTAATTGATTTTGCTACTAAAAATAACATCACCTTAATTCCACGAACCGCAGGAACTTCGTTAGCTGGACAGTGTGTTGGAGATGGAATTGTGGTAGACGTTTCTAAGTACTTTACCAACATCTTGGCCTTTGATGAAATGAACAAAACCATTACGGTAGAGCCTGGAATTATTCGTGACGATTTAAACCGCTTCTTACAACCTTTCGGATTGTTTTTTGGGCCGAATACCTCAACCTCTAACCGTTGTATGATTGGTGGAATGGTAGGTAACAACTCTTCAGGAAGTACTTCTATACGTTACGGAGTTACTCGCGATAAAGTCATTGCTATTCAAGGGGTGTTAAGTGACGGTAGTGAAGTTACCTTTTCTGAAATTACTTCAACTGAATTCAATCAAAAGAAAATACAAAATTCGTTAGAAGGAAACATCTATCGAGCAATTTATACTGAACTTTCTCAAGAAACCGTTCAACAAGAAATAAAAAAAGAATTTCCGAAAGAAAGCATCCACCGAAGAAATACAGGATATGCAGTTGATGAGTTTTTAACTTCCGAGTTATTTGGTGGGACAGAACCAACTATCAATCCTGCTAAATTTTTATCAGGAAGCGAAGGAACCTTAGTCTTTTCAACAGCTATTACCATTCAACTAGACGACCTACCTCCTACACAAAGTATTATGGTATGTCCGCATTTTACTAGTGTAAACGAAAGTTTAAAAGCCACTGTTACTACCATGAAACACACGCTCTATGCTTGTGAATTAATGGATAAAGTAATTTTAGATTGTACTAAAAACAACCGTGAGCAAGCTAAAAACCGTTTCTTTTTACAAGGTGATCCTGAAGCGGTGTTGATGTTAGAAGTTTCGGCAGATACTATTGAAGAAGCAGAAGTACTAGCCGATACACTTATTGAAGATTTAAAAGCAAATAACTTTGGATACCACTATCCTAAAGTATATGGCGAAGACATTGCTAAAGTACATCAACTACGGAAAGCTGGTTTAGGACTACTAGGAAATATTGTTGGAGATGATAAAGCGGTAGCTTGTATTGAAGACACAGCTGTGGCTTTGGAAGATTTACCTATCTATATTGAGGAATTCACCAAAATTATGGATAAATATCAGCAAAAAGCAGTGTATTATGCACATGCAGGAGCTGGTGAGCTACACTTACGTCCTATTTTGAATTTAAAGAAAAAGGAAGACGTAGTACTGTTTAGAAAAATAACTACTGAAACTGCGGAGTTAGTTAAGAAATATCAAGGATCATTTAGTGGTGAGCATGGTGATGGTATTGTACGTGCTGAATTTATTCCGCTGATGATTGGTGACAACAACTACCAATTATTACGAAGAATAAAAAAAGCATTTGATCCGAACAATGTGTTCAACAAAGGAAAAATTACCGATGCTTTTCCGATGGATCAAAGTTTGCGTTATGAGGTTGACCGAAACGAACCTATTATTGAAACTATTCAAGATTTTTCAGATAGTGAAGGTATATTAAAATTAGCCGAAAAATGTAACGGTTCAGGTGATTGCCGTAAGTCTCCCGAAGCTGGTGGAACCTTGTGTCCGAGTTACCGAGCAACTCGTAACGAAAAGGAAACTACTCGAGCTAGAGCCAATACACTACGTGAAGTTTTGACTAATAACACCGCTCAAAACAAATTCGACTCAAAGGAATTAAAAGAAATTCTCGACCTGTGTTTAAGCTGTAAAGCTTGTGCTAGTGAATGTCCGAGTAATGTAGATATTGCTTCTATGAAAGCAGAATTCTTGTACCAATATCAAGAAACAAATGGATATTCTTTTCGTAGTAAATTGTTTGCTAACAATGCTAAGTACAACAAATTAGGAAGTAAGTTTCCTGTGCTAACAAATTTCTTTACCAATACTACCTTAGCTAAAAAGGTTATGGGAGTTGCCACAGAACGTTCTGTTCCTAAGTTAGCAAAACAACCTTTAAGTACTTGGTTAAAAAAACATCAATCAACCAACTCAACAAAAACCATCTACTTATTCAATGATGAGTTTACCAACTATTACGACGCAGAAATTGGAAAAGATGCAGTTGTTGTATTAGAAAAGTTAGGATACGAAGTAAAAACAATAAACCACGAAGAAAGTGGACGTAGTTATATCTCGAAAGGATTTTTAAAAGAAGCTAAAGAGATTGCTAATAAAAACGTAGACACCTTTAAAGAATTAATTTCTAAAGAAACGCCATTAATAGGAATAGAACCTTCGGCTATTTTAACCTTTAGAGACGAGTACTTACGCTTAGCGGATGATAAAACGTCAGCCAAAAAACTTTCTGAGAATTCTTTTACTATTGAAGAGTTTTTGGCAAACGAACATGCCAAAGGTTCGGTAGATACCACTAAATTTAGTAATGAAACAAAAGAACTTAAAATACATGGGCATTGTCACCAAAAAGCTTTGTCTAGCACACATGCTTCTTTTTCTATATTAAATATTCCTAAGAACTATAAAGTAACAATTATGAATACAGGTTGTTGTGGTATGGCGGGTTCTTTTGGGTATGAAAAAGAACATTATAAAGTAAGTATGCAAGTGGGTGAAGACACGTTGTTTCCTAAGGTTAGAAACTGTTCGGTTGATACAGAAATAGTTGCTGCTGGTACGAGTTGTCGTCATCAAATTTATGATGGAACAAAACGTTTAGCAAAACACCCTGTAACAATTTTAAGAGAAGCTTTACTATAAATAATTGATTTTCATATCTTTATTTTGTACTTTTAAGACGATTAACTCTTAAAACGTACTCTTATGGCGAGCAATAAAATCATATTTAGCAATGCACTGCTAATTTTTGCAGGTATTGTTGGCTTCTTTCTCATTATGAAAATTTTTGGATTGGAAGATGTTTCTGAACTGCGTTTTTTAAACTTTGCTTTCGTTCTTTATGGTATTAACAGAGCTATAAAAACCAATATTGTCAAAAACCATGAGTCGTTATATTTCAGCAACTTTTTATTAGGGATTGGAACCTCTATAATTGCTGTAGCCTTAACTATTTTGGGGCTAATTATATATGTAGATTTTATAGATGCTGGTTTTATGACAATACTTGAACAGTCTTCTTTTTGGGGACAAAATTTAAGTTTACCCCTAGTTGTATTTGCATTAGCTATAGAAGGGATTGCATCTTCTGTAATCTGTTCTTTTATTTTAATGCAGTACTATAAAAATTATAAAGTTTCTAACACAATGGTTACTTAAGCTTTTGGTAAAAAAACCTCAGCCATCATGCAACGAGCACTTCCACCACCACAGGTTTCTATAGTTTCTAGTGAACTGTGTAGTATTTTGCAATGCTTTTCTATAGCTTTAATTTGATTTGGGTTTAATGAATGAAAGGCGGAAGAACTCATTATAAGGTAACGCTCATCATTTGTTCCTTTAACTTGCAACATATTTCCTGCAAATTGTGTTACTTGTTGTTCTGAAATAGCAATAACTTCTTTTCCATCCGACTTTAAGTGTTTTAATAAGTTTTTCTTTTCTTTTTTATCATCTATCGAATCTAAACACACCACCGCAAAACTTTCAGCAACACACATCATTACGTTTGTATGATAAATAGCTTCTCTCCTTCCCTCAACTGTTTGGTTTGCTGTAAAAATTACAGGAGTATATTCAAAATCTTCACAAAACTCAATAAATAATTCTTCATCTGCACGAGGAGACAGAGCGCAATAGGCTTTTCTGTTATGCCTATCTAAAATCATGCTTCCAGTTCCTTCTAAGAAAACCTCCTCCTCTTCTGCTTCAGAGTAGTCTACAACATTTTCTATTACAAACCCTTTTTCTTCCAAAATCTCTAGTACATCTTCTCTACGCTCAAAACGTCTATTCTCTGCAAACATCGGATAGATAGCTACATCTCCGTTTTCATGAAAAGAAATCCAGTTATTTGGAAATAATGCATCGGGTGTATTAGGCTCTTTAGTGTCTTCAACAACTACTACAGTAACACCAACAGCTTCCAATTTTTCTACAAAAGCATCAAATTCTTCTTGCGCCTTAGCATTGATTGATGCAGGTAACATTCCTGACAACTCTTGCTGGTAATAATTATTTACGGCTGTTTGCTCATTCATCCTAAAGTTTGCGGGACGAACCATTACTATTGTATGTGTTATTTGTTGCATACTGCGAAGGTAATAAGATTTTGGATTTTTATTACAGCAAAAGAGAACAACTAAATTTTAATTATACGATGTTAATTTATCCTATTTTTTCTCTGATTTGTCCTATCGCAACCACCTTCTCTCATTTTACTTTTGTTTAAAAAAACATGAATCATTTATTTCAAACAATTTTAGTAGGTATTGGTGCTACAGCAACCATGGATGTTTACTCTATCATTTTAAATTACTTTGGTATCAAAACACTTGATTACAAATTTTTAGGCCGTTGGATTGGTTATTTTTTTGACGGTAAATTTTCTCATCATACAATATTTACCGCTCCTTCCATAAAACATGAGCACCTAATTGGTTGGGTTGCACACTATACGATTGGAATTATGTTCGCTTTACTTTTAGTACTTATTTTTGATAAAAAATGGCTTGAACACCCTACTCTTTTACCAGCTTTAATCATAGGGATAGTAACTGTTATAGCTCCTTTCTTTTTTATGCAGCCTGCGTTTGGATTAGGAATTGCTGCTTCTAATGTTCCTGATCCAATCAAAGCTAGAATAATGAGTTTAATAACACATACCGTATTCGGTTTTGGATTATTTTTAAGTGCAAAGATTTTAAATATTCTAATTAAGTAATTAAGCTTAGTTTATTAGATATAACATTTTATCTCTTATGCAACAAAACCACTAATACTATTAGTTATTAGTGGTTTTGTTTTTTACATACGAAGTTTATTTTTCACTAATTATATCTGCCAAATAGCTTGCATCTTTTGATACACCTCCTAGAGTGGCAGAACCACGAGTATACATCCAAGGTAAGCCTATAAAATATAATCCTTTAATATTACTCACTCCCCTGTAATTTTTTGGGTAATTATCTGCATCTAACTCCAACCCTTCTATCCACTTAAAGTTTGGACGATATCCCGTTGCCCAAATAATATTTTTTATTGATGTTACTTTCTTGTTTTCAAAAACAACTTCATTATCTAACGCATCTTTAGTTCTTCCTACTGTAACTACATTTTCACGGGATAGAATTTCTTTTACATCCGTACCAATTACAGGCTGTAAAGAAGTGCTTATTTTTTTCCCTATCCAACTGTATTTGCTAAATTTTAAAAATCCAATTAGAGTAAACCACCACCATAACGTTTTTCCTAAAAACTGCTGGGGTAAAGTTTTTACTTTAGTAGTTCCCGAGAAATATACCGTCTTTGACTTTTTATCCTTAGATATCTCATCCAAAATTTGATATCCTGAATCTCCTCCTCCAACAACTAGCACATCTCCTTCTTGTAACTGTTCACTGTTTTTATAGTAATTACTATGCATTTGTAACACCTCATCTGATAATTTTGTATGACAGGGAGGCGTATATGGTATGTGAAATGGCCCCGTTGCTACAATTACATTTTTTGCTACAAGTGCTCCTTCATTATATAATGCATGAAATCCTTTTGCTGATTTTTTAACAGAAGTTACCAATGTATTCAGTTGTACAGGAATATCAAATTTCTTTACATACGATTTAAAGTAATTGCTAACCTCGTATTTAGAAGGATAATGACCTTTTGGAGCATTAAATTTTAAACCTGGTAAGTGATTATATTCAGTTGGTGTAAATAGCTTTAAAGAGTCCCATCTATTGAGCCAAGAGGCTCCAATTTCTTCTTCTCCATCTACTACTATAAAACTTTTTTCCATCTTTTTTAAGTGGTAAGCCATGGATAAGCCTGCTTGCGCACCACCAATAATCACAAAATCTAACATCTAAAATCATTTTCATTAAGGCTCAAATATAGATACTTTAAACAAGCACGTCAAACTTTTCTTGGAACTGAAGACTTTCTTAAGAATTAAAAGACCAGTCATTTACAGCATACTAAACTTAAGATGAGCAAAGTAACCTAAAACAAATTACACACATAAAAAAAACATAAGCACCATATAATCAATCATTTTCTATTTCAAAAAGCAATAACAGCATAAAACACTTATCAACCTTTCATATATTTTAACAAATTTCATATCAATACCTGTTGCTTTTATAAATATTTTCACCAAAAATAAGCTGTAGGCTTACAAACCTAAAAAAACACTATGGGATGGTTTAAAAGAAAAAAGACTTCAAAAAATATTACCCCTAAAACTGAAGCAACTCAAAGAAATTCTTCCATTGTAAGATCTCAATCAATTACTATTTGTCATGATGCTGGATTTCAGCCTGCAAGTTCTCTTCCTACAATTAGGGAAACAAAATTAAGACCCGCTAACGAAATTGCAGGAAGACTCCACGCCATAAAAGCTCTTGTTTTATGGTTAATGGTACCTACAGAGAATTTACCTGATGAAAAAATTATAAATTTTATTAATCAGAATAAACTTCTTGATTTTATGACTGAAGAAGAAAAAGAAATACTCAATGTATCTAGAAATAATATAGAATTGAGAAATTCTATTGGTTGGAAGTTTGAAAACGCATGGCCACTTGCTTGGTACTTTGGTTATAATGAACCTGAAATTTCTGGTCAAATGATGACTGGTGAGCAAATGCAAGAAATTTTAATAAATCATACATGTTCACTTGATTCTTTAATTAGTGAATGGCTTCCTAATCAACATACCCTAGAAGAGGAAAAATTAGTAGAAAAAGAAGATTTATTTTACTGTTTACATAATGCAGTAAGAAGTGCCCAATTAGGAGGAAATACTGTTCCTGATGGTTTTGATCCTATTGGAAATGGTGGGGTTATTCATGAACGTAGACATTCGTTAACATGGATGCTTTCTAACGGTACTGAATGGGAAGATACCGATCTTAGCACATAAACTTAAATAAAACAGGAGAAGTTAATTTATAGACTCATAAATTTGCAAAAATTGAAGTTTTAAGAAAATGAGAATACTTACCCTAATTGTTTTACTACTTAGCTTTTCATCGTGTAAGAAGGCTCAGAAAGAAAATAACACCCCTAAAAAGAAGCCTGAAGTAAAAATAGAAGTAGTTACTCCTAACAACCACCAAAAAACAATTGACACTACTTTAATTGTGTTAGACTCTACCACAAACTTAATTTGGATGAAGAACGATTTTAGTGTCATTGAAAAAAAGTTTTTAAATAAGTGGGACGAAGTATTTGAATGGCAAGAAAAAATGAACTCTGATAACTATGCAGGATTTAACGATTGGAGAGTTCCAACTATAAAAGAATACCGATCTATTAATAAAAATAAAAAAGATAGAGTTACTTACAAACAATTTTTTACAGAGATTGACTCTACTTTCTTCTGGGGAAAAGGAGCTTATGCTTTCTGGAGTTCAACAACACCTAATAAAAACACTGCTAGCTACATGAGTTTTAAAGAAGGATTTGCTGTATCTGGGAACAGAGAAAGAAATATAACATACATGAAAGGTCATAAAGGCAAATCATTGGGTATGAGTGTTAGACTAGTTAGAAATAAAGTCAATTAAAAGATTTTACAATGATTATTAGAAAAGCTACCTCTAAAGATTCCAAAGAAATTGCTTTTTGTATGCTATTAGCAATGAAAGACATTGTTTATACATTTATTGGAGAAAACACTACAGAAAAAGCACTTGCCTTTTTAGAGTCTTTAATTATTCAAAAAAACAACCAGTACTCTTACGAAAACTGTTGGGTTATAGAAAGTGACAATAAAGTCATTGCTGCAGCTAACATCTATAATGGTGCCGATTTAAAACAACTTAGAAAACCGGTAGCTGCCTTACTAAAAACTAGGTTTAATCAAAAGCTAACATGCGAAGATGAAACCCAGTTTGGAGAATATTATATTGATTGTATTGGTGTAAGTTCTAGCTACCAAGGTAAAGGTGTTGGTTCTAAAATACTAAGCTTTTTAATTGATGAATATGTTCATAAAAATAAAGAGACATTAGGACTTTTAGTTGATAAAGAAAACCCTAACGCTAAGAAACTATACTTAAAGCTAGGTTTTAAAATTGTTGGAGAAAAAAGATTCGTTGGTAAGGCAATGGAACATTTACAGATACACTAACTTTATTAAGAAAATTATAACAAACTACACTCCGTTTATTTTATAAGTTTACCTTGTGAGAAAACTTAACAAAATACCAAACACTTCTTCGCTACTTCCTATAATAGGTCTAGTTATTTTATTATTTTTTTCTCCCTGTAAAGTTAGAAACTTTATACAAGCAGAACTTAATCTTCCGCTTACTGAAGTTTCAAACAAAAGTCAAACTACCACAAGTAAGCTTAGTTGCTATAGTAGTGAGGTTACAGATGTTTCGCTACTACAAACAATGCCTTTTGTTAAAATTTTGCCTGTTTTTATAGGTAGTTTTTTTAACACCTCTTCTCAGTTTGTTGCAAATTTCCCTAATAAAACAAGAATTAACTATCAAAAAAAGAGACATGTAACATCTTCAGTTCCTCTTTATATTTTATTTAAAAACTTTAAAGCCCACCTTTAGCCTCCTCTTCTTAACAATTACAAATAAAAATAATAACCTACATAATACTTACTTATGTAGCTATCACTTGTACTATAAACTACAAATAGTATAAGTTCTAACACAAAACATAATGATTAACAACAATATAAAAAACGATTCAGGGCTTTTGGTTCTGGCAATACGATTGGTTATTGGTTGGACCTACTTCTCTGCCTTTTGGAGAAGAACAATTTTAGCCAATAAACTTGACCCTGAAGTAGCAGGATACATTGGAGAAAAATTCAACCATTTTCTTCCTAATGCATTAGGTATTAAACCTCTTATTCAATACTTAGTTGAAAACCCTGACATTCTTTGGCTAAACATGGTAATATTTACTATTATTGAAGGAATTGTAGGACTATTCATCATCTTTGGTTTATTTACTAGAATAATGAGTATCGGTGTATTTGGTCTCGCTATGGGAATTCTTTTGGGTTCTGGTTGGATAGGAACAACATGCCTTGATGAATGGCAAATTGGTGTGCTTGGCATCGCAACAGGATATGTACTTTTTTTAACCGGAAGTGGTAAATACTCGCTAGATAACTACTTTATAAAAAACAATTTTTCCTTCACTAATAAAAAATGGTTTGCATGGCTAGGATCAGGGATCTTACCGATTAAAAACAACATTTTTCCAAGGTTTGTTTTAATAGGATCCTTAACTATTTTAGGAATGACTTTATTCACCAACCAAGTATTTCATGGTGGTGTTTGGGGAACACTTCATAACAAATCGGTTAAACCTAAATTAGAAATAACAGAAGGTAAAATTAACAACGATATACTTTCTTTTAACCTCTTTAGAACAGAAGGTGTTGATGTATATGGATCGTGGGTTATTGCTATTGAATTACTTGATCAAAATGGTAATATTGTTGTTCAGTATGCACAAAAAGAATTAGCTTCATTAGCTCATCAAAATATATTAAATTATTACGTTGCTAAAATAAAACCTGGTAAACATAGTTTGGTTGTCCCTTTAGGAGCCAAAGCAAAAATGACTTTTAGTAATCAAACTCTTTCACAGGTTTCTAACGGAACATATACCCTAAAAATAACAGATATTAGTGGTGCTTTTTGGACACACCAAATAACTAACTAAATCTAAAACGCAATAGTGTTGAAACACTATTGCGTTTCTTTCAAAACTTCAATTATTTCCCAAAAACCAACCTTATGCTTTTTTTAACAAATTTCATATCGATTACTTTTTCTTTTGTAAATAATTTCACCAAAAAAAGCTATTAAGTGTTTCTTACACTTAACTTCTCATTAAATAAATATAAAAAGTAGACTATGAACAATCAATTAAATTTTAAAGAATTAAACTTTAAACTAGCTGTAATTAACGAGTTAATGTACGTTCAAGAAGTGTTACAACCTAAATTAGAGGTATATGAGTTTATAGAAAAGCAACGGAACTTAACTTCTTCAGAAGCTTATGATATTATTGAAGAAGAAGGCTATGAAATAATTCCTGAAGTACTGGAATACTTTAAAAACTTAGAACTCACTTCTGAAATGGTTGAAAACATTGAAGAACTAAACATGGATGGAGGTGACGAAATCTATGGTCAAATTATCCCTTTTTGGGACGGTGAAGATGATGTATTTAGTGTGAACTCTGCTGTTGATTCTACATTACTACCCAACCTAAAAAGGATTTCTCTTCTTTATAGCGAAAATGATTCTTTATTAGACGAATTTCAAGAAAAAGGAATTGAAGCTGATTGGCTTTAAGAAAGTAAAACGTATTTAATGAAAACTCTTAAAACAAACGATAAAGAAGAAACAGAACTTTGGTGGTAAAACTATAAAACAACATGTTTAAAATAAAAAAGAAACTACTTATTCTTTTAATAATTCTATTAACAGGCTTTTTAATTCCTCAAAACTTAAAAATGCCTGTTAATGGAGCTACCAAATCTGATTACAATCCAAAATCATTTTGGTATTACCCTTGGGGTAAATCAGTTACCCATAAAGGGGTTGATATTTTTGCTAAGAAAAATACTAAAATCACCTCTTCTACTCTCGGAGTAGTTTTATTTTCTGGAAAAATAAGTATGGGCGGAAATACCGTAGTAGTTCTAGGTCCAAAATGGAGGTTACACTACTATGCACATTTAGAAAGTGTAAAAACAACTTCTTTAACTTTTGTAAATACCAATTCGATAATTGGAACTGTTGGCACGAGTGGAAATGCCGCTGGAAAAGCTCCACATTTACACTACTCTATATTTACTCTAATACCTTATGTATGGAAGATTGATTCAGACAAACAGGGATGGAAAAAAATGTTTTACCTAAACCCTATTGATTATTTAGAAGAATAGTTCTTATTCTAATCCTTCCATTTCAGCATCATAAAATAATCCTGCTGCTTCAATTAAGCCTTCTAACTCATTAGCTAAGTCTTGTTCATTTTCGTTAGACAAGTCTTCAAACCACTCAATTTCATCATCTTTTAAATTGATTAAAAAACGAGGATACTCTGTATGCAAAACAAAAATATCTTCTGGGTGATTGCTATTATCAGCTAATAAAAATTTAGGTAAGTTCATTATGTTTTGTTTTAATCAATTGTAAAGTTAATTTATTAAATCGTATAAATAGTAAAATTGATGCTGTGGTTAACCCTGCAAGCAACCCTAACCAAATACCAAAGCTGCCATATCTCTCTTCTGATCCGAAGAAAAAACTAATAGGAAAACCTACCACCCAATACGATATAAAAGTGATGAATGTAGGTATTTTAACATCTTGTAAGCCACGTAAAGCTCCTAACATTACTACTTGTATACTGTCACTTATTTGAAAAATTGCCGCAGCAATTAATAAGTTTGCTGCTATACTCATTACTTCCATATTATCTGCATAATTTTCAGCATCGCTTAAATCAACATATAAATTTGGTAACGATTTGTGAAAAACAAAGAAAAAAGTAGCAAATATAACTGCGAGTATAGTCCCTAGGAAAAAGATTGAAAATGCTATTCTTCTCAATTCTTTATAATTTTGCAATCCTTTTTGATTTCCAACTCTAATCATAGAAGCAACGCTCAATCCAGTGGCTACCATAAATGTCATTGAAGATAAATTCAACGCTATTTGATTTGCCGCTTGAGGGTTTTTTCCCAACAATCCACTTAACCAAATTGCTGCTGTAAAAATAGCTACTTCAAAAAACATTTGCATAGCACTTGGTGTACCTAAGTTTATAATTTTTCGAATCATTAAAGTATCTAACACAAAAAACTTAATATTGGTAACCAAACGTTTTGAACGCTCTTTTTTACTTAACAACCACCATAAATATACCACCATTACAAACCTTGAGAGCAACGTTCCGTAAGCAGCTCCCACGATGCCTAATTGAGGAAAACCAAACTTCCCGTAAATTAGTAGGTAATTCAGCAATACATTCAACACATTAGCAAGTAATGTGGCATACATAGGATAGCGTGTCATTGACATTCCATCACTAAATTGTTTAAATCCCTGAAAAATAATCATCGGAATTAATGAAAAAGCTACCAAATCTAAATATGGAATCGCCAACTCAACCACTTCTATAGGTTGTTTCATTAAATACATTAATGGTTTCGAAAAGAAAACTACTAAAAACAGCATAATTCCCATCATAGTGCACAAGAAAAGCCCGTGCTTAAAAGTAGATTTTGCTTGTGTAAAATTATTAGAAGAGTCTGCTTCGGCAATTAAAGGTGTTATTGCAGTAGAAAAACCAATTCCTAACGACATTGCTATAAACATAAAACTGTTACCTAATGAAACCGCTGCTAATTCGGCAGTTCCTAGTTGACCTACCATTATATTATCTATAAAACTCACAAAAGTATGCCCTAACATACCTAGCATTACTGGAGCAGCAAGTTTTAAGTTATATTTAAACTCTGAAGTGTATTGTTTAATGTTCAATTTAGTATTCTTTTCAGCTTGCAAAAATACAACTGTTATCTAAAATAATGTAGGGATATAACAAAATAAAAACCGCTTAATAAAGCGGCTTCTATAACATCAAAATAATTACACGTTATTCTCGTGCTTACGATTTTGGTAATAAAACACTATTAATTACATGAATTACTCCATTAGATTGGTTTACATCTGCAATCGTAACCTTTGCCTTTCCTCCATTTGCGTCAGATAGGTAAACATTTCCCCCTTTCATCCATGCAGTAATTTTACCACCACTAACGGTTTCTATAGTAGCTTTACCTCCTTTGTCTTTTATTAATTTCACTAGTTCGGTTGCACTCCATTTACCAGCTACAACATGGTATTTTAATATGGTTTGTAATTTCATTTTGTTTTCTGGTTTCAATAACGTTTCAACGACTCCTTCTGGAAGCTTATCAAAAGCTTTATTTACAGGAGCAAAAACTGTAAAGGGTCCTTTACTTGATAATACATCTACCAAATCTGCCGCTTTTACAGCTGCCACCAATGTTGTATGGTCTTTAGAGTTTACCGCATTTTGTACAATGTTTTTTGATGGATACATTTCTGCTCCTCCAACCATTTTTGTTTTTTCTTGTGCCGTAATACTATAGCTGGTAAATAAAGCGACTGCTAAAACGGTTACTTTAAAAAAGTGTAAGGTTTTCATAAATAATGATTTTTAAATTAATATATTTCTATCTAATCATATCTACGAAAAAGATTGTCTCTTGGTTTTATAAGAAATTAAAATCCTAAGGAAAACTTAGAATATTCTTATAAGTTATGTAATTATTCTTATTTTTGATGTTCCTAAAACACATATAAAATGGCTTCAATAACTCTAAAAGGTAACACAATAGAAACAATAGGTAACTTACCTGAAACTGGAACTAAAGCAATTGATTTTTCGTTAGTTGCAACGGATTTATCTGTTAAAAACTTAGGTGACTTTAGCGGTACTCGATTAATTTTAAATATTTTTCCAAGTGTCGATACAGGTACTTGTGCTACCTCTGTTAGAGAATTCAACAAAAAGGCAGCCAATTTAGAAAACACTAAAGTGTTATGTATTTCCAGAGACTTACCTTTTGCTCAAGGTCGTTTTTGTGGTGCAGAAGGTATTGAAAATGTAATTATGCTGTCTGATTTTGCTGCGGGGCGATTTGGTAAAGACTATGGTTTAGAGATTGTTACGGGACCTTTAGCTGGCTTGCATTCTCGTTGTATTGTTATCATTGATGAAAACGGTACTGTAAGTTACACAGAGCAGGTAAACGAAACTGTGGATGAACCTAACTATGACGCTGCATTAAAAGCTCTTTAAAAATATATGAAGAATCCGAATGACGGCTTTTTAAAAGGACGCATACGAAGTATTAAATTTGCAGCAAAAGGAATGTGGTTGCTAATCACCACAGAAGATAGCATTAAAGCCCAGCTTTCATTTGCTATTGCTGCTACTATCCTCGGATTTTACTTTAATATATCTGCAACCGAATGGATGGCTCAAACCTTAGCTATTGGAATTGTTTTAGTAGCTGAAGCCCTAAATACTGCCATCGAAAAAGTAGCGGACTTTATACATCCTGATTATCATAAAAAAATAGGTTTTATTAAAGATATTGCTGCGGGTGCTCCTGCATTTGCTGCAGTAATATCATTAATTATTGCTGGGATAATTTACCTTCCTAAAATAATAGCTATATTGTAGCGTTCAATTTATTTCTAACAAAAATACATGGCAAAAAAGAAGACAACTGTTCAAAAAAAACAGCCAAAAATTTCTATCATTAAAAGGATAAAAACCTTTTTTTCAAACAGACAAAACCAAACTATTTTAGGTTTTTTTCTAGTACTGTTTTCTATATTTTTAACTGTTGCTTTTATTTCTTTTTTCTTCTCTTGGCAAGAAGACCAAAGCACCCTTAGTCAATTTGCCGACAGAACAGTTCCTACTAAAAACCTATTAGGTAAAATAGGCGCTAAACTCAGCAACTTTCTTGTATATGACGGTTTTGGTTTGGGAGCTTTTATCATACCTATAACATTGTTTTTAACAGGTGCCAGAATTTTACTACAAACCAATTTAAAAAGAATTATAACCTCTTGGAATTGGGCTATTCTTATTATGCTTTGGTTTGCCACAGCTCTTGGTTTTGTTGAAAAAAAACATGCACTTTTATCAGGAATTATAGGCTTTGAATTGAACGACTACTTACAAACTTTTTTAGGTAAAACAGGACTAGCTATTTTACTTATTTTCTTTTTAGTTGCCTACCTAATCATTCGTTTTAGTATTACTCCTGAAACAATTAGTGAAAAGGTAAAAGTTAACAAAGAGAAAAAAGTCAATACCCCAAAAGACCCTACAAAGGTAACTCGCGACGATTCTACTATTATAAACGATACTCATACTCACATAGATAGCGACACCAAGGTTACTCTTACAGAAGAACCTAAAAAAGACAAGTCAGACTTTGAATTATCTCTAGAAAATTTACAACCAACTATCTCTAATTATTCTGGTGTAGATGAAACTTCAAATAAAGAAAAGAAAGAAGAGATTTCTTTAGACATTACCCCTATTAACGAACCAACAGCTAAAATAACAGAAGATAGTAAAAAAGAAGTGGAGGTTGCTATTGAAAAAATTGCAGAAGAAAAAAGTGTTTCTGAAAATTTATCTGATCAATTACTCAAAGATTTTGGTGAATTTGACCCTACCCTAGAACTAGGAAACTTTAAGTTTCCTTCTTTTAATTTACTAAAAGAATACAACGAAAGCATTTCTGTTGACCCAACTGAACTTGAAGCTAAGAAAAATCAAATTGTAGAAACTTTAAAAAACTACAAAATTGGTATTGCACAAATAAAAGCAACTGTTGGTCCAACCATTACCTTATATGAAATTGTACCTGAAGCGGGAGTTCGTATTTCAAAAATTAAAAACTTAGAAGACGATATTGCCTTATCTCTTTCAGCTTTAGGAATACGTATCATCGCTCCTATCCCAGGGAAAGGAACCATTGGTATTGAAGTACCTAATAAAAAAGCGACTATTGTTTCAATGCATTCGGTAATTGCTTCAAAAAAGTTCCAAGAATCACCAATGCAACTCCCTATTGCCTTAGGTAAAACCATTTCAAACGAAACTTTTGTTATCGATTTAGCTAAAATGCCTCACTTACTAATGGCTGGTGCTACAGGACAAGGTAAATCGGTAGGATTGAATGCTATTCTAACATCACTACTATACAAAAAACACCCAGCTGAAGTAAAATTTGTATTGGTAGATCCTAAAAAAGTAGAATTAACACTATTCAATAAAATAGAGCGTCATTACTTAGCGAAATTACCAGATGATTCTGAAGCTATTATTACCGATACAACTAAAGTAGTAAATACATTAAACTCTTTATGTATTGAAATGGATAATCGTTACGACTTGCTTAAAAATGCCATGGTTCGTAATATTAAAGAATACAACGCTAAGTTTAGAGCTCGTAAACTAAACCCTGAAAACGGACATCGTTTTTTACCTTACATCGTATTGGTAATTGACGAATTTGCTGATTTGATTATGACCGCCGGGAAAGAGGTAGAAACTCCTATTGCGCGTTTAGCTCAATTAGCACGTGCCATCGGTATTCATTTAATTGTAGCAACACAGCGTCCTTCCGTTAACGTAATTACAGGTATTATCAAAGCTAACTTCCCTGCTAGAATAGCCTTTAGAGTTACTTCTAAAATTGATTCAAGAACTATTTTAGATGCCCCTGGAGCAGATCAATTAATTGGTCGAGGTGATTTATTGTATTCAGGAGGAAATGATATTATACGTATTCAATGTGCTTTTGTAGACACTCCTGAAGTAGAAAAAATTACCGATTTTATTGGCTCTCAGCGAGCCTATCCTGAAGCCTATTTACTTCCAGAATACGTTGGTGAAGAAGGTGGCACAAATCTTGATGTTGATATTGCAGACAGAGATAAACTGTTTAAAGAAGCAGCTGAAGTTATTGTTACTGCACAACAAGGTTCGGCATCGTTATTGCAACGTAAATTAAAGTTAGGTTACAACCGTGCAGGTAGATTGATCGATCAATTAGAAGCTGCTGGTATTGTAGGACCTTTCGAAGGTAGTAAAGCACGACAAGTACTTGTATCCGATCTAATTGCCTTAGAGCAATTATTAGAGAATGAAAAGAATTAATAATTATAAACTATTCCGAAAGTGGAAATAAGAAAGACGATGAAAAAAATAGGATTATTATTTATTGGATTATGCATTAGCATTAGCGCTATGGGACAAACCAACTCTTCAGAAGCAAAAAAATTGCTAGACGAAGTTTCAAATAAAATGGGAACCTACAGAAATATGGTTATTGGTTTTAACTCTTCTTTAATTAACAAAGAAGCAGGCATTACCAACGACCCACCAATAAGAGGTGAAATTACCTTATCGGGTGAAAAGTACAACTTAGATTACCTTGGAAATACTTTTATTTTTGATGGAAAAAAATTAGTGGTTATTAACCAAGACGAAAAAGAAGTTAGCATTAACAACGGTAATTTAGATGAAGAAGACGGTTTTATTTACCCTTCAAAATTATTGACTTTTTACAAAGAAGGCTATAATTACCAAATGGGAGCATTAAAAAATAGTAACGGACGTAAAGTTCAATATATAGATCTTACTCCTATTGATAGTAACTCTGACATTGTTAAAGTACAGTTAGGAATTGATGCTAAAACAAAACATATCTACAAATTAACACAAATAGGTTCTAACGGTGCTGAAACTACCTTTACAATTACCAAATTTAAAAGCAACCAACCTATATCGGCTCAACTTTTTACTTTCGATAGAAGTAAGTACGCTCAGCAAGGATACTACATCGACTAAAAACTTACCTAAAAGTTTTGTTAGTGATTTACTTAAAAAATCATTAACAAAACTTTTGTGTATATATGCCTCTAACCTACTACCTTTGCATCTGTGAAAACATTAGACAGATATATATTAAAAAGCTTCTTAGTTCCTTTTTTAGCAACCTTCTTTATCATTTTATTTGTATTGGTAATGCAAGCGTTGTGGTTGGCTTTTGATAATTTTGCTGGTAAAGGTATTAGTGTTGCAATTATTTTAAAATTCTTGTGGTATACCACCCTAATTGTAGCTCCTCAAGCCTTACCCATCGGTGTTTTATTATCTTCTATTATGACGCTAGGTGGTTTGTCTGAAAACTACGAATTTGCGGCGGCAAAATCTGCTGGAGTATCTTTACAGCGCATGGTACGCCCTATTGTTTTCTTAGCTATTTTTTTAAGTGGTGTTAACTTTTTGTTTCTTAATTATGTGTATCCATATGCCATGCTTAAGCAATTAAACATGAAGGTAAACATTAAAAAGAAACAACCTGCTATTGCTTTGGTTGCTGGAAGCTTTAATACTGAAATTCCTAACTTTCAAATAAAATTTAAAGAGAAATACGGTAAAGAAGACAATCTTTTAAAAGAAGTTATGATTTACGATTTATCTTCAAAAAAAGGGAATAATAAAATTATTACCGCTAAAAGTGGTGAAATTCTTTCAGAAGAAGGCAGTCGCTACATGACCTTAGTTTTAAAAGATGGATACTATTTTGAGCATCATTTAAAAAACGGAGCTTCTTTTAAAGAACGAGAAAGAATGCCTGCTTCGTACGCAGACTTTGAAGAATACACTATTAACATTGATATCTCTTCGTTTAGTAATGATGATATAGAAGATGAAAAATATAAAACGAACTACAATATGTTAAGCTTGGCACAACTAAAGGATACTTTGCCAATGATGAAGCAAAATTACGATGCCTTTGTTAGTAGTAGAGCTAAAAACTTATTTTTAAGCATTGATGTAGAAGATTTACACCAATACCCAGATTCTTTAATAAACAAAGAACTTTCGTTAAACATTCTTGATAACTTTGTGTTAAAAGAAAAACGAAATATTCTTTCAATAGCTACTTCAAAATTAGAACGCACTATAAACAATAATAAGTCTAACAAAGACACTTTAAAAAACAAACGAAAGTATTTAAACCTCTATGATATTGAGTTTTACAATCGTATTGCCTTTTCACTTTCTTGTTTGTTACTCTTTTTTATCGGTGCTCCTTTAGGCTCTATTATCAGAAAAGGAGGTATGGGATTGCCTATGATTTTGGCAATCGCCATTTACGTTTTATACTTCTTCTCCAATACTTTTGGAAGAAACTTAGCCGAAGAAAGCTCGCTTACAGCCATTACTGGATCTTGGCTAAGTGTATTTTTAATGCTACCTTTGGCTATAACATTAACTGTTAGAGCTACTAAAGATAAAGGACTATTTGATATTAATAGTTTTTTTGTTCTAATACGAAACGCTGTAAAAAACCTATTCTCTAAAAAGGGAAAACCACAACATAATGACAACACAAACTCCAACTAATATTCAATTAAACACAATTGAAGAAGCTATAGAAGATATTAAAAACGGTAAAGTTATTATCGTAGTTGATGATGAAGATCGTGAGAATGAAGGTGATTTTTTAGCTGCTGCTGAAAAAATTACCCCTGAAATGATTAACTTCATGGCAACCCATGGCCGCGGATTAATTTGTACCCCCCTAACTGAAACTCGCTGTAAAGAATTAGAGTTAGGAATGATGGTTAGCAATAACACCGACCCAATGGAAACCGCGTTTACCGTATCGGTAGACTTACGTGGAAATGGGGTTACTACGGGTATTTCTGCTTCTGATAGAGCAAAAACTGTACAAGCCCTAATTACCCCAGACACCAAGCCTTTTGACTTAGCCAGACCTGGCCATATTTTTCCTTTAAAAGCTAAAAATGGTGGAGTATTGCGTAGAACTGGACACACTGAAGCTGCTATTGATTTTGCACGTTTAGCAGGGTTAGAACCTGCAGGTGTTATCGTTGAGATTATGAATGAAGATGGTACCATGGCACGCTTGCCTCAACTAATGAAAGTTGCTGAAAAATTCGACTTAAAAATTGTTTCTATTGAAGATTTAGTGGCATATCGAATGGAACACGATTCGTTAATTGAAAAGAAAGAAGACTTCAATATTCAAACTCGTTTTGGTGATTTTCGTCTTCGTGCTTACCAACAAACTACCAATAATCAAGTACATATTGCTTTGACCAAAGGGACTTGGAGTAAGAATGAACCTATTTTAACTCGTGTAAACTCGACTTTGGTAAACAATGATATTTTAGGAACCTTAACTAATAATGCCGATAAAAAATTAGACCAAATGTTTAAGGTGGTTAATGATGAAGGTAGAGGTGCTATCTTGTTTATTAATCAACAAATGCAAGCGCTAAACTTATTAAACAGGCTTCGTATTTTAAAAGAAAACCAAACTAAAGGAGAAATGAAAGCTCCTAATGTCGTGATGGATAACAAAGACTTTGGTATTGGCGCCCAAATTTTACACGACTTACACATTCATAAACTACGCTTGGTTTCTAACACCAAACAAACCAAACGCGTAGGAATGATTGGTTATGGATTAGAAATTGTTGATTATGTAAACTACTAATCATACTATTAAAAATTAAAAAGTCACCGCTTTAAAACGGTGACTTTTTTCCTTTAATATACTAAATACCTTATTAAATATTAACAAACACAGTGAGACCAATCTAAACCGTATTTTTCCATTTGATCTTGAATGTAGAAATCTCTATCTCTCCAACTAGAACGGCAAAAATCGTTGCAATCGTAAAACATTCTCCCCCCTCTAATCTCTTGTTGATCTTCTTTGTTTAATCTTTTTCCCAAGTTTAAAATTTGTTTTTTCATAATAATGTAATGATTTAATTAAATTGATTAAATCCTTGAACATATTTATAGACACTCAAGGTTTATGTCTATTTTCTCGCGAAAGAATTTTTAAGGACTTTAAAATAATGTTTTTTTTAAAAATATTTTTCTATTAAGATTCAAATACGCAAAAAACAGACTTAATTAAGCTCAACTCTAAGCACACAAAATAATCATTAGATTTATCGTGCTCTTAAAATATATTTTGAGTTTAGAATGTTCCTATTTCCTATAAACAAAAGGATACTCTTAATAGACTTGACATTTCATTCCAAAAGAATCAACGGTCTTTTATGCTTATTTTTTTATCTTTGGCACACTAAAAATTGCTCTTATATTCTTTCTTATTTATTATTAAAGAATGCATAGTAATCTTTGTTATATATATTAACAGTATACAGTAAATAAAATTGAAAAGAAAAATTTAATCAAAAACAAAAGCATGTTAGAAATATTAGCAATCGTTTTTTTAGGTAAAAAAATAGCTGAATTAGCAGAAGAAAAAGGAAAAAGCCCTAAAAAGTGGAAAGGTATAATGATAGGCTCTTGGTTTGGAGCAGAAATTTTGGGTATTGTAATATTTGCCTCTACAGTTGGAATAGGTGATGATACTATTTTTCCTGCTGTAATTACAGGTATAGCTTGTGGATTGGCTAGTTATTTTATTGTTAGAAGCATGCTGTCTTCAAAACCTAACACTCCTCTAAAAGAATTATCATAAAGAATAATAGTGATAGCTTACTCGGCATTTAACCCGAATCGTTAGCCGACTAGATAAAACGGTCTTATAAAATTGAGGTGTTGCATAGTATCCTAAAAGACTCTATGCAACATATATCAATAGTACTACAATAACTTTCTACTCCACAGGGATACAAATATCTACAATACATTTCCCTTCTGGGTGTTCATTAGGGTTATTGTAAAAAATCTCATACGGATCTTGGTCATTTTTTTTAAAACCATGTTCACTCATCCACACAAAACTACTTTCCCAGGCTTGTTGAAATTCTGACGGAGTAATTTCTAAACGAGATACTATACATTTTGCTTCGGGTATTTCTTTTACACTTACTTCTCCTTCAGTTTTTACCTCTGAATTTAAAATTAAACAAACACTCATTCTTATTTTGTCTTCATCGGTAATTTTGGGACTGTCGTGATATACCGTTAACATTCTTAAATTTTCCTGCTGCATTAGCCCTTTAGGATACGCCCACTTTATCAATTTATGGTAAGTTTTTTCTACTGCATCCATTTTTCCTTGATGTGTTAAATAGGCCACTTTTAAGGTTGGTATTTTTTTTACTTCAATTTTAGCTTTCATTTGCATCCATTTTAAGTTTGTTTGTATGTTACAAATGTATTGCTCAAACCGAGTTTCTATTTTTCCATTCTTGTTTTCTGTTTTACAAATCTTGCTATATTTAGATGAGCTTCCTTTTTTAAATTCAGCAGGACTCATTCCGTAAAACTTTTTAAAAGCCCTTGAAAATGATGACAAACTTGCAAAACCTACTATTTCGGATACTTCTGTAACCATTTTACTCTTTTTATTTAGTAAAAAAGAAGCTGCCTTTTCTATTTTCTTTCTAGTAATAAAATCATTTACTGTTTCTTTAGTTACAGCTTTAAAAAGCCTATGAAAATGATAGGGAGAAAAGTATGCCTTTTCTGCTATTTCTTCTAAAACAAGTTTTTTATCTAAATTTCCTTCAATAAAATCAATAGCATTACTTATCCGTATAGCTGTTTTATTGGGTATTTTTTCAGACGATTTCATAACTCTTATTTATTTGTAAACATAGTTTAGACACAAAATCTTCTTCCTTATACATTTCATGAGCTTTCTGTGGAATGATACTAGGCGTTAGCTTTATGTTTTCAAACCAGTCTTCACTTGGCTTGTAAACATCTTTTCCTCCGTAATAAAGCGCTATTTTCCCTTTTGGGCGTTCTGTTTCATAACGTAATCTTGTTGATGAAATAGCATAAAAACTTTTAACATCTAAACCGTTTAAACAAGCCTCCCAAGCTATGGTTCCCCCTATGCTGAAAGCTAAAACTGTAAGCTGTTCTTTTTCTAATTTTATTAAGTTTTCAACCGCTTTTTCTATTCCTTCGTTTAAGAAAAAAGCATGTCGTTGTGCTTCTAACAAATATTTTTGAGGCATTTCGGCTAATTCACAGCTATTATACAACACAACCTTAAAATTATCAGACAACCTGTTTACATACATAGAAACCCAACTAGCGCCTGTAATTCCCCATAAATCTGATAAAATTAGTAATCGATTTTTCATGTATTGCTATTCATTTTTTGTAAAAGGAAAAATACAAAACCTCCTGCAAAATATAAAACAACATCCAATACATCTGCTGTATACCTTACATGATATTTAGGCAATATCAACTCAAATAACACGGAATACAATACACATATATAAAGTATTAATCCTAAAGAAATACACCAACTTTTATCACTCCTACTCCACTGTAACACAAAGAGACTTACTGTTAATACAATAGGGATTATTAAAAAATCGTTTACGTAATTATTAATAAAAGAGGGAAGTTTGATACTTAACCTTTGTGCTGTATAAATAAGACTTCCTATAACTATTGAAACTATAAAATAATATGTAAGTATCTTATTCTGCACTTATCCTAACCCGCTGCTACCATGGCTATAAACCATGCGATTAAAGCACCAATGGCACTGACTAATAAATACGCTGAATACAAAACCCAACCAACGATACGATACAACCAGAATGAATGCTTTTTTAATCGTTCTGCCAAATTAGGGTTTGCTATGTCATCTTTCGCTTTTTTAAGTTCTTCTTCTTTATAAGCTATAACTTTTTGCTCTTGTCTTTTTTCAAAAGAAATCAATGTATTACAATTTTTACAGTAATCTCTATTCTTGTTAAAAATTCCGCAATTAGGACATTTAACATTTCTAGTAATTGCCATTTTCTTGTTCTTTAAAAACTGTTTTTGTTTTTCTTTTTATACGGGCGAATAATAAGCCTTGTTTCTCTATCAAAACGCACATAATTGTATACCCAATTCATAAATACAACTGCTTTATTTCTAAACCCGATAAGTGAAAACAAGTGCACAAACATCCAAATAAACCATGCAAAAACCCCTTGAAACTTCCATCTTGACAAATCTACTACTGCCTTATTTCTTCCAATAGTCGCCATAGAACCTTTATCGTTATACACGAATGCTTTTTGCTTTTTACCCTTTAGTTTTGCTAAAATATTTTTACCTAATAAGCGTCCTTGTTGAATAGCTGGTTGTGCCATCATTGGGTGTCCTCTTTCATAGTCTTTGGTTTCCATACGCGCTACATCTCCAATAGCATATATATTATCATATCCAATTACCTTGCTGTATTCATCTACTGCAAACCGATTAGCTCTTTCTATTACACATTCTTTATGTAAACCCGAAACAGTAGCTCCTTTTACACCTGCTGCCCAAATAACTGTCTGCGCTTTAAAATGATCTTCTCCATTTGTAGTAACAGTTTCTCCATCGTAATCTAACACCCGAAGATCTTTCCATACATCTACCCCAAGCTTTATTAAGAAGTCTTCTGCTTTTTCAGAAGCTTTATTACTCATTCCTTTTAACAACTCACCTGAGCTTTGAATAAGGTTTATTTTCATCTGTCGAATATCTAAATCTGGATAATCTTTTGGTAAAATACCTTTTTTCATTTCTGCTAAAGCGCCTGCAAGTTCAACTCCTGTAGGCCCCCCTCCTACAATAACGAAGTTCATCAATGCTCTTCGCTTCTCTAAATCGGTAACCAATAAAGCCTCTTCAAAGTTTTCTAAAACCAAACTGCGAATATTCAATGCTTGCGGAACTGATTTCATTTCCATAGCGTGTTTTTGAATATTGGTGTTTCCAAAGAAATTAGTTGTTGATCCGGTAGCGATAATCAACTCATCATACTCTAAGCTCCCTATTGTCGTTTCAATATAATTTTTCTCAGCATTGATTTGGGTAACTTTTGCCAACCTAAAGAAAAAGTTTTCTACATCGTTAAATCTTTTTCTTAAAGGAAACGCGATACTATCGGGCTCCAGCCCACCTGTAGCCACTTGATAGAGCAAAGGTTGAAAAGTGTGGTAATTGTGTTTATCTATTAAAACTACCTGTAATTCTTGGTTTTCTAAAGCCCTTGCCGCTGCCAATCCTGCAAATCCTCCCCCAATAATTAGTACTCGAGGAAAACTTGTTTGAGGTATGTTCATTATTTATTAGGATTTTATATCTAATTAGCAAATTTAACTAAAAGAGAAAGGAGTTAGTTAAAATTTATTTTTTAGTTTTACGCTCAGCCCCCGTTAATCAAATTAGGAACTGTTATGTTTAATTTTTTTAAGAAGAAAAAAGTAACGAGTTTAACTATAGTATGCGATACAGACATAATACACATTAATAGTAAACCTCTTACATTTCCCACTAATTATAGCACTTTGGTTGAAGTTTTAGGCCCACCTAGTAGGGAATTAAAAAAAAGTAATGACTATATTATTTGGGATACGCATGGTATTTTTTGCGGTTATACTGATAAAGATCATATTTTATCTATAAACATTTATCAGCACAAAAAAGATAGAAGTGAGTACAATACCAAAAAACAATTTAAAGGAAAGCTTGTTTTAAACAATGAAGAAATTACCAATAATGAGTTTGGCAAAATTCCACTTGGTAAGGTAGCGATTCACAGATTAGGTAGAGAAAGCGACATGCGCTTTGGTTTTAGTATTGGTATTAATAGAGACTACAAAGATTCATAATTCTAACTTTACTTGTTGTAACGTTTTGTTTGTTGTTATGAGTTTATTGATTATTTTTTTTCTTAACATATCAATATCCTCTTCATAATAGCGTGCCCACTTGTACTCTTTAAATAAAGTTTGAATTTGTTTTAAGCGCTGGTGTGCAAACTCTGAGGTCATTAAAAACCGATTGTATTCTATATTGTTTTGGGCTCTTTTTATACTTGCCTTACACTCTTTGTAATCAACTTCTAAATAAAAAACCTTATCTGTCGTGTTTAATGGATAAAAATCAGACCAATTTGCGTACCCTACATAATAATTTTGATTTTTATAATTTTCTATTCCCTGAATTTTCCATCGGCAATTGGCTACTCTACCCCAGTGATTTGAATAGCGAAAAACTCCTTCTTCTGTGTAGTAGTAATAGCTACCTGATTTACTTTGAAAATGCGCTTTCATCTCCTCAAAAAAATCGATGTTTTGCAATTCAAACTCACAATAGGTACTTCTGTAAAAATTAAATTTATGATACTTCATTTAAATTCCAAAAGCTGTTAATACAAGAGTTCTTCTTCCTCCATAGTTTCTGTGCTCGCCTAAATAAATTCCTTGCCAAGTTCCTACATTGAGCTTTCCTTGGGTTATCGGAATTTGTACTTGGCATCCTAACATAGAACTTTTAATATGTGCTGGCATATCATCTGCTCCTTCATAATCGTGTTTGTAGTACGGCATATTTTCAGGGATCATTTTGTTGATATGTGATTCGAAATCCATTCGAACGGTTGGATCAGCATTTTCATTAATCGTTAAACTTGCAGATGTGTGTTTAATAAATGCCTGAAACTGCCCTATTTTAATTTTATTAAGCTCTGGTAGCGCTTCTAATAAAATATTTGTAATTAAATGGTAACCTCTGTTAAATACTGGTAATTGAATTTCTTTTTGGTAAAATTGCATACCGCAAATCTAAAACACTTCTTTTATAATCTTTATAAATTCTTGTTTTTTTGTTTTAGAAATAGGTATTGTTGTTTGATTTTGCATCAACAAAAAATCTCCATCTTTTTTTATAAACTTCTCTAAATAATGGAGATTAATTAAGTAAGACCTGTGGCACCTGAAAAATAAGTTATTGCTTTGAAGTTGATTTTCGAAATATGATAACGGTTTACAAATAAGCTGCTTTTCTTTATTTGCCAAATGTACCTTTGTATACATACCATCTGCTTCTAAATACAAGATATCTTCATGAGACACAAAAATAATTTCTCCAGGAACTTCTAAAGCTATTTTATGTGACGATAAAGATTGAATTGCTTTTTTTAGCTCTGAAAATTGTGCTGAGACCTTTTTCTGCTCTATGTTTACTTTAGCCTTATTTATAGCTACTCGCAACTCTTCTCTATCAATAGGTTTTACCAAATAATCTATTGCCGATAACTTTAATGCTTCTAATGCGTATTGCTGGTAGGCTGTTGTAAAAATTAATTGAAATTCAATAGGCTCTGATATAAACTCTAAAATCTCCAACCCTGAATACTCTGGCATTTCAATATCTAAAAAAACAATGTCAGGAGTATGTTCATTTATTTCTTTTACTCCATTTAACAAGTTATCGGCTGTAATAACACTTTTTATTTCAGGAAAGAATTCTGTAAGCATCGTTTCCATTACACTACGTGCTTTTGCCTCATCATCAATTATTAATGCTTTCATTTTTAAATTCTTTTTATTTTTAGTGTCACTACCGTTCCTGTAGCCTTATTATTTTCATCAACTTTATCTGTAAACTCTACTGAAATATCAAACAGCTTTTCTTTCTTATACAGTGAAACTCGTTCTTGGGTGGCATTCACTGCAAAAGACTTATGTCCTTGTCTTTTCTTATTAATTTCAAATGATTTTTTTCTTCCAATACCATCATCCTCTATAGTTACAATTAACAAATTAACAGTCTCTTTTTTAATTGTTATCCATAGGTTTCCTTGTTTTTTTTTATGAACGAGTCCATGCTTTATGGCATTTTCTACAAACGGTTGTAAAAACAACGGTGGAACTTCAAATTGCTCTTTATTTACATTCTTATCTACGAAGAAATGAACTTTAAATTTATTCTCAAATCGCAGTTGCTCTAATGCTATATAAATTTCAAGTGAACTGAGTTCTTCTTTTAGCGATATTACATTAACCCTACTATGATTTAAATACATTCTAATTAAACGGGAAAATTTAACCAGGTAATCACTCGCTAAATATTTTTCGTTCTTCATTACATAATCTTGAATTGCGCCTAATGAATTAAAAATGAAATGAGGGTTCATTTGTGAGCGTAAGTTCTCTAATCGTAACTTACTTATTCTACTAGCTAAAATCACTTTTTCTAATTCTCGCTCTCCTTCTTTCTCTTTCCACTGTAACTTAATTCGGTAATACATTACGACCCCTAAAACTGATGTAAAAAATACAGTTACGATGAACCACCAATGCTCCCAAAAAGGTTTTTGAACAATAATTTTAACACCATTACTTTCTTTCCCAATACTTCCATCTAAGCTTT
This sequence comes from Tenacibaculum sp. FZY0031, assembly GCF_036350695.1. Classification (NCBI taxonomy): domain Bacteria; kingdom Pseudomonadati; phylum Bacteroidota; class Flavobacteriia; order Flavobacteriales; family Flavobacteriaceae; genus Tenacibaculum; species Tenacibaculum sp. FZY0031. The sequence goes on from NZ_JAZDVY010000002.1 coordinate 320,560, forward strand.
TGGTTCTAAGTAAAAACTCATATTTTCCAGATGGAATTCCAATATACCTAACAACATCGTCATTCAATTCTGATGTTTGCCATTCGGTATTGAAACCTAAAAGCTTGTATTGAAAAACATTTTTACTACTAGCTTTAAATCCGTTTGCATTAAAATTGAATGTAATATCATTGGTTTTATAAGGTAGCTCATACTTTGTTTTTATTTCTTGTTCGTTACCTCCTATTTTAACATTACTTATATAAGCCAATGGAACTGTTTTAGAGTGCGTTAAATTTGGAATAGATACATCTACTTTACATAAAAAATTGTTTCCAGCTACCCATAAATGATTATTTTGAACAACTGGTTGTTTAAACTTAATGGCACTTTTATCAGTTAAATTGATTGTTTTTATCAATTTTTTATCTGTATCATATCGCTGTATCCCTTTTTCAGTAACAATCCATAGAAAATTATCCTTTCCAAAAATTCCTTTTATTTGGGATTGCAACAATCCTGTTGAATACGTAATACTGTCGGTAACTTTTCCAGCTGCTAATCCTAAGATTTTATCTCTTGTAGTTGCCCATATGTTACCATTAACAGTTTGAGTATATTCAGAAAAAATAATGGGCTTGTTTTGATAACTTACAGGAATGGTTTGTAGTTTTGTATTATAAACTACCGTTCCGTCAATATAAGTTACGTAAATAAGTTTATTTTTAGAATCGTAATGAGTGCTAATAGGTCTTTTATTCTCTAAAACTATATGCTCTTTATTTTTTGATAAATTGGTATAAATAATAGCATGTCGATACGATAAACACACTAGAGAATCTTTACTTATTTGAGCAAAACCTTTAGCAGTTGTAAACTGACTACCTACATTTGTATTTTTTTTACTCTTCAAGTTATAAATATAACTACTCGTACCATTGGTACTTACGTATGCTCTATTGAGTATTTCATCATACTTAATTCTATTTACGGGGCGTTGATTCGATAAACTCGTTACCGTATACTTGTTATTTTGTGTATTGTAATCTATTAAATTTCCATTTTGTGTACCTAGCAACAAATGATTTTCAGCTATCGCTTCTATTGAAATAATATCTTCTTTTATTTCTAAAAAACTCTTCTTTGTTATCCCTAAACTCGGCACTACAAAAACACCATTCTGAAGCGTTGTTAACCAATAATTATTTTCATTATCTTTTAAAACATCGGTGATGTGGTAATCTTTAAAAATTTGTTCGGTATCATTAACTTTTGTCTTTTCTAAAGTTCTATAAATTCCTTTTGACGTTAACAGCCAGTTTTCTTGAAACTTCTTGGTATTGTATACTTGAGCTTTTTGAAAATTCTGGGGAAGTTTTATCGTACTAATTTTTCGGGTATGTATGTTAATTGATATCGTTTTGAAAACATCTTTTTCTAATTGAATTACCACCTCATCAAACCACTGAAACATTTGAAAATTCCCTTTATCTAAAGAAAGTTTTTCTTTATCCCATTTTATTTTTTTGAAAACAGGCACACCATTTTCTTCATAAACATGAGTTATGTTATTTGTTTCTTTTAAGTTGTAGTAAAAAAAGCCATTTTCAGATTTTGCTATTTTAGAAACCTCTGCATGTAAGTCTTTTTTAACCGATCCATTTTTTTTATCTATCTGATAACTTTTCCTTTGAGATATAAAGAAAACATCGTTTTTCATAACTATCAAATGGGCAAAAGTTCCTTTTAGCTCATTAGAAAAGTCTTTGAACAACCGTAACTCTTTACCTACAACTTTATAGATATGTCCTGAAATGGTAGAGCACCAAATTTGTCCCTCGTCATCAATCTGTAAATTGAATATACTTTTCGTAGTGGCAATCGTATTTTTTAACTTTACAAACTTTTTTCCATTATAGTAAAACAATCCTTGCTCTGCTCCGACCCAAACTAAATTGTTTTTGTCTTGAATAATATTAAAATTAGCTAAAGAGACCAAACCATCATCTGAGGTAAATTGTGTATAAAAAGGTTCTTGAGAAAAAACATTCTCAAAGAGAAGAAATACAAAAACAAGTATGTAAATAGTTTTTTTCACAAGTTTACTACTACTATAAAAAGGTGGCTCTGCAATAATACGCAAAAACGCCCCCTTTATTTATAACTATTTTTAGTTTAAAGTTCATTAATTAATCCCTATAATAATAAATTTATATCCATTGAATGATTTTTCAATACTAACGGTTTTTAACCAATAAAATTTACCTCTAAAAAATAATGGCAGCAGTAAAAATTTATGAACTGTATGTGTGTGTTTCTTTTTAAGTCTTCTTTTTTTAACATAAAATTTCATCATGCAAAACAATTTAATCTAGCATAAAAATTCTGCTTCTCTAACAACGTTATCGTCACTATCTAAACACCTTATACACCTCATTAATAAAGATAACACTATGTTTATTGTATTTTGAATATTCATCTATAATTCTTTTTTTAATCTTCTGTATACAGTCCACTATATGCTCCTTCAAACACAACACCATCTAGTCTTTTGTATGCATATTTTAATTGAATGTTATCGGCAGTTAGTTCAATAACTTTAACATATCCCTCAACAGCTCTTTTACTGTCAACATTAGTTGACCTTAAAAGTTGAAAACCATTTACTGCACCTAAATAATAATGAGACTCAGGCATTTCAATATAGTAATCTGCGTCCATTGAAATATCAACTTGTTTAATTCCTTCAAATTCCATTTTGGCGCCAGAGCCTGCTGGTAGTTGAGCTGATTGATCTTTTGTTAATGAATGTAATCCTATTGCAATATCACCATGAAGATTATAGCTTATATTTACTTGCTGAATTCCATATTCATCCTGCCCAAAATTCATAGTATTATTATAAATTTCTTGTGCTGGGGCTTGCTCTTCTTTAGAGCAAGAAGTAAATCCTACTACCAATAAGAGTACTAACATTAATAATTTATTTCTTGTTTTCATTTTATATATTTTGTTAAACCTGTTGTATGCCTTGAAAAAACGCTATCAATTCCAACGAGTTGTACTATTTAAGTGAGTGCAATTTGCATCAAGGATAAAAGCTTTTGTATTAATTTAATTCTCGATACAATTTTTCTTCTTTACAACAAGAAAAAATCACTCAAATGCACAATAGGGAGTTTATTTTATGTCACATTTACAATAAGCTCCATAAGGAGCACCTCCTGTTCGGCTTATGCCGTTAAAATAAGCTTCACCGTAGTTTCCTCCTCCTCTGTAATCTCTTCGTAAAATAAACTGTTGCAGCATACACTGTCCGTCAGAATTTTTCTGAACAACAGCTCCTACTGCCCATTGGTACAAAGGAATTCCTGATACTTTGTGCTTTACTATTGACCATCTATTCGAAGTAACATATTGCTTTAAGTTCTTCATACTGGTTTTGCTGTAATAAGCAGTTAAACCTTTGGTAGCAATTCCTATCAAGCTACTGTTTAAATTCCCTTTAGCTGGCATTTTTACTTTAGCTAATGCATCTCTTTCCGAATCGTTACGTAATTCTTCAAAAAGGCTAAAAGTTGTTTGTTCAGTTAATTGAACGTTTTTGTAATACTTTTTAATCTTTTCAGGATCTTTTGCAGCAATTACAAACTGCTTTGGTTGTGCATTGTTCATCCACTTATGACCTTCATTGTCGTTTTTATGATATACTTCAGCACCAATTAATAATACACCTGGCTCTAATAAAAGTACATTTGCATTAGTCCATTCAGGTCCTCCTCCCATACCAAATTGAAATTGAATATTTCCTTTATCCGCAGATTTTCTATAATGTTCTGGCACTACACCATATCTTTTTTGTTCTGGAGAAAAAAACGCGTTTAATTGGTATGTTACGGGATTATATTCTATAGAAAATCCTTCATAAATATCTCCCGGGTTACTATCGAAGTGACTTGATGGATTTCTAACAAAGTATTGTGATAAATGGTAGTACCCAGATAATTCCATTTTATCGGAAAAACCACCATTATAAGCAGGTATTTTTTTAAACTTTGTTCTGTTTAATACGTAAATTTGATTGTCTTTAAACTTATTCTCTTCACTACTTTCTATGGGTGAAGGAATTTCACTCACTACCTTTCCCTTACTTTTTTCTTTAGCTAACAAAGCCTCTTTTTCTGCTGCTTGTTTTTGTTGATATTCTTTGTACTTTTTAAAATAAAAATCTTGCTTTTCTTTATCATTGGGGTACTTTTTAGCTAACTCTTTTTTAAACTCTTCATCAGAATACTCATTAGCATTAGACGTTGAACTGGTATTTGAACTTGTAGTCGACTCTTCTATTGCTGAAGAAGCTTTCTCTTCAACTTTTTTAGTTATTTTTTGCTTCGCTTTCTTCAACATGCTACCAAACTGAGCATTTGCCGTTTGGTGAAACAAAAAACTAGCGAAGAATAAACAAAGTAATGTTGTATATTTTTTCATCTCTATTATTGTTTTGCTATTAAAAAGCCACCTGCTTTTACACAGGTAACTTTCTTGAATTACTATTTAAAGGGACTATTTTTTTATTGACATGCGGTTGTACTCCAACTAGCACCAACAGGTTTAGTCCATTGATGTGCTGGCGTATTTGGTGGATATAGAGGATCAAACCCAGCGTCGTGCTGTATACATGGTAAATTAGGATTTCCATCTGCAACCATGTAAAGAAAATTTACATTGTTACCATTTGCAACATTTAAACTAGTAAGGCTGTTATTTCTAGCATGTAAACTATTAACTTTTGAGTTAGCAGAAATATCTATACTTGTTAACTTGTTATTGTAAACAACCAAAGTTCTTAAATCTGGATACATAGCAACATCTAACGAACTAATTTGATTGTGCTCTAAGTATAAAGTTTTTAAACTATTTGCAGTTGTTGGCAACAATAAGGTTGAAATATTATTATCACCACATTGAAAGTTACCTAAATTGGAGTGGTTTGTTAAATCGATTGAGCTTATATTATTCTGCTGAATTAATATTGTTTGCAAAGCAGTATTAGATGAAAGATCTAATGAAGTTAAGTTATTATTTTTTAACGATAATCTTACAATAACTGTGTTTTGGCTCAAATCTATACTCGTTAAAGCGTTGTTCATTGCATGAAATTCTGAAATATTTACAAAAGCCTCTAAACCTGTTACATCAGCTATATTAAGTCCATCAACACGAATAACACCTGTGTAAGCTTGTGCTTCTGAATCCTGAATTTCAGAATCACCATTAGTATTAATAGCGTTATTAGTAACTAAAGCCGTTTTAAAATTAGCATCTGGTATATTTACAATATTACCTGTTACGACTTGTAAACCCTTACCAGTAATAACAATAGCATATCTTGGTTTTGTAGGGTCATTACTTTCTACAAGTATCGTTGCATATTTTTGTCCTTCAGACTGTGGTGTAAAACGTACTGTTACCACATAAGAGCTATTAGGTGCGATAGATTGAGGTGCAGATACATTAACAAAAGTAAAATCAGCAGCATTAGCTCCACTCACACTAATATTGCCTACTTCTAAATTTCCTTGACCATTATTTTGAACTTCAAAAGTTAAATCATTTCCAGAGTTTCCTACTGTTACATCACCAAAATCCAACCCTGTTTCGCTAAAAGCAATGGCTGGTTGCGCTGGTGCTGTTCCTGTTCCATTCATTCCTAAAAACACATCATCGTTATTAGAGTTATTAAAAAGTCTAATAGACCCTGAGGCAAACCCATCTGAACTTGGGCTAAACTTAACTTCAAAAGTATATGTACTTCCAGAAGCAATAGTCCTTACTAAGGAACTTGTTCCTCCAACTACCGAAAAAGATGACGATGTACTGCCTCCTACTATATTCACATTTGTGATTTCCAAGTCAGCATTTCCTGTATTACTAATGGTTATATTCTTTGATACTTCTTGTCCAACTTCAACAGTACCAAAGGCTATTGGTGACTCACTAAACGTCATTACTGGTGCTGCTACTGCTGTACCTTTACCAGCTAACGCTATAACTTTTACACCAACATTTGTTGTTACTTCTAAACTAGCTGTTTTATCCCCTTCTGTTGTTGGAGCAAATATTACCGAAACCGTTTTTGTTCCTCCTACAGCTAAGGTTTCTACGGTTGCTGTAGTTGAAAAATCAGCAGCATTTGTTCCTTTTACCTCAAAAGCAGTAATTTCTAAATCGGCATCTCCATTATTTGTTATGGTGAATGTAGCATCATTTGTTTGCATAATTTCTACATCTCCAAACGATAAGGTTGTTACACTCAAGTCAACAGTTGGCAGTGGTTTTGGCACTGCAACACCTGTTACTGTTACTTCTTTTTTACCAATGTTAGTCACAACTTCTAAAACAGCTTCTTTATTTCCTGTTGTTAAAGGAGCAAAAGTAATTTCAAAGCTGTAAGTCTCTTCTTTTCTAATTACTTTAGGTACTGCACTTGTAGAAAAATCTGCTGCATTGGCTCCTTTTATAACAAATTCATCAATTTCTAAATCTGCTCCCCCTTCATTTGTTACTTCAAATGAATAACTTACAGATTGTTCCACTTCCACTGTTCCGAAGTCTTTTTCTATCTCATCAATAGAAAATACTGCTGGAATAATTTCTTCATCTTTATCACAACCTGTGATACTTGCAAGTACAAAAAGTATTGCGCCTGCATACATGGTAACTTTTTTTCTCATGTGTTATGTTTTTCTAATTTTTATTTTTTGCACTTCTATAAAAGTGCTTTTCCTTATTTGTGGGTAAAAGTATAGGCGGAGTAACAAATACACTGAAAAACTTGCTGAAAGGGTTTTATTATTTTCTGAAACGTTTCTTTTTCTTTCTAAAAGAAATCATACAACCTTGTTAAAAGTAAAAAAGCTCGCCAATAGGCGAGCTTTTAATAATTTAAATATCTAAGAAATTACTTCACTTCTTCAAAGTCAACATCTTCTACATTATCTCCACTTTCTGATGAAGCACCTGCATCTGCACCACCCTGCGCACCAGCTCCGTTTGCTTGTGCATCTTGTTGCGCTTTGTACATTTCTTCAGAAGCAACTTTCCATGCTTCATTAATCTTTTCCATGGCAGCATCAATAGCTGCAAGGTCTTTAGATTCATGAGCTTTCTTTAATTCTTCTAAAGCAGCTTCAATAGGTTCTTTTTTATCTGCTGATAACTTATCTCCAAACTCTTTTAATTGCTTTTCTGTTTGGAAAATCATAGAGTCAGCTCCATTAACTTTGTCTGCAGTTTCTTTAGCTTGCTTATCTGCTTCAGCATTTGCTTCAGCATCAGCTTTCATCTTTTCGATTTCTTCATCTGTTAATCCAGAAGAAGCTTCAATACGGATGTTTTGTGATTTTCCTGTTGCTTTATCAGCTGCAGATACATTGATGATTCCATTTGCATCGATATCAAAAGTTACTTCAATTTGAGGAACTCCTCTTGGTGCTGGTGGAATATCCGTTAATTGAAAACGACCAATTGTTTTATTATCTGCTGCCATCGCTCTTTCACCTTGTAATACGTGAATATCTACCGATGGTTGGTTATCTACTGCTGTAGAGAATACTTGCGACTTTTTGGTTGGAATGGTTGTATTTGCATCGATTAATTTTGTAAATACATTACCCATAGTTTCAATTCCTAATGATAATGGTGTTACGTCTAATAATAATACGTCTTTTACATCACCTGTTAACACTCCTCCTTGAATTGCCGCTCCTAAAGATACAACCTCATCTGGGTTTACTCCTTTACTAGGTGCTTTACCAAAGAACTTTTCTACTGCTTCTTGAATTGCAGGAATACGAGTTGAACCTCCTACTAAGATAATTTCATCAATATCAGAAGTTGATAAATCCGCATTTTTTAACGCTGTTTGACAAGGCTCGATTGTTCTTTTTACTAAATCGTCGATTAATTGCTCAAACTTAGCTCTACTTAATGTTCTTACCAAGTGTTTTGGACCACTAGCTGTAGCAGTAATGTATGGTAAGTTAATTTCTGTAGACGTTGTACTTGACAATTCAATCTTTGCTTTTTCTGCAGCCTCTTTTAAACGTTGTAATGCCATAGGATCTTTACGTAAATCCATATTCTCTTCAGCATTGAATTCTTCTGCTAACCAGTTAATGATTTTTTCATCTACATCATCCCCTCCTAAATGTGTATCTCCATCAGTAGCTAATACTTCAAATACTCCATCTCCTAATTCTAAGATAGAAACATCGTGTGTACCTCCACCAAAGTCAAATACTACGATTTTCTTATCATCATTTGCTTTATCTAATCCATAAGCTAAGGCAGCTGCTGTAGGCTCGTTAATGATACGACGAACTTTTAACCCAGCAATTTCACCTGCTTCTTTAGTTGCCTGACGTTGAGCATCGTTAAAATATGCTGGTACTGTAATTACCGCTTCAGAAACTCCCTGACCTAAGTAGTCTTCAGCAGTTTTCTTCATTTTCTGTAATATCATTGCAGAAATTTCTTGAGGCGTATACATACGATCATCAATTTTAACTCTTGGTGTATCGTTATCTCCTTTTACTACCTCATAAGGAACTCTATCTGCCTCTTTTTGAGACTCAGAATATTTATTCCCCATAAAACGTTTAATAGAATAAACTGTTTTAGTTGGGTTTGTTACTGCTTGACGCTTTGCAGGATCTCCTACTTTACGCTCACCTCCTTCAACAAATGCAACTATAGAAGGGGTTGTTCTTTTTCCTTCTGCATTTGGAATTACTACTGGCTCATTACCTTCCATTACAGAAACACATGAGTTCGTAGTACCTAAATCTATACCTATAATTTTACTCATAATCTTTATTTATCTTTTTTAAAAGTTTTAAATTCAATTTTACGAGTAGTATTAGTCAAAGTGTATGCCATTGGTTTTTTACTTATATTTTGACAGAAAAAGGTATCAATTAGCGTATTTTTTATGACAGAGTGTCATTAATTGGTGTTGTTTACATAAGATTTGTACACCATTATTATGTTTGCAAATGTATTTTGTAATGCTTTATTAGTTTCTTCCTCGGCTTTAAACTCGGCTTTAGTAATACCTTCTTCTAATTGAGGAGTTAAACTTCCCTCATAATTAGAAAACATTAAATACCAATGTGTTTCTTTCAAACGATATTCGTTTTGCTGCATAAATAAATGATAGGTAATAAGGAGTTCTCTACTAATAATAAGTTTTTCAATGCCACATTCTTCCTCTACTTCTCTTATGGCTGCTTCCATCAAGTTTTCTCCTTCCTCAACACGTCCTTTGGGCAAATCCCATTTATTTCCTCTATAAATAAACAGCACTTTTTTACTTTCGTTTAAAACCAATCCTCCAGCAGCAGTTATTATTTTAAACTTAATTTTAAAGTCTTTCCAATCTTCCATTAAATTATTAGAATAGATGTAAACACCGTTTAACTTACCTACTTTTAACTTGTAAATAAGTTCTTTAATAATTGTATTTTTGTAGATATAAACTGAAAAATCTTCTTCATTTTTAAGTGAAGTTGTAAAGATTATTGGTTTATCATTAACAAAAACTTTATACATTTGCGCTATGGATTTTAACAAAGATACAGCAAAAAAAACTGCCGAGCTTCTTTTGCAAATTAAGGCTATAAAATTAAGTCCCCAAGCACCTTTCACATGGGCTTCTGGTTGGAAGTCACCTATTTACTGTGATAACAGAATCACGTTGTCGTACCCTCCTGTTAGAAATTTTTTAAAACAAGAGATTGCCAAACTAGTAGAAGAAAAACATGGCAAACCTGATGTTATAGCAGGGGTTGCTACTGGTGCTATTGCAATTGGTATACTCGTTGCGCAAGAGCTAGGAGTGCCTTTTATATATGTTAGACCCGAACCTAAAAAGCACGGTCGACAAAACCAAATTGAAGGACATATAGAAAGTGGTCAAAATGTTGTAGTAATTGAGGATTTAATTAGTACTGGAAAAAGTAGTTTAAATGCTGTAAAAGCATTGAAAGAAGCACATGCCAATGTAAAAGGAATGATTGCTATTTTTTCTTATGGATTTAACATAGCCACAGAGAATTTTAAAAATGACAAAGTAGAACTAACTACTTTAAGTAATTATGAACATTTGTTAGAGCAAGCTCTAGATAGTAAATATATTACTAGCGAGGAACTTCGAACTTTAGAGGATTGGAGAATTGCCCCTAGTGAGTGGAACCAAAACGATAAATAACAGCACAATAATGAATATAGAAGGAAATACCGTTACTGTAAAAAAATCATCTAAAGATTTATTTGAATTTCTAACCAAGTTAGAAAACTTTGAACAACTAATGCCTGAAAACACGCAAAAATTTGAGGTTGATGGTGATAGCTTTATTTTTGGTCTAAAAGGGATGCCAGAAATTCGGTTAATCATGAAAGAAAAAACTGAATATTCTAATGTTACCTTAGGCGCTGCAAGTAGTAAATTACCTTTTACATTAGCTGCTGACATAACTGAAGTTAATGATCATGAAAGTCAAGCTACTTTAAAATTCGACGGTGAATTTAACGCTATGATGGCAATGATGGTTAAAGCCCCATTAACAAAGTTTATCGGTACGTTAACTGAAAATTTAGAAAAGTTATAAAGTAGCAAACGAAACTTCTTTTAAGCCAAATTCTTGAATAGTTTCATCTGCTAATTCTATTTGGAGGTTTCCATTTTTAGATACTCCTATAATTTTACCCATAAATAAAATGTTCTGACCTTTTTTAAACATTGTTGGAACATTTTTTTTGTACAAATACTTTAAGTAAGCTTCTTCTAATAATTCATATTCTTTTTTTTCTAAAAGCGTAAAATAATCTTCTAGCTTCTTCAAAGTACTTTCTAACAATATATCCAAATCAAATTCTTTTCCTAAGATATTTTTTACAGAAGAAGCATTCGGTAAGTTTTTAGAAAATGAGTCTTGGTTTACATTTATTCCAACTCCTATTACTGACGACACTATTTTACTACCTTTTAATGTATTTTCAATTAATATGCCTCCCAGCTTTTTATTTCCTGACAGAATGTCGTTAGGCCATTTTATTGCCAAATTTGGTAAACCTAGTTCTTTTAAAACTTCAAAAACACTTAACGAAACACTAAAGTTTAAATACTTATGTTTTTCAACATCTAAGTCTGTAAACCTAGAAAACACACTAAAAGTGAGATTTTTTCCTTCTTCAACAACCCATTCAGAATTCATTTGCCCCCTACCTTTAGTTTGGGTTTTAGCAACTACAACTGTAAAATCATCAGCTACCACTTTTGACACCATATTCTTCAAAAAGGTGTTGGTAGAGTCGATGGCATTAAGTTTGATTATTTTCATATGCATTTAGCGTGTAAAACAAGTATCAATATTACATAAATTACTCGCAAAAAAATAATAACTTTGCTAAAACTTAATTTTTTTTAATGACAATAAAACAAACAAACACAGACGATCTTTTAGCTGTGATTATTAAAGGGATTGATGATGTAAAAGGAGAGGATATCCAATTACTAGATTTAAGAGAGATAGAAAATACTGTTTGTGATTATTTTGTAGTTTGTTCTGCTAATTCGAACACACAAGTTAACGCCATTTCAGGCTCTGTACAAAAAATAGTAAGTAAAGAACTTAAAGACAAACCTTGGCATGTGGAAGGGCAAGGAAACTCTGAATGGGTTCTTATGGATTACGTAAATGTTGTTGTACATATCTTTCAAAAACAAGTTCGTGAATTTTACGACATTGAAAGTCTTTGGGGAGATGCAAAAATTACAGAAATCAACCCTGCATAATTGCTAACATTTTATACACCTTTTTATGAGTGATAATAAAAAAAACGCGCCAAAATTTAGTTTCAATTCATTTTGGCTATACATACCAATAATTGTAATTTTACTAGGATTAAGCTTTTTTAATTCTGGTAACTTAGGTTCTCGTAATATTACAAAAAACGAGTTTACTGAAATTCTTCAAGCAAACGATATTAAAGAAATCGTTGTAGAAAACAACAATGTTGCTCAAATATTTTTAAAGCCTGAGGCTGAGAAAAAAGAGCAACATAAAAAATTAGCAGATTCTCCATTTTACAGAAAGGGATCTCCTCTTTACACCTATAACTTTGGTGATTTACAAAATTTTGAAAATGAAATCAACAAGGAAAAAGAAGAAAAGAACCTAGACTTTGACAAAGTAAATGTAGAAAGAACTAGTATGATGGATACCATCATTAGCTTTCTACCTTTTATTTTATTAATTGTTATTTGGCTTTTCTTCATGAGAAGAATGTCTGGAGCTGCTGGAGGTGGTGGTGCTGGAGGTCAAATTTTTAACATTGGTAAATCTAAAGCCAAGCTTTTTGACGAAAACACTAAGGTTAAAACGACCTTTAAAAATGTAGCTGGTTTAGAAGGCGCTAAAGAAGAAGTACAAGAAATTGTTGACTTCTTAAAAAGTCCAGAAAAATACACCAAATTAGGAGGTAAAATACCTAAAGGAGCTTTATTAGTAGGGCCTCCTGGAACAGGAAAAACTTTATTAGCAAAAGCTGTTGCTGGTGAAGCTGGGGTACCTTTCTTCTCTTTATCTGGTTCTGATTTTGTTGAAATGTTTGTTGGAGTTGGTGCTTCTCGTGTACGTGACTTGTTTAAACAAGCTCAACAAAAATCTCCTTCTATCATTTTTATTGATGAAATTGATGCTATTGGACGTGCTAGAGGTAAGAACAGTATGACTGGTGGTAATGATGAACGTGAAAACACATTAAACCAATTATTAACAGAAATGGATGGTTTTGGTACTGATACCAATGTTATTGTGTTAGCAGCAACGAACCGTGCAGACGTGTTAGATAAAGCTTTAATGCGTGCTGGACGTTTTGACCGTCAAATTTATGTTGATTTACCAGATTTACACGAACGTCGAGAAATTTTTGAAGTTCACATCAAGCCGTTAAAATTAGCTGCAAATGCCGATTTAGAATTCTTAGCACAACAAACACCTGGTTTCTCTGGTGCTGATATTGCTAACCTATGTAATGAAGCTGCTTTAATTGCTGCTAGAAAGGGTAAAGAAGCTATTGAGCATCAAGATTTCTTAGACGCTGTTGATAGAATTGTAGGCGGGTTAGAGAAGAAAAACAAGGTAATAACGCCTAAAGAAAAGAAAGTAATTGCTTTTCATGAAGCGGGTCACGCAACTGTTAGTTGGATGTTAGAACACGCTGCTCCGTTAGTAAAAGTAACAATTGTACCTCGCGGTCAATCTTTAGGAGCTGCTTGGTATCTTCCTGAAGAAAGAAAAATTGTTCAAACAGAACAAATGCTTGATGAAATGTGTGCTACCATGGGAGGTAGGGCTGCTGAAAAATTAATTTTCAATAAAATTTCAACAGGAGCGTTAAGTGATTTAGAAAAAGTTACTAAACAAGCGCGAGCTATGGTAACTGTTTATGGTTTGAATGACAAAGTAGGTAACGTTACCTATTACGATTCTTCTGGTAATGATGCCTTTGTGAAACCTTATAGTGATGCCACTGCTAAAAAGATTGATGAAGAAATTTCTGAAATAATAGAAACTCAATACAAAAGGGCTATTGAAATACTTGACAAGAACAGGGATAAATTAACAGAACTTGCTGATTTATTACTGGAAAAAGAAGTTATCTTTAAAGATGATTTAATAAAAATCTTTGGAGACAGACCATTTGGAAAGGAAGAAAAGCCTGAAATTACAACAGAAGAATAGTTTTTATTTAAATGAATTTTTTTAAAAAATTATTTAAAACATATCAAGAATCATCTAAAGAAAAAAAAGTCAACGAACAAGAAGTTCATTTGTCTTTAGATGATTCTTTTGTGCATCATTTTATTAATAAAGGAGGAAAATTTTTATACTCTACATCAATAAACGAAGTAAGCAATCATTTAAAAAACATCTTGCAAGAAAACAATTGGCATACAATTACTTGTACGGATTATGATTTATTAAAAATTACTGAAAAAATTGATATTTCTGTACAAAACCATTCCTCTGATTCTGTCCCTTTTTTTACTTCTTGTGAACATTTGATTGCCGACAAAGGAGAAATTTTATTTTCTTCTAATCAGTTAGGCAGTCATAAACTAGCCTCTCTCTCTAAACATTTTATTGTATATGCTACGACGAGTCAGCTAGTAAAAAATACAGGAGAAGGATTAACGGGTATTAAAACACATTTTAGCGGTAACATACCAACCAACATTAGTTCTATTAAGAATTATACGTTTGAAGTTGAAGATGATAATTTTTTGAGTTATGGTAATAATAACACAAAAGATTTATATTTGCTGCTCTTTGAAGACCTTTAAAATATGTCTAACCTTTTTGTAAGAAGTCTTTCTGCACTCGTTTATGCTGTCCTTTTTATTGCTGCTATTCTTTTTTCAGCAGAAACATATATAGGACTGCTTTCACTATTTGCCATTGTTTGTATTTGGGAACTTTCTAAAATTATACAAATAAAAAGCCTTGTTCCATATATTCTTTTAGCATGTGTTGCTTATCTGGCTTTTTTTAATACTTCTTTTACGTATGTTGATTACTTATTTGGTGTTACTATGGTTGGATCGATTACTTTGTTGTTTTTACTTATAAACTCCAAACCAATTAAAACAGACACCCTGGCTCAAAAACTACTTTTGCAAGCTGTGTATTTAGTATTTCCTTTTTACTTTTTAATGGATCTTCCTTTTATTAACCATACTTATTATCCAAACATAATTGTTTACATAATTTTTATCATTTGGACCAATGATAGTTTTGCTTTTTTAGTAGGGAAAAACTTCGGAAGACGAAAATTATTCGAAAAGGTATCTCCTAAAAAAACAATTGAAGGCTTTATAGGTGGTTTATTATTTTCAATAATCGCAGGGTTTATAATAGGTCAATACTCTGGAATTTTCTCTATTTTAGATTGGATAATCATTGCTATTATCGTAGCTGTTTTTGGTTCTTTAGGAGATTTGGTAGAATCTAAACTTAAAAGACAAGCTAATGTAAAAGATAGTGGTACAATTATGCCAGGTCATGGAGGTTTATTAGATAGACTAGATAGCTTGTTTTTCCTTGCACCCTTCGTATATTTGTACATACATTACATAATGTAAACTATCTATATAAATACCTATCCCACCCATGGAAGATGAGTTAGATTCAAAGTTTCAAGAAGCTTATAAAATAGCATCCGATTTAGAGGAAAAACTTCCTGCAGATGTTATGCTACGTTTATATGCTTACTATAAACAAGCTGTTAAGGGTGATAGATTTACATTTAATGACAATAGTGATTTACGAAATGCCTTTAAATTTAATGCTTGGATGCAACTTAGAGGTATGAGTGAACGAAAAGCAAAAAAAGAATACATTAAATTAGTAAATTCAATCATAAAATAAACCTCATGAAAAAAATCGTTTATTCTTTAGTTATCTGTTTTACAGTTTTTCAAATGACATCTTGTAAATCAGAAGCCAAAAAAGAAACAGAGACCACAAAGGAAGAAATTAAAACAGAAAAAAAGGCTGCATTTGTATTGCAAGATGCTGACAACCTAATAAACTGGACCGCTTATAAAACGACTGAAAAGGTTCCTGTAAATGGGCAATTTCAAAAAGTAAACATTACTGCTGGTGGTGAAGCTGACACAGCTAAAGACGCTATTAACAATGCCGAGTTTTCTATTCCTGTAAGTAGTATTTTTACAAAAGATACTAGTAGAGATTTTAAAATTAAAAAGTTTTTCTTCGGAGTAATGGATAACACTGAATTACTTTCTGGTAAATTAGTGTTGGAAAATGATTCTATTGGTCATGCCAACTTAACCATGAATGGAGTAACTAAAAAGCTTCCTTTTAAATATACTTTAAACGGAAAAGAATTCAGTTTAAATGCTACGATGAAGATTACCGACTGGCAAGCTGAAAATGCTTTAGACTCTTTAAACACTGCTTGTAAAGATTTACATAAAGGTGCAGATGGTGTTTCTAAAACATGGGATGAAGTAGCTTTAAACATTACTTCTGTTTTTAAATAAAAACAGACCAACACATATTTTTAAAAGCCTCAGAAATTACTCTGAGGCTTTTATTTTTAATGTACTTCAAACATCCATTTTTTTACAGGCTTGTAAGCAACAATGACCAGCAAGCCTATAATTGCTGAAATAACACCTAAATTGGCATACACAGAAACATACGAGTACAATTGATGAAAAACTTCTGATTGTTCCATAACAGTTTTTGATGACAAACCAGTGAACAATTCTGTTACCTTTCCAAAAAAACCTTTTGAAAACACCCCTAAACTACCATTAACAACAGTGGTTAACTTAGCTATTTTTCCCGCAAAAAAATGTCCATAAAAATTAGCCGAAAACCATACCCCCATTATAAAAGCAATATATTTTACAGGTGATAACTCTGTCATTTTAGACAATCCTATTGGAGATAAAAACAACTCTCCTGTAGTTAGTATAAAATATCCCAGAATTAAATACACCATTGGAGTTTTTGCTAAATCATCTACCTGATAACCTGACAAGCCAAAAGTTATAAAACCTACCCCCAAAAACAACAAACCCAATCCAAATTTTATAACTGAGTTCGGGTTTTTATGTGTCCTGTGTAAATACCCCCATAGCATTGAAAATGGAATTGCCATTAGAATTATAAAAGTTGAATTGACACTATTGGTTTGAGCTGCATTTAAACCTATTAGGTTTACATTCCTATCAGCAAACAAAGTCAATGAACTACCTGCCTGTTCAAAAATTGCTGCAAACAAAGTATATAAAACTGTAAAAAAAATAGCTACAGAAAGTTTTTTGCGCTCTTTTGAAGTCACAGATCGTAGTATTTTTACTAAATACAATAGCAGCAATAGCGAAACAATCCAAACTAAGTAATGCTCAAACTCATGATAATAAACGATCAATGCAAATACTGGAACAGACAAAAGCGCTCCTATTGTAACCAAATTCCCCCTTTTTATCCCAAATTGTTTTTCCTCAAACAATTCTTGATTTGGAACTAAACCTTTATTTTCAAAAACGTTTCTTTTAAGACCTCCTTTGAAAACAATCAATCCTAACAACATACCAATTCCTGCCAAAACAAATCCGTAGTGCCAACCATATAATTCTGCCAACCATGCACATAATAGTGGAGCAACTGCTCCTCCTATATTTATCCCCATATAAAAAATAGTAAATCCAGCATCTCTTCTACTATCTCCTTCTGTATACAGTTTACCTACAAATGATGATATATTTGGTTTAAAAAAACCATTTCCAACAATAATTAAGGATAATGATCCATAAAAAAATACTGGATGTTCAAAAGTTAAAAAGAAATGTCCTAGTGCCATTAATACTCCTCCTAAAACAATTGCTTTTCTAAATCCTAAAATTTTGTCAGCTAGCATTCCTCCAATCATTGGAGTTACATATACTAACGACATATATGCTGCGTACACTCCGAATGACATTTCATCAGAAAATAATAAATGCTTGGTCATGTACAATACCAATAATGCTCGCATTCCATAAAAGGAAAAACGCTCCCATAATTCAGCAAAAAATAAATACAGTAATCCTCTTGGATGTCCTAAAACATCTGTTCTTGAATTCATATGTTTAATAATTTTTAAGTTTTCACGAATATATTTTTCAACTAAAAAAAACAGAAGACATGTAGTAAATTGTAGTAAAAAATAAGCTTTTGTAATTTTTTGTAACCCTATTAATGAGAAAAATTAACATCTTATTAATAACTAAAAACGCTTTAATAATAGTTTTACTATTATATTTGCGCTGTTAATTTTTATTTATGAGAAATTTACTATCAAACATAAAAATAGAAATCCCTTCTGGTATTTATATTAAAGATCCTGAGACCTCAGATTTGGGTAAAAGAATAATAGAAAACAGCATCCTATTAATTGAAGAAATTGGTTTTGAAAACTTTAATTTTAAAAAGCTAGGTAAAGTAATAGGTTCTAACGAAAGTTCTATTTATCGTTATTTTGAAAGTAAGCATAAACTCTTGGTTTACCTAACATCTTGGTACTGGGGATGGATTCAATACTTATTGGTAATTGAAACTTATAGCATTAGCAACCCAAAGGAGAAGTTAATTAAAGCTGTTGAAGTTCTTGCTAGAAAAGCTGAGCAGGACAATAATTTTATGCATATTAATGAAGCCTTACTTAACTTAATTGTCATTAATGAGAACTCAAAATCATACTCAACAAAAGAAGTTGATATAGAAAATAAAGAAGGTTTTTTTAAATTGTACAAAGAAGTGGTAAAACGTTTTGCTGAAATAATTAGTAATTACAATAACTCGTATAAGCACCCACTTACACTTGCTAGCACTATTATTGAAGGTATTTTACACCAGCAATTTATAAAACTACATTTTAAATCACTTACTAACTGTGATGAAAACACCACTACTACCTCCTTTTTTATCGAACTAATTTTAAATGTACTTTCCAATGAAGAAGAAAAATAAGCTCACACCATGGCAGCGATTTCTAGGTTTAATTAACCTAGAAAAAAAAGACACGTTACAAATTGCATATTACGCTATTTTTGAGGGGGTTGTTGCTCTATCATTACCTTTAGGAGTACAAGCCATTATCAACTTACTACAAGCGGCACAGGTTTCTGCTTCCTGGATTGTATTAGTTATATTAGTAACTGCTGGTGTTGCTTTTAGTGGCCTATTAAAGCTCATGCAATTTAGAATTATTGAAACCATTCAACAACGAATTTTTACCAGAGCATCTATAGAGCTTAGCTATCGCTTTCCAAAAATTAAAATGATAGAACTACGAAATTATTATCCACCAGAACTTGCCAATCGTTTTTTTGATACATTAACCATTCAAAAAGGTATTTCAAAAATATTGATAGATGCCCCTTCTGCTCTGTTACAAATTATTTTTGCGTTATTACTCCTGTCATTTTACCATCCATTTTTTATCATTTTCGGATTGTTAGTTTTACTATTAATCTATGTTGTTTTTAAGTACACCGCAGAAAAAGGGTTAGAAACGAGTTTAAAAGAGTCTAAAAACAAATATAAAGTAGCTCACTGGTTACAAGAAGTTGCAAGAACCATTATAAGTTTTAAATTATCTGGAAAAACAAAACTAGCACTTGAAAAAAGTGATCTTCTGGTAGATGATTATCTAAAGTCTAGAGAGAGTCACTTTAAAGTACTCGTCATGCAGTATATTCAAATGATTAGTTTTAAAGTAATTATTACTGCTGGCTTATTACTTATCGGTGGTTTTTTAGTGCTCACCCAACAAATGAATATTGGCCAATTTGTCGCTGCTGAAATTATTATCATCCTAATTATGAATTCTGTAGAAAAATTGATTTTAGGGCTTGAATCTTTTTACGATGTACTAACCTCTATAGAAAAACTAGGAGAGGTTATCGACAAACCTATAGAGCTACAAAAAGGCAGCAGTATTAATAGAGATAAACCATTTAAAATTGAACTTCAAAATGTTTCCTATCTTGTGAACAACAGACCAAATCCCGTAATTAACAATGTTTCGCTTGAAATTAATCCTACTGATAGAATTTTACTTCAAGGAAGTAGTAATTCTGGAAAGTCTAGTTTAATTCAATTAATTTCTGGTTTAATCGAGCCAACCTCAGGGCATATTTTTGTAAACGATTTATCTCTAAAAAGTATTTTTATCAACAATTATAGAGCAAACTTAGGTTTGTCTCTCTCTGAAGAAACCCCTTTTAAAGGAACCATTAGAGAAAACATAACTTTTGGAGACAGTACTATAACTGATGAAGAAATATATACTATTTTTAAAATTACTGGATTAACAGAATTTCTAAAACAACAACCAAAAGGTTTGGACACTTATTTAAAACCTGAAGGAAAGCTCATTGCCTATACAGTGGCCAAAAAAATTATTCTTTCTAGAGCAATAATCAAGAAACCTAAATTATTAATTTTAGAAGATCCTCTTGATCAATTTGAAAAAAACGAAGCTGAGAAGATTATTGATTTCATTACAGACACTTCTCAACCATGGAGTTTAATTATTGTAAGCCGTAATGAACATTGGAAAGAGAAGTGTAACAAACAAATTACCCTTAAAAAAGGTAGTCTAACTAACTTTAAATCGTAGGTAAGCATGTTAAACATATCAAAAAACACCATTTCAGACCAAATAGATATTACTAAATTTAAGTCTGGTAAAGATATTTTCACAAAAGAGTATCACAAATTATTTAAACGATTTTTACTAGTTTTTTCTGTAATCTTAGTAATCATCTTGTTTTTACCTTGGACCCAAAACGTGTCTAGTGAAGGACGTGTTACCACTCTTAAACCTAATCAACGTCCGCAAACACTTCAATCTCAAATACCTGGTCGTATAGAAGAATGGTTTGTGCAAGAAGGAGATTTCGTAAAGAAAGGAGACACTGTTTTAAGAATTTCAGAAATAAAAAGCGGTTATTTCGACACAAAACTTGCTGAGAGAACCGGTAAGCAGTTAAACTCGAAAACCTTGTCTGCTAAAGCGTATACTCATAAAATTGGTGCTTTAAAAAATCAGCTTGGGGCAATTAAAAAAGAACGCAAATTAAAACTAGAACAAGCAAAAAATAAGTTGAAACAAGCTTATTTAAAAGCTAAAAGTGATAGCATCGATTTTGAAGCTATTAAAATAAAGCAAAAAATTGCTCAAACACAATTTGATAGAACCGTTACCTTAGAAGAAGAAGGTTTAAAAGCTGTTAAAGATGTTGAAGAAAAGAGAGCAAAACTTCAAGAGTTATCAGCTAAATTAATTTCTCAAGAAAATAAGTTCTTTACTTCTAAAAACAATATTATCAATGCTCAATTAGCAATTAGCAGCACACAGGCTTCTTACGCTGATAAATTGTCAAAAACAGAGAGCAGCTTGTATAGTGCACAATCTGGTGCCTATGAAGCAGAAGTTCAAGTTTCAAAACTGGAAACGAGTTTAGCCAATTATAGCAAACGAAACTCTTTATTGTTTATTACCGCCCCCCAAGACGGGTACATTAATAAAGCTATAAAGTCTGGTATTGGTGAAACTTTTAAAGAAGGGGAGCAATTAGTAAACATTATGCCTGCTCATTACGATTTAGCTGTTGAAATGTACATACAGCCTATCGATTTACCATTGATTCACATTGGTGAAGAAGTTCGCGTTCAATTTGACGGTTGGCCCGCAATGGTTTTTAGTGGTTGGCCCAATGTGTCATACGGAACTTACGGTGCTAAAATTGTTGCTATTGAAAACTTTATTAGTAGCAATGGAAAATACCGTGTTTTAATTGTTCCTAACAACAAACAAGAACCATGGCCAGAAGCCATAAGGGTAGGTTCAGGTGCAAAAACCATCGCCTTATTGGAAAATGTCCCTATTTGGTTTGAGTTATGGAGGCAAATTAACAGTTTCCCTCCTAACTTCTATCAACCAAAGAATAAAGAGAGTGGTAAAAAGTCAAAAAAAGAAGCCTAAAAAACACTTAATAAAACAATAAAAAACAAATAGATGAAAAGGTTAAACATCCTTTTTTTGTTACTAAGCTTTATAGCTACAGCACAGAATAATTTAAGTACTCAACTTAGTTTAGAAGAATATTTAGGCTATGTAAAAAAGTATCATCCTGTTATTAAACAAGCTGAACTTATTACAAGTACCAATGAAGCTAAATTATTAAAAGCCAGAGGGGGTTTTGATCCTAAAATAGAAGTAGACTACGACAGAAAAGAATTTAAAGGTAAGGACTATTACAAAAAACTAAATTCAACCTTTAAAATTCCGACTTGGTATGGAATAGAGTTAAAAGGGAGTTATGAAAATAATTCTGGTCAGTATGTAAACCCTGAACACAACACCCCTGAAAATGGTTTATATAACGTTGGAATATCTGTTTCTTTGGCTAAAAACCTATTTATCAACAAAAGGATGGCTACCTTAAAACAAGCTAAACTCTATACGCAACAAGGAAAATTAGAACAACAGCTATTGGTTAATGATATTTTATTTGAAGCTATTAACACATACTTAAATTGGTTACAATACTACCAGAGCTATAATGTTTACAAAGATTATTACACGAATGCTGATACTAGGCTAAAAAACATAAAGAAGAGCTTTAAAGCTGGCGATAAACCAGCTATAGACACTTTAGAGGCTAACATCAATTTAAAAAACAGAATGTTAGACCTCGAAAAAGCACATATTAAATACATTAAATCTAAGTTAGAACTTTCTAATTATTTATGGATTGGTAACAACATTCCTATGGAAATACAAGAAGAAATAGTTCCTGATAACACGACTTTTTCTAATATTGATATAATCCTAAACACTTCAGTAACCACTTTACTTGATAATGAGTTTGAAAACCATCCTAAGTTAAAGTTACTGGAGTTAAAGAAAAGAACCCTAGAAATAAATAAGCAATTAAAAGTAAACAACCTATTACCTAAAGTAGATTTTCAGTATAACTTCCTTGCATCAAAAGTAGATAATTTTGATGCGTTTAGCACGGCTAATTATAAAAACTCTCTTCAGGTTAGCATTCCGCTTTTTCTTCGTAAATCTAGAGGAGATTTAAAACTTGCTAAGCTAAAACTACAAGATATCGATTTTGAAATTGCGTCAACTAAAGTCTCTTTACAAAACAAAATAACGGCTACCGAGCAAGAAATTACATCGTACAAAAAACAAAATGATATTTTAAAAAATCTTGTAAACGATTATCATACAATTGTAAAAAGTGAAGAACGTAAATTTTCTTTGGGAGAAAGCTCTATTTTTCTAATTAACTACAGAGAAGTAAAATTAATAGAAAGTAAATTGAAAGAAATTAAAAACGAGTACGAATACGCTAAAACAAAAGGCAAGCTTGTAAAATTATTAGGTAAATTAAATAGTTTATAATTGTTGTTTATACTCTTCTAACAAGGCTTCATCAATGCTTATATGTTCTGGAAGAATTCGCAAACGATATTTACTTTCACCTATGAATGTAATGAGGTCTTTACGCTCTAATTTTTCTTCTTCAACATTCAGAATTGAATTTATATTATCAATAATTCTAGTAACGTATGTTTGACTTTTAATATCGCCTCCTGAACTTACGATAATTGATTGTTTTTCTGCCTCTAAAAACTTTCTTCTATAAGCAAATGTTAGTAGGTTTTTGTACTGTGTTGTTTTTGAGCCAAAATCTATTTTAGCATTGACTATTCCTTTAGATGGAATCGTGAGTTTTATTAGTGACCAATCTAAAAACTGAATTTTCATTTCGTTAGGTTTTGGTGTATGAGCCAACTGTATTACCCAGCTTGTTGCCAACACTAAAAATACCGATATCAACGATGTTTTGGCTATAACCCTAATTAATTGGTTGGTAAATTCATTATCAAAACCAATTAACACATCAGATAATTGAGAAACGAATAACAATACGATTGCTACAACCGATATCAAAGCTACCAGTTTTAAATCTCTATACATAAAAGTCCTGTAAAAAGAAACTCCCATTAAAACACATAAAAAAGTTGTTAGTAAAACATCTGGAAGTGCTGCTAACTTTATTCCGTCATAAAAATCATTCCCATAGAAAAATGAAAGTGATACAGTTATGGAGGCAACAACAATAATGATAATGGCTATGATCTTAACATTCTTTTCATTTCTGTAAATAAACTTAGGCGCATCATGCACATAATACAGCGCCATTAACCAAAATAAGTTATTGATTGTAGACAGGATGTTTATTCCTATTTGATGAATTGTTGTTTTTTCAAAAGTGAAATAACTTGCCGAAAGTGCCCAGATACCAGAAACCACCCAAACCAACATTCCAAAGCTGAAATACAATAACCCTTTATCAACTCTTTTTATTGAATTTCCTTCTTCTAAAACTTCTTTAAATCGCTTTGTAATATTATAGTAGATTGCTAATAATAACACAGCTCCAATAAAAGAAATACACGTATGTAATAGATTATGAAACTGTGTTACTTCAGCCATTTATTGTAAGATTTTAGAAACTAAATCTTTTTTTGCTTTTTGATCATTTCCAAATAACCATTGCAATACATTATCCTCCCACATTTCATCTTTTTCTTGCTCGTTAATAATGTTTCTTTCGATAGCTAAATCTAGGATTTTTCCTGGATATGACGATTGGATTTCGCTTTCCATTTCTCCTAATGGATACGGATCATCCAGTCCTATTAACACTTGTTTTGATCCTTGATTTTTAATCAACAAATCTAACGAGCCAGTATCGTGAACCAATGTATCAAAGAAGATGTTTTTATGCCCTACAGCTTTACGAGGGTGTTGTTTTCCTTCAAACAAATCAGGTCTACCATCAAATCCTTGAATACGACGCCCTAAGTTCATTTGTGCTAACTGACCTCCATGCGCAAAACACACACGCATATTAGGATACTTTTCATAATACCCGTTTAACGTTAAGAAGTGATAGGCGTCTGCACATTGCGCCAGCATCCAAATTAAATGGAAACGCCAACTGGTATTTTGCAGTTTGATGAATTTCTCTCCGTCATACGGATGAATTTCTACCGCCAGATTATACTTATCGGCTAACTCAAAAATAGGTTCGTTCTCCTCATCAAAAATACAACGCCAAGTACCAATAGTATCCATATAATGTGTAGGCAAACATAGCAAGCGCATTCCCAATACCTCAACACAACGTTCTATTTCCCATAAAGCACCACGAACAAACCCTGGATGCACCACAAAACCTGTTGTGAATTTCGATGGATTTTCATGCTGTACACGGGCATTAAAATCATTTTGAAAACGTAACGCTTGCTTCATTTCTTCCAAGCGTAAACCATTCCCATATAATTGAGACAAGTTCAAAACAACTGCATGATCGATTTTAAAATGCTCCATCCATGCTAATTTTTCATCTAAAAAGAAACTAGAATCCGTCACAGGTCGACTCCAATCTTTTTGTAGCATGAACTTTCGGTCCTTATCAACCCAAAAAATTCCTTTGTCTTTCATAAACTGTGGAATTTGCTCTGGGTAAGGCAGTAAATGTGAATGTCCGTTTATTCGTAGTTTGCGTTTTTTCATTTTGGTTTCTATTGCAAAATTTATGCTTTGTTTGGTGCTTCCATCACAGTACCACATTTATCACAGGTACATTTTTCTTTGTCAGAATAGTACTTATCAAAAATTATTGGCATATCTGTTTCAATATTGTCTAGAGCAAATTCTTCTCGGTATAATTGATGTCCGCAGTTTTCACAATACCACTCTAAAGCATCCATCATACCTTCTTCACGTGGATATTCGATAACTAACCCTACCGTATTTGCTTTACGTTGTGGTGAGTGCGGTACCTTTCCTGGTAACAAATAAATATCTCCTTCATTAATTTCAACATCGATCATTTCTCCATTATCATCAATAATTTTTAGCACCATATCTCCTTCTAACTGATAGAAAAACTCTGGTGTTTCGTTATAGTGATAATCTTTACGATTGTTAGGCCCTCCAACAACCATTACGATATATTCGCCATTATCCCAAACCTGTTTATTTCCTACTGGTGGTTTTAGTAAATGACGGTTTTCATCAATCCACTTTTTGAAATTTAAAGGTTGTACTAACTTGCTCATCTTTTAAGCCCCTCCTAACCTCCCCAAAGGGAAGGAACTCATAATTGGGCGTATTGGAGTTATTATTTATTCATTTTTAAAGATACTTAAATAGTCTCGTTTCTAAAAGTCTTTATTCTTGATTCTTTTATAATGATTTTGTTCTACCTCCGTCAACAGGAACGTTAATTCCGTTGATAAAACTTGCTCTTTCGCTTGCCAAAAACACAATCGCATTGGCTACCTCTTCAGGTTTAGCAAAACGTTTTGCTGGCGAAGCATTTTTCATCATTTCTGCAACCTCTTCTATCGATTTACCTGTTTTAGCTGCTTTATTATTGATAATTTCTGTCAAACGCTCTGTAGCTGTTGCCCCTGGTAATACATTATTCACGGTAATCCCGAATTGACCTAATTCATTCGCCAACGTTTTACTCCAATTAGCAACAGCACCACGAATCGTATTTGAAACACCTAAGCCATCTAATGGCTGTTTTACAGAAGTAGAAATTACATTAATAATCCTACCATAATTTTGTTCTTTCATAAATGGAACTACCGCTTGTACTAACACATGATTACATTTTAAATGCATGGTAAAAGCACGTTCAAACTCTTCTAATTTCGCATTGAATACTGGTCCTCCTGCTGGCCCTCCTGTATTGTTTACCAAAATATGGAACTGTAAATTCGTTGCTGCTAACTTTTTCTTTAAATCTGCTGGATTGGTAAAATCAGCCACAATATAACTGTGTCTTCGACTACGCTCAGACACCGCATTCAAGTCCTGTAGCACCGCTTTTAGTTTTTCTTCACTACGAGCTACCAACGTTACATTTACTCCTTCTTGAGCTAATTGTATTGCTGCTGCTTTTCCTATTCCTTGTGTACTACCACATACCAAGGCGTTTTTATGTTGTATATCTAAATTCATCTTATTCGTTATTCTGAATCATTTGTTTAATCTTAACTGCTTTCTCAAAATGATCTAATTGATGTGTTTGAATCCACCAAGTAGCCACTTCCATCAGTACTTTCGGATTGTCATTTTTATTTTTGAAAAATGCATAAAACGAAAGCCCTACATTTTCTCCTTTTTTAGCAATCTTTTCTTCACAAACAGCAATTATTTTTTCCTTTATTTCCTTATTCATATTTTATACATACATTTTTGGGT
Source organism: Tenacibaculum sp. FZY0031 (assembly GCF_036350695.1). Taxonomy (NCBI): domain Bacteria; kingdom Pseudomonadati; phylum Bacteroidota; class Flavobacteriia; order Flavobacteriales; family Flavobacteriaceae; genus Tenacibaculum; species Tenacibaculum sp. FZY0031. The sequence goes on from NZ_JAZDVY010000002.1 coordinate 347,491, forward strand.
TCTGTAAAAAAGCGTAATGCTTCAAAACCTCCTTCACGCCCTACTCCACTCGCTTTTTGACCTCCAAAAGGTGTTCTTAAATCACGTAACAACCAAGTATTCACCCAAACAATTCCTGTGTGTAATTCTTTAGACATACGCATGGTTCTTGTCAAATTGTTTGTCCACAATGTTGATGATAGTCCATATACCACGTCATTAGCTAACTGTAAAGCTTCTTCTTCTGTTTTAAAAGACATTAAAGTAACTACAGGCCCAAAAATCTCTTCTTGATTTAATCTACATTTGTTACTGGAAACTTCAATAATTGTCGGTTGTAAATAGTAACCGTTCTCACAATTCTTGACAGTGACTCTGTCGCCTCCGTATAAAATCTTCCCTCCTTCCTGTTCTGCAATATCTATATATGATTTTACCTTTTCTAAATGTGGTTTTGATACTAAAGCTCCTATGTTGGTATCTGCATCAAAAGGATTTCCTATTTTTAACTCTGATACTTTTTGAACAAAGTCTTTTTTGAATTGTTCATAGATACTTTCTTCAACAAAAATTCTACTTCCACATAAGCATATCTGACCTTGATTCGCAAATGAAGAACGAACTGTGGTTGCCAACATATTTTCATAATCACAATCCGCGAAAATGATGTTTGGATTTTTACCTCCTAACTCCAACGATAACTTCTTAAACATTGGCGCTGCTGTACGAGCTATATGTGCTCCTGTAGCGGTTCCTCCGGTAAATGAAATCGCTTTGATATCAGGATGTTCAATAATGGCTTGTCCTGTGGTAGTTCCCAATCCGTGAACTATGTTTAACACCCCTTTTGGTAAACCTGCTTCATTACAAATTTCTCCTAATAAATAGGCTGTCATGGGCGTTACTTCGCTTGGTTTTGCTACGACACAGTTTCCTGCGGCTATTGCCGGAGCAATCTTCCACGTGAATAAATACAATGGTAAATTCCATGGAGAAATACATCCCACTACACCAATGGGTTGACGTAACGTAAAATTCATTGCTCCTAAACCAACACTTTCATGAGCTTCTGATGAAAATTGTGTAATTGCATCTGCAAAATATTGAAAATTAGATGATGCTCTCGGAATATCTATCGCTGTAGCTAAACTTAATGGCTTTCCATTATCCTTAGCTTCTGCTTTTGCCAATTCAGGTAATCTTTGTTGAATTAACTGTGCTATTTTAGAAAGAATATGGCTACGTTCGTTTAAGGTAGTATTCGACCACTGCTTAAAAGCAACTTTGGCGCTTTGATATGCTTTTTCTACATCTTCTGTAGTAGAATTTGGAATTTGACCGTACACTTCTCCAATAGACGGGTTGTAATTATCTATATAATTATTTGCTACTGGTGCTACCAGTTCTCCGTTTATGTAGTTTTTAATATTCATTTCATTCACAGATTAAAGAAAAAAGAGAAAAGAAAAGAGACTTCTTTTATCTTGGTTCTTGGTTCTTTATTCTTGTTTTTTGTACGCCACCACTTTAATTTCAATCAATAAATGTGGGTGTGGTAATTGATGTACAGCAACGGTAGTTCTGGTTGGTCCGTTATAGTCAAAGTATTCAGCGTATACTTCATTATAGCCTCCAAAATCATTCATATTTACCAAGAATGAAGTTACATCAACAATATCAGATAAATCAGCACCGACTTCGTTTAAAATATCCCGAATATTTTCTATTACCGCTCGGGTTTGTTTTTTAATATCTAAGTTGGTCGTTCCGAATTCATCTACGGCAACACCTTCAAAAGAATTATCAGGTCTACGTGAACTGGTTCCAGATACATAAATAAAATCTCCTACTTGTTTTACATGTGGAAACTTTCCTCTTGGTATCGCTTTTCCTTTGATTACTTTACTGTCCATATTTTATATTTTTTAATTCCAAACGCATTTTTCATGAGATTTCTCCCTTTGATAGAAATGACATTTTACGAACTGGCTAACTCTATTAATTTATTCGTGGTTTTAAAGTTACGAGTAGTTGCTGAAACTTTTAACTTTCTTTCAAAAAAATTATTCGTCAGTTTTGTTTTCCCGTATCCTCCTGCTGCATTTACATAAACCACATCTTTTAAGATTGTGTATTCATCTTCTTTCGCTTCTACTTCTATTTCTTTTATTGTAGTTTCATTGAATAAGAAAGTAAAATATATTTGTTTTTCGTTTAAATTACTATAAGGGTTGTTTTGAAGAATCTCTTTTATTTCTCTTACTTCTTTTGCTAGAACAAGAACATCATAATCATATTTTTCTTTAATTTTTGTATGAATATTCTTTTCTACCTCTTTTGAGTCTTCTCTAGTTTTTAACACAATATTGCCACTTTGGATATAGGTTTTTATAGTACTATATCCCAGTTCTTCTAACAGTGTTTTTAATTCTTGCATCGGAATTTTATTTTTCCCTGAAACATTAATCCCTCTTAACAAAATAATTATTGTGTTCATTTTATCCTTGCAATCCTTTTCTTAAAACCTCTTTAATCCCTTCTAAATTATCTGAAAATGACATCATTTGGTTTAATATTTGAGCCATTTCATTTTTATTACCCAAACCTTTTAGCTTATTATTCTTAACAAAAATTTCTTTTATATCACTCCATCGGTTTGCTTCGTTCTCTGATATATTTCCTATCAATTCTTTATACTTCAATAAATTTGCTTCAGCAGAAGATGTTAATGTTTGAGATTCACTTTCATAATGAGATAATACCAATTTTTTTAACTCCTTATCATTCATTATCGGTACTACTTTAGCCACTAGCTTATTCATATCCCGATAGGAACCTTGTAACTTAAAAGAGGGTTCTGTTCTATACTCATCCTCTTTTGCAGCAGACTCGATATATGCTTTATTTACTTTTAAGATGGTATTCCTTATAGTTATTACTTTTTCTAATACCGAAATATAATCTTGAATTTCTTGTTTTGTATGATTTCCTTTCAACTCACCTTCTTGAGTGTTATTTTCAATTCTATCTATCAGCGCGTAAACATCTTCAAAGTACTTACTACTTAGTTGGTGTAGTATCGGGTTTGATGTTAATGAATTTTCTATTAAACTAAGTTTAAATAAATGATCCGTATCTCCTATAATATCTCCTAAGTTATATATATCAGCTCGGTTTGCCAACATATCAGGTATTTGAAACTTATCTCCACTCTCAGTATAGGGATTTCCAGCCATAATTACACAAAACTTCTTCCCTCTTAAATCATATGTTTTTGGCTTTCCGTTATATACTCCTTCTATTTTTCTTGTTCCATCAGAAAGAGAAATGAACTTTTGTAAAAACTCAGGATTACAATGCTGAATGTCATCTAAGTATAACATTACGTTGTCTCCCATTTCGAATGCTAGGTTTAACTTTTTGAGTTCTTCTCTAGAGGCTGAATTTGTTGCTGCTTCTGGGTCGACTGAGGTTACCTCATGACCAATGGCAGGTCCGTTAATTTTCATAAAGATCAATCCTAACCTATTGGCTAAGTACTCCATCAAAGTAGTTTTTCCATAACCTGGGGGTGATATTAAAAGTAACATCCCCATTCTGTCTGTACGTTTATTATCTCCAACCGTTCCTAACTGCTTAGATAAGTTATCTCCTATCAAGGGAAAGTAAACCTCGTCTATTAGTTTATTCCTAACAAAGGAAGACAATACTCTTGGTTTGAATTCATTTAACTTTAATGTCTCTTTTAAATTTTCTACTAGTAGGTGTTTAGCCTCTTTGTATGCTAAAAAGTTAGGCACATCTTTTGTTGAAAAAACCTCTAATTTTTCAATAAACTTGTGATAATTAAATTCAAAATTTCCTTCAACAATAGTATCGTGTTCTCCTCTTAGCCCTTTAATGGTTTCTTCAGGATTTGCATGTAATACGGCACTAGGTTCATAGTTAAATAACAATAATGAGATTACTTCTTCTGTGTAATTTTCATTTCCTTCAATCGATGCTATAAAGGAGCTTACCCATTGTTTGGTCAACTGAATTTTCGCTTGGTAATTTGTAGTTTTTTCAAGATTGCTTTTAAACACCTGTAATGCATCTTGCTTTGTCAGGTATTTTATAAATTCTTCTTGAATACCCAACGCCACAGCACTAATTATAAATGAATTGGTCGTTCTTAATTGATTAAACAAATAATTGGCTATAGTAGTTCCTAACTCTTTAGAGAACAGCAACGTTTCTTCTGAGAAAGCAATTATTTCCTCTTGTAACTTATTTATTAAAAAATCGTATTCTTTACTTTCAGGGAAGAATCGCAAGACATCTCCAGATGCTTTTATAGAAAAGTTATAGTAATCTTGACGCTCTTTAGGCAAAGAATTCCAAAAATATTGAGCGTATGCTCTACTATTTGAAGCATATGTTAACAACCCTAATTCGTAATGTTTATGCACTAGTGCATATAATATTTTAAACGCATCAACATCATGTACCCCTTTTACATATCCTTCCGCAAACAAGCTTCCACTTTCATTTTGAACTAACGCTAATACATCTTCTTCGTTTAGCTTTACCAATTCATCTGTTGAATACGAAGTAAATAATTTATACGCCAAGTAAGAAGATCTATACACTAAACTATTCTCAGAAACTAGTTCTTGATTCCAATACTTTTCAGATTTAAGTAAAATTTCATTTTCAACTTCTTGATAGAAATTTGTTCCTGTTAAATGATAATGTAGGGTTTGATCTTTGTAAACTATTGATAGATCCAACGGTTGTTTATTTACCCCAAACTTATGTTTTCCTAAGCGAATTACATTCTCCCCATCTTCGTATAATTCTTGTTTATCTTTTAACTTTCTTAACGCATCTTCTTTAGCTACTTTAAGTTGTGTTGCTATAGCTTCAGCTTTACCAACTGATTCTAATTTTGTTAATTGACTAACAATATCTCTAATTTTGTTAATCATTAAATCTGCCGCAAAATACCCGTTAATATCTTCAACTGAAGGGTAACTTTGTGCCTTTTTTGCTATACTTTTTAAAATTCTTTCAGAAGCAGCGCTTAATGCTTCTATTTTCTTATTTCTTTTTTCTAGTATGGTATTCTTTCGAGCATCAAAAGCATTGTTAACCTCTTCTCTCTTCTCTATAATTAGAGAAATAAACTCTTCAAAATCGGCAAACTTGCCTTCAATTTCCTCTAACTGAATTGCTATTTTTGTTAGGAACTCATCACATTTTTCTGGCGTGGTAGCCATATCAATATAATTGATGATACTTTGATCTATAAGCTTTAACTGAGCAGAAAAATCAGCCTTAGCTTCTTTACTTCCTAAAGTCTTAATCGTATTTTTAATCCCAGCTTTTAATTGGTTTAATGTAGCAAAGATTAAAGAAATATTATCAATAATTCTAGTGGATTGAGAGGTGTCTTCTATTTCTAAATTTGTGACAATTTCTATTAAAAGCTCTAAATCTGTTGTTATTTGATCTACTTCTTTTTCAAGTTTTTTAGCTTCAACTACCTTTTTTATAGCTGCTAAATCATCTTGTTTTTCTTGAACGCGTTTATGATAGGGTTTTAACGCTTGATCATTCAATAAAAATGCTACACATCTTTTTGATATGATAGCACTTTGTTCTTCAATTGAATTTTCAATTTTTTCTAATAGATCAATAGCTATATAACGAACTTCTTTTAAGCTAATAACCTGCCCTCTTAGTACTCGTAATTGATTTAATAATTCAACAAAATCTTCTATGGTCTTAAAAGAAGTACTTTTGATCTTACTTAAAAGTTCATTAGATTTTTCTTGAATAATTTTGCCTTCTTTAGCTGCTTGCTGCTTTAATTGAGTTACCTTTTCAAATTCATCAATAGCAGCATTTGCTGCATCGTTAATTTCTGCAACAGGTACGCTTAACTGTTCTGTTGCTAGCTCATTTATCCAGTAATAACTACTATTAATATCATTAGATTTCTTAGCTATATCACTATATAACCCAGCATAACTATCTTCTTTATTTAAAAGTGTTATTAATTCATGGCATTCTGCCATTGCTTTTACAATATCTTTATTACCAATCTTATAAAGTAAGGTATCTTCATGTAATGATGGAATAGTATCTGTTTTTACATAGGGGGTTTGCCAAATCTGAACAACATGGTGTTTTGTTTGCTCATTTTCTGTTTTAAAGTAACACAATTCTCCATTCTCTAAAATTGTAAAACCATTACAAACAATAGGTGTTTTTACCTCTTGCTCAATAATGTTATAAGACATTAATATGTATAGCCCTCTTATTGTAGCATAAAACACATATAAAAAGTCTTCTCCGTTGGGAGAAACTATTTTCTCTTGAAACTTAACATCTTTAGTGTTATTTTCAAAAAGTTTATACTGACCTGTTTGTAAGTAATATCCATCTGGAAAAATAAGTCCTTGATGATCTGGTAATAATACTGCACAATCTTTAACGCTATTTACTTTTTGAACTTCTTGTAGCTTATGGTTATAAATAAAATAACGGGCTTCTTCCTGAAATGGTTTTATCTCCAGTAAAATAAGGTTACCTAAATCGGCATAGCGAAACTGACCGTCATCCAATGTTTGATCAATATGTTCTACTGGCTCTTCAAGAATTCCTTTTCCTTCATCTGTATTATCTTCTATCTTAATAGTTAAGTCACCTCCAATAGTTTCTACAAAAACTTTATCTAAAATAGCAATATGAGAATGGGTACCATAACGGTGCATATCTCTGGTTACCTCTTGCCAATTAAACTCGTGTTGTTTTGGAAACCTATATTCGTGCTCACTTCTATTGTCAACATACACTAATTCATTTTCCTTTATTAGCCACTTAAACGTTTTTATATCAGTTTTGTTTTCACTTAACTGAAAAACCATATGAAGGTAATTATCGATAATTGCAAATTTTGCAAAAATGGTATTTCTATAATATTTGTATAAGTTAGTAAAGTCGGTTATAAAAATTTCGTTGTAAAGAAAGTCTAGTGATTTTGGTTGAAAACGATTGTCTTTAAACTCATAAGCACTAAAAACATCCGATAATTTAATGTCTGTTCTTAGTCCGAAATGAACATTGTACCCGAAAATGGAAGTGTTTCCTAAGGAAACAATATCTCTAGCTATACAGTTGTTTTCTGTATTAATTCTATCATTTGCTATAAGCTTTGTTTCAATCGTACCAAACACATGCTTTCTAGCGTCATTTAATCTTTGTAACCTAGCTAATAGCTCTTTTTTTTGTTTTTGAAGACGACTCTGAATAATCTCATATGTTCCGCCATCAAGTTGTTGATCTTTCATACAAAAAATTACGAGTTAAAAATTCATATTAAAACACTTAAAATAAATTCCGAGCATTGAAAAATCAATACTCGGATAAGTGCTATTCTAACTCATTTTTTTATTAGAAATATCCAATCCTTTTGCCAGGCTAAAAAGATTTCCTAAAAGTGTTTGATCATCATCAGATGTTGCTCTATCTTTTAGAGTCATTAACAAGTTAGCGATTGTTAAGTTTTTAATATCATCAGAAGAAATCCCGTATTTTACAGCAAAATCTCTTACGCGTTCCATTAAGTTACCTTTCACATCATCACTACTTAAAATAGCATCCTTTACCTCTTGTAAATTACTACTATTTTCAATCATCTTATCCAGTCCTTTAGCCTTGGTAATTTGTCCCATTATTTGCTCAAAGAACATCGTTTCTCCACCAACTATATCAATCTTAGCAGATTTTAGAGCTTGCCCAATAACATCAGCTTGCGCATCTGCAATATCTTTTTGGATGTTAATATGTGCTAAATCTACTTTTAAATCTTTTTCTAGACGCAACTTGAATTCTTCATGTTCTTTACCTACACCATCTAATTTTTTCATTGCTGCTGCTTTCTCTTCAATTCCTGCTGCATCTGCTAAGGCTTTTTCTCTTATAATTTCCGCCTCAGCCATTCCTTCTTTTCTCAACGCTTCCGCTTTTGCTTCAATTCCTACAGCCTCTGCTTTTGCTTTCTTCTCAATAATAAGTGCCTCCATAGTACCAAATCGTTCGCTAGCATCTGCTTTAGCATGCATTACTTGGGCTTCAGACATTCCTAAAGTAGCCTCTTCTTTTGCTTTTGCATCTGCTAATGTTTTACGAGCGTCTGCTTCTTTTTCACTAGCTTCTTTATGTGCTTGTGCTTCAATGTTAATTTCTTCTGCTTTTTGTTTTGCAGCTTCTTTTTGTGCCTCGGCTTCTTTAATTGTTTTAATTAAATCTTCTTGGGCTTTGGCTTCTGCTAATGTAATGGTAACTTGCTTTTCTCTTTCTGCTGTTTTAAACGCCTGAATATCTTTCATATTCTCTTGTTCTTCCACAACTCCTTTTTCTAAAGTAACACGATCTCGAATAACATCTTGTATATTTTTCTTCTCTACTTCAACTACTTTTTCTTTTTCTATTTGAGCCAATGTAACAATTCTTTCACGTTCAGTAGCTTCTAACATTCTGTCTTTCTCTACTCTTTCCGTTTCAACTACATCTGTACGTAACTTATTCTTAGCTGCTACAATAACTTGTCGTTGTTTGTTTTCTTCAGCAACTTGTACTTTTTCTTCTGTTGCTATTCTTGCCGATTCTGACTTTAACAGTTCTTCTTGATTTACTTTTAAGATTTCAGCTTCTTCTCTAGCTTTAACATTAGCTATTTCTCGTTTTTGCTGTTCCTCTTTTTCTGCTAATTGTTTATCCAACTCTAAAATAGCTTCACGAGCCTCTACATCTTGCTTTCGAATAGTTTTTTCTTCCTCTCTTTTAATCAAATTTGCTTTGATATTCTGGGCAGCCGTTAATTCAGTAATTTTTTTAATCCCTTCGGCATCTAAAATATTGTCTGCTTTTAAATAAGATACTGATGTTTGTTCTAAGTAATCAATTGCACAATCTTCTAGTGTGTATCCATTTAAATCGGTTCCAATAATATCTACAATTTCGTCCCTGAATTCTCTACGAGCCTCATACAGCTCAGTAAATTCAAATTTTTTCCCTACCGTTTTTAAGGCTTCCGAAAATTTAGCTTCAAATAAATCTTCTAGTGTTGAAATATCTGATGCTCTATCACAACCTATAGTTTGTGCTACTTTTTTAATAAAATCTACTTCATTATTCACCCTCACAAAAAAGGCTACTTTTATATCTGCCCGCATATTATCTTTACAAAGCAATCCGTCATTTCCCAGACGTTCTATTTGGATTTTTTTTACAGAAATATCCATAATTTCTACTCTGTGAAATACCGGTATTACGTACATTCCTTTGTCTGTAGCTACTTTGGTTCCTCCAAAACCTGTACGTATCAAAGCTTGCCCTTGTGGTACCTTTTTGTAAAACATTGCTATGATAGCAAAGTATAGAATGATAAGGAATAGAATTAAACCTACTCCTACTCCAATAACTTGTAATAAACTGTTTGTCATAGTTCTTTTTTTAAAAAGTTTTTGTTTTTAATTTATATATGATTGTGCGTAATAAAAAGACTTATCTTGACTCTGTTTGATAATCAAAATTTGCTCTCTGTAGTGTATTGGACTCCCGTCCAATGACTTAATATTTATTGATAAATGAGTTCCTGCTGCTTTTACTTCAGCTGAACCTAATTTTTTTTCTTTGATATTCGATAAAGAAATCCCTACCCTACCTACTATATCTATCGGTAAATCTCCGTGCTGATTTAAGTTCTTAAAAAAACTTTTAAACGGTGTTGTAAAAATTTTGTTGATGAATAGTGACGGTAAAAAACCTATTAACATTAGCACAAATCCAAAGCTATTATTTATACTATCCGTTAAAACTGTAGAAAATGCTGTACAAATCCACCAAATAAAAATCCAGCAAGTGAAAGTGAACATAAAAGGCAACCCAACAAAGTTGAAATAAATAAGAAATATTTGCCACCATTTTAGTGGTTTTCTTTTCTTCCCTAATACATCTTCTTTATTTACTTCTGCATTTGAAACATCATGAAAATCTGCATTTCCTCCTTCAATACCTGAATCTGTATCTATATCGAAATCTGCATCAATATCTACGTCTACATCTAAGTCGAAATCTATTCCAGAAATCATTGTTACTATCCAATATAATAATAGTATAATTACTAATATTGTTAGAGGTAAATTTACTGATGAAAATATAATATCGGTAAAAGTGTTCAATTCTATGCGTCTTTATCGTTTAACCCTAACTTTTCTTTCAATTTTAACAAGCTTTCCTCTGCTGTAGTTTCAGTAACATCAGCTGCCTCAGACAACTCTTGATCTATTGATTTAGAAGATTTTGCTATTTCTCCATAAGCTTCAGCCAAAGCTTCTTCTTGTTGTACTTTTTCCTTCATACGTTCTAACATAGCAACAGTACTCGCACTGTCAATATCAGCCATTTGTTTATTCAAATTCTTAGTTGCTTTAGAAACCTTCACTCTTGCCTTTAATGTTTTCAATTCATTTTCCCATTTGCTAATATTCTGCTTAATCTCCTGAATATTGTGTTCTAATTTACTTACTGAATCATTAAATTGAGCCTCTTCTTTTTTTACCAATCCTATTTTATGATTGGTTTCTTCTTTTTTCATCAAAGCTTCCTTTGCTAATCGATCTGCTTCAGACACTTCTATACCTCCATTTTGCCCTTTCTTCAAAATTAGCACTGCTTTTTGCTCATAATCTTGGCTTTTAAATGTTAACTCTTCCACATCGTTTTTAGCTCGAATGGCCAACGCTTTTACTTGCGCTAAGGATTCTAAACTTTTTTCTAAATTCAGCTTTAAATCTCTAATTCCTTGTTCTGTCATTTTAATAGGGTCTTCCATTTTATCTATTGCAGAATTTGCTTCTGATTGCCCTATTTTAAAAAGTCTTTTAAAAAAATTCATCTCTATTTTTTTTTTAATATTTTGAAAAATTAATAATGTGATCTGAGTATTCACTTAAGAGTAAACTAAGTGAATTCAAAGTCGCTTCAAACTCATTAGCATCCAAGTTTTCTAGTTGAAGTGTATCTCTAAAAATAACACGTTCCCCACTTTCATCCAAGACAAAAGCTCCGTGGATTATATCTCTATTCTTTTGTAACAAGCTCTTAAAAATCTCATGATTAGGCTCTTTAATCTTAAAGATATATTGTTCAAAAATTATAATTGGATTTGCAACTCCTATAATTAAATTTTTAATTCCTTCGTTTTCTTTCTCTACAACAAAAATACCTTCTTCCTGATTTTCTTTTATTATATTGAAATTCAACCCCAGTAAAAATCCTTTTACCTTACTAAAATGTGTATTCATTTTTAAGTAGTTTGATTAGTTAATATAGCATTCTTTTTAAGCGATAATATTACAAAAAGTTTCTAGAATCAAAGACACTCAACATAATATTATTAGCAATATAAATTCAATAATTTTTAATTTTAAAGGTTACTCCACTAATTTTTAAACTAAAAAAATTAGCAAAAACAAAAATAATTAGCTAATATTGTTTGCTCAAATATACAAAAACAAAAACATTTAGCAAATAAAATTAGCAAAATATGTCATTTTTTGGTAAAAACATAAAAAAAATCAGAAGTGTTAAGCGCTTAAGCCAACAAGCTTTTGCAGAACTCTTCAACCTTAAAAGAGCTACATTAGGCGCTTATGAAGAAGGTAGAAGCGAGCCAAAAATTGACACTATTATAAAAATTGCTAATTATTTTAGCATCCCTATAGACAACTTACTAACTTCAGAACTCACAGTTAACAACTTACTTCAGTTTAAAGAGGATTTAACCCTAGAAACCGAAAAATTATCAAAAGAAACCTTCACCACTATACCCTGCGTAACCGAAAAGACAATTACAGAGTATATAAAACACCACAACAAAACTTCTTTTATTGATGATCTACCCAAAATTCAACTCCCTATTAACTCTCAAAAAAAACTCAGAGCTTATACCGTTTCTAATTTAGAAATGGCTAATCACAATAACGGATTATACCCTAACGACATAGTAATAGGTGAGTTTACACCAAACAACACCATAAAGAACTTAAAAAATGGGGAACTCACTCTTACCCTTGTTAAAAGCGAATTGATTCTACGCAAGCTATACATAGATAACGACTCTGTAGCTTTACGTGCAAATCATAAAAACATCCCCGATAAAACATTCTCCATTACAGATATTAAAGAATTATGGAAAATACAATATGTATTTTTTAACAGAATTCCTGACCTTAATACCTCTATAGAAAACAAACTTTCTTTTTTAGAACAAGAACTTTTAAAACTAAAAAGAGAGCTACAGTAAACAACTATCTAAATCCAGCAATTTTATCTTCTTCTAAAATCTCATTGGTTTCTTCTTGCACCTTTTTTAACACCTCATTCAAATCAGTGATTGCATCTAAATCGTGATGAGCTACCATATTTAACAAGGCTTTATCTTGCGCACGTCCTTTTTTCATCGCTTCTGCATACGGAATCTCTTCATTAAAAGTTACCATAGAGTACTTTGAAAAATATTCTGTTGGGAACGTCTTTTCTAAATCCATTTCTAACTTTCTCTTTTGCTTAAATAATGGATTTGCTACATGATCTCGCATTTCATAAAAATTGTCAATGGCTAAATCAGCAATCGCATCGGTATCTTCTTTACGTGCTTTTTCATACGCTTTAAAAGTCGCTTGCCAATCTCCTTCATGTGCATCTAAAACCCTATCAAATACCGTTACATCTTCAAACGACGCATTCATTCCTTGTCCGTAAAACGGAACAATCGCATGTGCCGCATCTCCTAGTAACAAAGTTTTATTTTGATAATGCCAAGGCGAGCATTTTACAGTCCCTAAAGCTCCAGTCGGATTGTTAATAAACTCATCTTTAATACTCGGTATCAACGCTAAGGCATCTGAAAATTCTTTTTCAAAAAACTCAGTTATCTTTTCTTCAGTAGTTAAGTTATTAAAATTGTATTCTCCTTCATCATAACTTAAAAACAAGGTTACGGTAAAACTTCCATCTAAGTTTGGTAACGCAATTAACATATACTCTCCTCGAGGCCAAATATGCAAATGATCTTTACTTATTTGATGATTTCCTAATTTATCAGCAGGAATTTCCAACTCTTTGTATCCGTGCGTAAGGAAGTTTTGTGAATAACTAAACAAGAATTTTCTTTCTAAATAGTAGCTTTTTCTCAATGCAGATCCTGCTCCGTCCGTTCCAAAAATCACATCTCCATCTACAGAAAACTCTTCCTTTGTATGGTAATTTTTAAAATGTGCTACTGTATTTTCAATAGCTACCGAAGTACATTCTGTATTAAAATGTATGGTTACATTTTCGTGTTTTTCCGCTTCGGTTAGTAAAATTCCATTTAAGTCTCCTCTTGAAATAGAATTGATGTACTCTCCTTCTCTACCTGAGTAATTAGAAGCAAACGTATTCCCTTCTCTATCGTGCATTAAGCGCCCATACATGGGAATACAAATTTCACGTGCTTTTTCTTCCACACCACATAAACGCAACGCTTTAAATCCGCGATCAGATAATGCTAAGTTAATAGAGCGTCCTGCCGAAATATCGGTAACTCGTAGGTCTGGACGACTTTCATACATTGTTACCTTATAACCTCTTTGTGCTAAACGAAGTGCTAATAAACTTCCGCATAAACCAGCACCTATAATTACTATGTTGTCTTTTTTACTCATTTAGTATTTGAATCGCTTTTTTATATGTTTCTTCACTTGTTTTCGTATGAACTTCAGGAATAAATTTCTCTCTTGGCGTACCGTTTGTATGAAACAGTTTTTCAACAGGAAAACATATATTAATCTTCGTATTTGGTAACCTATCACATTCAATAGCTCCTAACAATTTTGCCATCTCAGTTCCCACAACTGTTGCAGACTCTATGTTATCAAAACCTTGTGCTATTGCTTCTCCTACACTTCCTGTCCATTTTCCTACCAATACAATAACTGGTTTTTTATACGGGTTTTTTAAAGGTGTTAACAACTCAATCCAACTTCTTTTTATACCAAATTCTCTTTCTAAACTTACTTTTTCATGTTTTTGATATGGAATTGTTTCCGATATAAACTTTCCCATAATACTTTTAGCTACTTCAGTATTACCTCCACTTGGTGTATCTCTTAAATCTACAATTATCGCTTTGGTATCTCTAAACTCATCTACCTTGTTAGGAAAAGCTTTAATTACCTCATTGTTTCCTAAAGAATTATTTAGCTTTATATATCCTATATTTCCTTTTATAATTCTTGAACTTAAAGTTCCGTTTTCTTTTTTTGAAGCTGTAGGTTTGTTTAGTTTATATTGTTTTTCTTTTCCATTTTCTAGCACTAAAACCACCCTTTCTTCATTATGCTTTCCAGCAAACCACAAATTGGCAAAAAACTCTTTTACATCGTCTTTTGGGTTTTTAAAAGATTTTGGCAGTACCTCTTCTACTAAATCATCAATTTTACGGTTGTTAATACCAAGTAATTCATCTCCAACTTTCAATCCTGTTTCTTCAATTTCAAAACCCGATCTAATATCAGCTATATAATACTTCCCATCTTTTATCTTTATCCATGCATCGGTTGATGTTGGAATTAGTCGGAATGAAGATTTTAAATTTCGATTAATACCAGTATGAGGGTCGTATAGTTCGTACGTTATATTCTCTATCAATCTAATAAACTGAGAATCATCCGAAACATTTTTTACCTCTTTTTGATAAATCTTTTTTACCTCATTCCAATTTGTTTGTTTTTGATCAAAGTAAGCATAGAAGCTATCAAACATACTCCACAGATAATCAAAATCTTTTTGATACTTGGTTTGAGCTATACTACTAAAGCTACATAGAACTAAGAAAACAATAAGTACTTTTTTCATTTATAATAATGTTTTTAAAATTTCAACCATTCTGTATACATCTTTAAAACTGTTATACATTGGCACCGGAGCACAGCGAATTACATCTGGTTCTCTCCAGTCGGTTATGATATTGTTTTCGGTTAGTTTTTTGTGTAAACTTTTATCTGCATGCTGCACTTGGATAGATAATTGACACCCTCTTTCTTTCGGATTAGATGGCGTAATTATTTTAATTCTATCGGTATCAATCTGATTGATTAGATATTCAAAATAGCCTGTTAATTTTTCCGATTTAGCTTTTAATGCTGCCATTCCTACCTCTTCAAACATATCTAACGAAGCTCTAATGGCTGCCATTGATAAAATAGGCGGATTTGACAACTGCCAACCTTCTGCTCCTGGCATCACATCAAAGGGTTTACGCATGTTGAAACGAGTTTCTTTGTTATGATTCCACCAGCCTGCAAAACGTGGTAATTCTTTATTATGTGCATGCTTTTCATGTACAAATAACCCTGCTAAACTTCCCGGACCCGAATTCAAATATTTATAGGTACACCAAGCTGCAAAATCTACTCCGCTATCATGCAATTCTGGCGAAATGTTTCCCGCACCGTGTGCTAAGTCAATCCCTACCATACAGTTTTTTGCGTGTCCTATTTCTGCAATACGTTTGATATCTAAATACTGCCCTGTATAATAATTCACTCCTCCAATCAACAACAAAGCGATTTCATCACCTTGATCATCTACTATTTTCTCTAAATCTTCAATACGCAACAACTCTTCTCCTTCACGAGGTTTCCATTCTATCAATCCTTCTTCTGTATCAAATCCATGAAATTTTAATTGTGATTGTACCGCGTATCTATCCGAAGGAAAAGCATCGCTTTCTATAACAATTTTATACTTTGTTTTAGTCGGTTGATAAAACGACACCATTAACAAATGTAAGTTGGTTGTTAAGGTATTCATCACCACAACTTCTAGTGGTTTTGCTCCTACTATATTTGCCATCGAATTTGTCAAAAATTCGTGATATGGCATCCATGGGTTTCGAGCTTCAAAATGTCCTTCTACTCCATATTTTGCCCAATCGTCTAATTCTTGTTGAATGTATTGTTGCGTTTGTTTGGGCTGTAATCCAAGAGAATTTCCTGTAAAATACAACCAGTCGTTTCCATCCTTGTCTTTTGGAATATGAAATTGCGCTCTTAAGTGCGCTATTTTATCTTCTTTATCTAACTGTTGTGCGTAATCAAGTGTTGGTTTATACATACTTATTTATATTTCTAAAAACCATTTCAAAAACACTAAAGATACTTTATTTTAATCTCAAAATAAAACTTAAAGTGTTTCACATATTAAAACGGCGTTTTATAAACTTACCCATTTTTATTATATTAGTCAATATTTTTTTTAAGAAAATGAATACAGATTCTAAAAACTTAAACCAGTCTATCATCAAAGCGTTTGCTGTTTTAGATGCTTTTACCAATGACAAAAAAGAATGGGGCGTTAGAGAATTGGCTGCTAAAACAGGCTATAACAAAAGCACCGTATACCGATTACTAAGTACTTTAGTTTCGTTGAATGTTGTACTGCAAAACGAGAATGAAAAATACCAGCTAGGGAGCAAGTTATTTGAGTTGGGCAATCGTGTTTCTATATACAAATCCCTTAGACACTTAACCAATACACCTATACAAAAGGTTGCCTTAGAAATTCAAGAAACGGTTTTATTGGGCATTTTAAAAGAGCAGCAAGTGCTACACATTAATAAAGCTGATAGTTTACAAGGACTTAAAATAAGTACTTCTATAGGCTCTTATGCTCCCATTAATGGAAGTGCTATTGGAAAATTATTACTAGCTTTTGCTTCACCAGAAACACAAGAAGACTTTCTAGATTCGGTTACTCTAAGACCTTTTACCAAAAACACCATCACCTCTACTTCAAAATTTAAAGAAGAATTACTACTAATTCAACAACAAAAATTTGCCTTAGACATAGAAGAATCAGAATTAGGCTTGGTATGTATTGCTATACCAATTTATAATAACAAAGGAAAAGTGATTGCAGGAATCAGTGCTTCTGGACCTTTAAGTAGATTTAAAATGGAGAACGTAACAAGTTATATTCAAATTCTACAAAAAGGCGCCAATATTATAGAACAAAATTTAAGTGACTTTGATAGTTTATAAAATATGGAACAAATAAAAACACTTTTACAATCTTTTGCTGACACCTCTGAAAAGGATTCAAACTATTTTTGCTCTAAACTCCAAAAAGTGACACTTCAGAAAAAGGAAACCTTATTAGTTAAAGGAACCACTGAAAACTATCTTTCTTTTGTTGAAACAGGAATTTTAAGATTATTTATTCCTAAAATTGAAAATGATGTAACTTTTGGGTTTGTTTTTAAAAACAGTTTTATCAGTGCTTATGATTCTTTTTTAACACAAACTCCTTCTGAATATAGCATTGAAACTCTAACTCCTGCTATTCTGTGGAGATTATCTTTTAATGATTTAGAAGACATTTATCAAAACACCTCCATTGGCAATGAAATAGGAAGGAAAAACGCGGAGAATTTATTTTTACTAAAATCGAAAAGAGAGCTTTCCTTATTAAACAATACACCTGAAGAAAGATATCTCAACCTTTTTCAAGAAAGACCCGAATTAATTCGACATATCCCCTTAAAATATATAGCGTCTTATATCGGAGTAACTCCCCAAGCACTAAGTAGAATTAGAAAGCGAATTTATTAACCTAAGTTCATTGATTCCATCTAAAAGTTTCTTCAATTTTGAATAAACTTTTTAGGCAATGAAACCATTATTTATTTTACTCGTAACTTTTATAATTTCCATAGGAATACAAAAACTTATTTTAAAAAACATCAATTACCTGCTTTCTGCCAGAATAGCCATGTGTGCCATGCTACTATTTACCGCTTTAGGACATTTTCTTTTTACTGAAGGTATGAGCAAAATGATTCCGAATTGTATTCCTTTAAAACCTACTTTGGTATTGCTAACAGGAGTTTTAGAAGTTGTATTAGCTATGGGTTTACTATTACCAAACTACCAAAAAACAGCTGCTTGGGTTCTTATTTTTTTCTTACTATTGATACTCCCTGCAAACATAAAAGCTAGTTTAGAAAACTTGAATTATCAAACAGGTGCTTATAACGGAAAAGGACTTTTTTATTTGTGGTTTAGAATTCCTTTACAATTCTTTTTTATAGCTTGGGTTTACTTTTTTACTTTAAAGAAGTAATTACTAACAAAAACAAGGTCTACATTTTACTGTAGACCTTGAATTTTATAAATTACTCAGAATACTTTTTTTTAATACAGCACTCTAAACTTAATAGTTCCTTCTACTTTTTTAAGTTTAGTAATCACTTCTTGATTATACTCTTTATCAACATCAGTAATTACATATCCTACTTTTTCGTCAGTAGACAAGTACTGCCCAGTAATATTCAATTCATATTTAGCTAATACCTTGTTGATTTTCGCCATTACTCCAGGGACATTCTTATGAATGTGTAAAAAACGATGTGCATTTTTATGCTTAGGTAAGCGAATATTTGGGAAATTAACCGCATCTACCGTATTTCCAGAATTGATATATGCCATAATTTTATTCGGAACAAAATCAGCGATATCTCTTTGCGCTTCTTCTGTACTTCCTCCAACATGCGGAGTTAAAATTACATTATCTAAACCTTTTAACTCAGTATAAAACTCCCCATTTTTTCTTGGCTCTTCAGGATATACATCTACAGCAGCCCCTGCAAGCTTGCCAGTTTTCAACGCATCTACCAATGCTTCGATATCTACTACAAATCCACGAGAAAGATTTACCAAATGAGCCCCATCTTTCATTTCAGCTAACTCTTCCTTACCTATGTAGTTTTTATTTGCCGAATTATCATCTACATGCAAAGTTACTACATCTGAAATATTCAATAACTCTTTTAAAGTATCTAGTTTTGTAGCATTTCCAAGAGCTAATTTATCTTCTACATCATAATAATATACGTCCATTCCCAAAGCTTCTGCCAACACAGATAATTGCTTTCCAATGTTTCCGTATCCAACAATTCCTAGCTTTTTACCACGGACTTCTCTTGAACCTTGTGCTGTTTTATTCCATTCACCGTTGTGAATTTCTGTACTTCTTTGAAACACACTACGCATTAACATAATAATTTCACCAATGGCTAATTCAACTACCGAACGCGTATTACTGTATGGCGCATTAAAAACTACTACTCCGTTTTCTTTACACGCCTCCAAATCAATTTGCTTCGTTCCAATACAAAAAGCAGATACCACCATTAATTTTTCAGCAGCTTCAATTACCTTACGCGTTACTTGTGTTTTAGATCGAATTCCTAAGACATGGACGTCTGTAAGTTTTTCAATCAATTCATCTTCCGACAAACTTCTTGAAACAGTTTCTACAGAAAAACCATCCCCTGTTAACTTTGTAAAAGCATCAGGGTGTACGTTTTCTAATAATAATATCTTAATTCTGTTCTTTGGGTATGATAGGTTTCTAGGCAATTTGTTTACGTATAAAAATTCATCTAAATTTGGGATAATATGGTCGGCATTTGCTATGGTTTTATCTCTCGATACATTTTCCGTGTAGGCAAAAAAAGTATCAGCAACACCTGCTTCTTTGGTAACGGCATCACTATAACCATCTCCAATTACTTGTACTTCGCCTTCTAAATTTAAGGATTGTAAGCAATCTATCTTTCCATTGTGCTTAGATAATGGGTTTTCAGTATCAAACCCAACAATTACTCCGTCTTTATCAAATTCAAAAGTATTGGCATATACTCTTTCCGACGGAATGTTATACTCCGCAACAATGGGATCTATAAATTCTTTAAACCCTGCTGAAATCACATAAATATCTTCCGAAAAGTTTTCGAAAAATTCTTTATTTCTTTCAATAGAAGGAGATACTTTTTGTTTTAATTCTTCTATTAATAAAGGTAAATCAGACTTTTTAGCACTTAATAACTGAATGCGTTTTTCTAAGGACTCAGTAAAAGAAATAGTCCCATCAATTCCTTGATTCGTGATATGGATTACCTCTTGAATAATCTCCTCTTTTTTCGGACTCTCTTTTAAGGTGATTTCGGCTAAAACATCTAATGCTTCCACACTAGTAAGTGTGCTATCGAAATCGAAAACGAAATTTCGTTTTACTAAATTCATGTTACTCAATTTGTGTTTTTGTTGTTGTGTTGTTAAGCCAACGAATGTACAAAGGTTTTCTTAAAAACACCTATTACAAACCCCTTAAGTTTCAGTTTTTAACTATAAAAAACACGCTGCTTATAAGCTATTACTTTTTAGATTTCAATACCTACTAAAAGCTTCAATCTTAAACCAACAAAAACAACCACCAAAAAATGGGAATTGCCTCAACCCAAAAAGAGCTATAGTATTTAGACTGATTTGTTTTTGCTCTCATCAACAGAAATAGTAATACAGTAAACAATACTAAAAAAACAGTTCGGAAATGAGTATTCGGACTAATCATAAACTCCAACACCAAACACACCCCCAACAAAACAACCCCAAATTTTTTAGTGTTTTCTACCCCTATTTTTTTAGGAATTGTTTGCAAAGAAATAGCATCGTATTGCACATCTCTAATCTCAAAAGGGAGGATTAAGATTATTACTAATAAAAAACGCTGTATTACATACAAATACACCTCAGTTGTAAAAAAAGTTTCGCTAGCATATACTGGTAATAAAACCGTAGTTACTGCCCATACTAAAGCCACTACGATTATCTTTAAATACCCAATGCTTCGTAAGTTTTTTTGGAATCCACTTAAAAAAGGGACTGCATATAAAAACGTTAACCCTCCTAGAGGTATAAAAAACAAGAACGTTCTTAGCGGCAATAAGTATGCGTAATAACACATTAGCAAAAAACAGATTAACGAAAATACTTGAATGATTTGCAAGTTTTTAGTCAAGCTTCGGTGATGAAGCTTGGCTACTCCTGCATATTTAACAAAATTGTATCCAGTAATTGTCGCAAAAAACACAAAAAAACCAAGTGATTCATCATACGAAAAACCAAAATATAATTCCGTAATTCTAAACAAAGAAAACACTGCTAAGGCTACATGAATACTAGAGTTTATATAAAAATCGAGTACTTTTTTAAAAAGGTTCATCTAACAAAAATAACTTTTCTGTTTATAACCAGCTGTTTTGGTTAATAAAATATTGTTTTTAACAAAAAAATATGTAGTATCAAATCAACCAATTTCACTATTTTTGAGGCACGAAAAACAACAACACAATAATGAACACAAATTCATTTCAACTTAGACATATAGGTCCTCGTGTTAAAGATCAGGATCAAATGCTTCAAACAATTGGCATTGAGAGTTTAGACCAATTGATTTACGAAACTATTCCCGACGATATTCGTTTACAACAAGAGCTTGATTTAGCTCCTGCTATGAGCGAGTACGAATACCTTAATCACATTAACGAATTAGGGGCAAAAAACAACGTTTTTAAAAGCTATATAGGTTTAGGATATCACGAAGCCATTATACCTAGTGTTATCCAACGTAATATTTTAGAGAACCCGGGATGGTATACTGCGTATACTCCTTACCAAGCTGAGATAGCACAGGGACGTTTAGAAGCCTTGTTAAATTACCAAACTATGATTTGTGATTTAACAGGAATGGAGTTAGCAAACGCTTCATTATTAGATGAAAGTACTGCAGCTGCAGAAGCGATGGCTTTGTTATTTGATGTTCGTGAAAGAGCACAAAAGAAAGCCAACGTAAACAAGTTCTTTGTTTCAGAAGAAATTTTACCACAAACCTTATCGGTATTACAAACACGCGCTATTCCTATCGGAATTGAATTAGTTGTTGGCAACCACGAAGATTTTGATTTTTCAGAAGAGTTCTTTGGTGCTATCGTACAATACCCTGGTAAGCATGGACAAATATATGATTATACCGATTTCGTTGCTAACTGTAACGCAAATAACATTAAAGTAGCGGTTGCTGCTGATATTTTATCATTAGTAAAATTAAAAGCTCCTGCTGAATTTGGTGCTGATGTTGTTGTAGGTACTACACAACGTTTTGGTATTCCTTTAGGATACGGAGGCCCTCATGCTGGATATTTTGCTACTAAAGAAGCATACAAGCGTAGTATTCCTGGTCGTATTATTGGAGTTACCAAAGATGTTGACGGTGGTCGTGCGTTACGTATGGCATTACAAACACGTGAGCAACACATTAAACGTGAAAAAGCAACTTCAAATATTTGTACTGCACAAGTATTGTTAGCGGTTATGGCAGGTATGTATGCTGTATACCACGGTAAAGATGGTTTACAATACATTGCAGATCGTGTACACACAAGCACTACAACCTTAGCAAAAGCGTTAAACGATTTAGGTTTCAAACAAAAAAACAGCGCTTATTTCGATACAATTTTAGTGGAAGTTGAAGCAGACAAGTTACGTCCAGTAGCGGAAGCAAACGGAATCAACTTTAACTACATCGATGCAGAGCATGTTTCAATCTCTGTAAACGAAACAGTGGGTTTAAAAGAAATCAACGAAATTGTTGACTGTTTCGAACAAGCATTCAATATCAAAGATATTTTAGTTACTGAATTTACTTCAGCAGATGTAATTCCTGCAGACGTAAAAAGGGCAACTTCTTTCTTAGATAACGACATATTCAACACGTATCAATCTGAAACTGATATGATGCGTTATATCAAAAAATTAGAACGTAAAGATTTAGCATTAAATCACTCAATGATTTCTTTAGGGTCTTGTACCATGAAATTAAATGCTGCTTCTGAAATGTTACCATTGAGTAATCCTCAATGGGGAAACATTCACCCATTTGCTCCATTAAACCAAGCAGAAGGGTACCAAATCATGTTAAGCAACCTTGAAAACCAATTAAATGTGATTACTGGTTTTGCAGGTACTTCATTGCAACCTAACTCTGGTGCACAAGGTGAATTTGCTGGATTAATGACTATTAGAGCCTATCACGAAGCAAACGGAGACACCCACAGAAACATCTGTTTAATTCCTGCATCAGCTCACGGAACGAACCCTGCATCGGCGGTTATGGCAGGTATGAAAGTGGTTGTTACTAAAACTGACGAAAAAGGAAACATCGATGTAGAAGATTTACGTGCTAAAGCTGAAAAACACGCTGATAATTTGGCTGCTTTAATGGTAACGTATCCATCTACTCACGGAGTATATGAAAAGGCTATTAAAGAAGTTACGCAAATTATTCACGATAATGGCGGACAAGTATATATGGACGGTGCCAACATGAACGCCCAGGTAGGATTAACAAACCCTGCAACCATTGGTGCCGATGTTTGTCACTTAAACTTACACAAAACATTTGCAATTCCTCACGGTGGTGGTGGACCAGGTGTTGGACCAATTTGTGTAGCTCCACAATTAGTTCCGTTTTTACCTACTAATCCAGTAGTAGCTACTGGTGGTGATAATGCCATTACGGCTATTTCAGCAGCTCCTTGGGGTTCTGCATTGGTATGTTTAATCTCTTACGGATACATTACTATGTTAGGTGCTGACGGATTAACAAATTCTACTAAGAATGCTATTTTAAACGCAAATTATATTAAAGAGCGTTTAAGCGGACATTACAGCACTTTATATACAGGTGAAATGAACCGTGCAGCTCACGAAATGATTTTAGATTGTCGTGAGTTTAAACAAAACGGAATTGAAGTTACTGATATCGCGAAGCGTTTAATGGACTACGGATTCCACGCACCTACGGTATCTTTCCCTGTAGCGGGAACAATTATGGTAGAGCCTACCGAATCGGAAGGGGTAGCTGAATTAGACCGTTTTTGTGATGCGTTAATCTCTATTAGAAAAGAGATTGCTGAAGCGAGTAAGGAAACCCCTAACAACCCGCTTAAAAATGCACCACATACACAAGAAATGTTAACTGCTGATGAATGGGACTTACCATATTCACGTAAACAAGCAGCATTTCCTTTAGACTATATTGCAGACAATAAGTTTTGGCCTTCAGTACGCCGTGTAGACGATGCTTTTGGTGACCGTAACTTAATTTGCTCTTGTAATCCTATTGAAGATTATATGGAAGCGGAAGCTTAATTATAAACAACAAGAAAGCCCTCGAAATTTCGAGGGCTTTTTTTATGCTACTTTTACAATTCTTTCTAACGGAATAATGGTTGCTTGTTTTAGTATTACTGAAGTATCAGTAATACCCCAAACAGTAGTTTCTACTTTTTTTAAGCCATCCATATCCATAAAAAATATTTGTACCTTTTCTCTTTCTAAGTTTCCTAAAGACAGAGCTCGCTGTAAATCTAAAAAACGATTTACCATTGCTTTCTTTTTGTTTAACACCTCTTCTTTTGGAAATTTTAAGAACTTGATTTGTTCTTTTGCTACAGTCTGAAAATTTAAGTTTGTAGTCATATTATTGGGGAATTTAAGGTTACTAATTAAGGGGTATGTATAAATACAATACATTAATCTTGCTGTCAATGTATATATTTCAACTCTTATTTACAAATAATTCAACAAAACAACATGAATTTTAACATTCACAAAAAACAAGTGCTTGCTTTTTAACAAACACCCAACAAAACAAACAAATGACTGCAAAATACTTAAAACCAAAAACTTAAATATCATTACTAAAGAAGATTACTTCGTTTCCCTCACAATAACGATAAATAAAATGTCACTTCTACAGAACGATTTTATGAGTGACGAGAAATCTCAACAATGCAAGTTACTCACCTTCACTTTGTTATCAACTTTATATTTTCATATATTTAAAGAACTAAAAAACAAACTACTAACCCCAAACTAACCACTATGAAACAAAAAATTCTATTTGTACTAAGCCTACTATTCGGATTAATGTTTATCAACTCAGGATTAAACAAATTCTTAAACTACATGCCAATACCAGAAGATTTACCCGAAAAAATGATGAGTGCCATGACTGCCATGATGGAAATTGGCTGGTTAATGCCCCTAGTAGGTATTGCTGAAATTTTAGGAGGTATTCTATTCATTATACCAAAAACCAGAGCCCTAGGAGCTGTTGTAATTTTTCCTGTGATGATTGGCATTATGTTAACTAACATTTTTCAAGCTCCATCTGGACTTCCTATTGCCTTAGTTTTATTTGCTATCAACCTTTGGGTAATTTATGAAAACTGTGATGTCTATAAACCTATGGTAAAATAATAATCCTCGTCATTTCGACAGAGCAATTTTATGAGCGAAGAGAAATCCCAAGAACAAGAATTACTAACCTTGAAGAGATTTAGCTCCGCTGAACCTTACGGTTTCTCCTATCGTCGGAATGACGATAATCGAGATGTCATAGCGAGAAAACTCATTGAGCGAAGTCGAAATGAACGACACGACTATCTTTTGCACCTTACACGATATACAGATTACTTCATTTTAATCTGTCTTAAACAACAGCTGAAAAGTTCGCAATGACGCTTATACTCTACCCTATTTTTATATATTTGAAAAAAATTACTAGTCGTCGCAACGCTATTTTAAATGACTTATTTATCTATACTTATACTCGTAGGTATTTTTCTTGTATTCAGAAAAAACACCTCAACACCTAAATGGAAACAACCTACAACTCCATTTCCAAACAAGTGGAAAGTTATTTTGACTAAAAAAGTCGCTTTTTACAACGCACTCACTCCTGATGAAAAAGAATTGTTTGAGTTTAAAGTTTTTGAATTCCTGTTAAATCACGAGGTTATTGGTGTTGATGTTACGGTTACAATTACAGACAAACTTCTGATAGCTTCCAGTGCTGTAATTCCTATTTTTAATTTTCCTGAATGGCGTTATCCTAATATCAAAGAAATCATTTTATACCCTGCTATGTTCAACGAGCATTTTGAAACCGAAGGAGACAACCGA
Organism: Tenacibaculum sp. FZY0031; assembly: GCF_036350695.1. Lineage (NCBI taxonomy): Bacteria > Pseudomonadati > Bacteroidota > Flavobacteriia > Flavobacteriales > Flavobacteriaceae > Tenacibaculum > Tenacibaculum sp. FZY0031. The sequence continues at coordinate 373,437 of NZ_JAZDVY010000002.1, forward strand.
AGAATTTTAGGAATGGTAGGTAACGGGTATTTAGAAGGAAAAATGGTTTTATCGAAACCTGCTTTACACCTAGGTTTTGAAAATGAAACCGATAAAAAAAATACTGCCATTCATGAGTTTGTGCATTTAATTGACAAGTTAGATGGAAATATTGACGGTATACCACATGTATTATTAGAAAAGCAATACAGCATTCCGTGGGTAGATTTAATCAACAAAAAAATTGAAGAAATATACAACGACGCTTCCGATATCAATCCGTATGGCGGGACTAACAAGGCAGAGTTTTTCTCGGTAGCAAGCGAATACTTTTTTGAGCGTCCGAAGTTACTAGCTAGAAAGCATCCTGAGCTTTACCGCTTATTAGAACAAATCTTTAAACAAGATATGGACGACATGAACCTGCATTTAAAACGTTTGGATATTTCCAGAAACGATCCTTGTCCTTGTGATAGCGGTATGAAATACAAGAAGTGTTGTGGGCTTAATTAACCATCTCCTCTGCTCGTCATTCGACGAGCGCGATTTTATGAGCGACGAGAACTCCCAACAATGGGAGTTACTCACATAAATGAGCTCCCTCCTTTCAGTCGGGGTGACTACAAATCTATTTCCTTTAACGCTTTGATGTTGTTACGCTCTAAAAACGCATCAATCGTTTCAAAGTGTTCTATAACACGTTGGTCTTTAAACTCAAATACTTTTTGAGACAATCCTTGTAAGAAATCACGATCATGCGATACTAAAATCAACGTTCCGTCGAAGTGTAATAAAGCTTCTTTAATGACTTCTTTTGATTTTAAATCTAAGTGGTTCGTAGGCTCATCCAATATCAACACGTTTACAGGTTCTAACAACAGTTTTACCATTGCCAAACGGGTTTTCTCTCCTCCAGAAAGTACTTTTACTTTCTTTTCTAAATCATCTCCCGAGAACATAAAACGTCCTAATATATTTTTGATTTGCGTTCGGATGTCTCCTTCGGCAACCTCATCTACGGTTTGGAAAATTGTTAATTCAGGATCTAACAACGACGCTTGATTTTGTGCAAAGTATCCCACTTTAGCGTTGTGTCCCAACCCGCATTCTCCCTCAAAATCAATTTCTCCCATAATGGCTTTAATCATGGTCGATTTTCCTTCTCCGTTTCTTCCTACAAACGATACTTTTTCTCCACGAGCTATCGAGAAACTTGCGTCTTTAAACACGGTTAAGTCTCCGTATTGCTTCGTTAATCCTTCCACTTTTACAGGATAGTCTCCCGAACGTGGTGATGGTGGAAAACGTAGTTTTAAGGCTGAAGTATCTACCTCATCTATTTCTACAGGAACTAATTTCTCTAACATTCGTTCACGCGAAGCTACTTGATTCGTTTTTGAATAGGTTCCTTTAAAACGCTCGATAAACGCTTTGGTATCGGCAATAAATTTTTGTTGTTCTTGGTAAGCTTTTAATTGATGTGCACGACGTTCTTTACGCAACTCTAAATAGTGTGAATAATTCGCTTTGTAATCGTGAATGGTTCCCATCGTTACCTCAATGGTTCGGTTGGTAATGTTATCGATAAAGGCTTTATCGTGCGAAATTACTACTACTGCCTTGGCTTTGTTTAATAAGAAGTTTTCTAACCAAATGACCGATTCGATATCTACGTGGTTGGTAGGCTCATCTAACAAAATTAAATCGGGCTTTTGCAGTAAGATTTTCGCCAGCTCAATACGCATACGCCAACCTCCACTAAACTCTGAGGTGGCTCTTTCAAAATCTTCTTGCTTAAACCCTAAGCCTTTTAAGGCTTTTTCTACTTCTGCTTCGTAGTTTATTTCTTCTAACGCGTAGTATTTCTCTCCTAAATCTGATACGCGCTCGATGATTTTCATATAATCGTCCGATTCGTAATCGGTACGAGTTTCTAATTGTTTGTTGAGGTCGTCCATTTCAGCTTTCATAGCAAAAATAGATGCAAACGCTTTGGATGCTTCTTCTTTTACCGTGCAGTTGTCTTCCATTAACAAGTGCTGTGGTAAGTAAGCAATTACGGTATCTTTCGGACTACGAACGCCTCCTTTGGTAGGTTTAGAAACTCCTGCTATAATTTTCATCATGGTGGATTTTCCTGCGCCATTTTTACCCATTAAGGCAATTTTATCGTTCTCGTTTATTACAAACGAAACGTCGCTAAACAAGGTGTTACCACTAAACTCAACCGTTAATTGATCTACCGTAATCATACAAAATATTTTAAGCGGCGAAATTAGCAAAAATGGTGTATACCTTTGAAAAAAATTTAGTGTAACCTAAGTTTTTAAATTAACTAAAAATCAATAGGGTTCATGTCGATAGCATAAAGTATGGATGATGAGACATCTCAACAATAAGAGTTACTCACTTTAATGAGCTCCCTCTTTTCAATTGGGATGACGCTTTCTAGTGTTCTTTAAAGGTAAAAACCAATACTATATACACCTGCTTACTCACACTACAACTAACAAAATTCTACTTTTAAGTATTGGTTGGTAGCTTTTTCTCGACCTCTTTTAATGTTTTCTCCGAGAGCGTTTTGTAAAATCTGTTGGGATTTAAGGATACGGCTAGCACCGCTGTCAACTTTTTTACGAGTGTTATTCATTTATCTATTGCCTTAGTATTAGCGACTCGTGCCGTAGTGTCAACGGAGTACGCCGTGATATTAGCGACCCATGCATGCTTTTATGATAGCTAAAACTACTTTTATTACCTAAATAATTGGGCTTATGGGATTCCGTAAGAATATGTGCTTGTCTTTTTTTAGGTTCGCAGGAATTGGATTATTAATTAACAAAAAAACAGTAATTCGTTAATAACTTTATTTTAGGTAAACTATTGACTTTGATATATTTGATAGCATATAAAAATTACTAAAACTTCATTATATCACTTTTTAATATTGAAATAAAAAAATTAAAGTTTGATGTATAACAGGTTTGTCATAAATTGAAAAATGAAAAAGATTATTAGTATACTTATATTTTTATTTTGTTTCTTTTGCTCTTATTCCCAAACAATACCGAAAAAAGAAATTGTAATTTCTAATATTAAAGACTCAAACCATCATCAAAGAACATTTAATAAAATATTAGAAGAAACAAAAAATGATTCGATTTCAGAAAAAAAAACAAACAGTAAAACCAAGAAAAAAGATAATGAGTTTCCTTGGCATATTCTTTTAACTGGTTTTTTGGGAGCGATCCTAGGTTTAACCCCTTATTTTTATGAAAAATGGAAGTGTCAAAAATATTATGGAAAATTAATAGGTTCAAACATATATCCTGGTAAAATATTAACTTTTGACATTAGAGGAACTCGTGAAACCATTCATGGTTTTGGCTATAGATATAAAATAAACTTGATCTCTAATAAAGATTCTAACATTAAAAAAGTAGAACTTTTTGTAAAATATGATTCAGATTATTTAGAAACTAAACTTTACTTTATTAATAACGAGTATCCCAGCATTAATCCTTCGGAGTATATTCAAATGACTCCTTTGTTAAAAGCACAAAAGTCATATGTAAAATACCTTAATTTTATAATTCCCGAAAATATATTTAACATTAAAGATGTATTACCAGAGATAGCTGAAAAAATTCACAACAAAGAGGAATTAAGTAACGAAGATTACTCAATTATTCAAAGAGATTTTTCTCCTAAAAAGATTAAACTAATATTTACCAAATATGATGATTCAAAGACTAAGCTAGAAATTGACATATTAAACGAATTTGACTTTTACAGTATAGTTCCTGAAAACTAAACTATCAATAAATGAAACCGTTATCTCCAAACCAAAAATAAACAATCTGAATGAAAGAAAAACTAAGACTTGACTATGATGCTTTTTTAAGGTCTTTTAAGAGAAATATTGATGTACCTCATTCGATTTTGTTAGGTGCTGGTGCTTCTATTACTTCTGGTATCCAATCTGCTTACGATTGCATTTGGGAGTGGAAAAAAGACATATATCTTTCTAAAAATATAAATGCTTCTGACTATTATAAAAACTATAAGGATGATTCTGTACGGAAAAGTATTCAAAAATGGTTAGATAGCCAAGGAGAATATCCAGAATTAGACTCAATTGAAGAGTACTCTTTTTTTGCTGAAAGAGCATATCCCATAAGTGACGACAGAAGAAAATACTTTCAAAGCCTAATAGAAAACAAACAGCCTTACATTGGTTACAAGCTATTATGTCTGTTAGCTGAACATAACATAGTAAAATCAGTTTGGACAACTAATTTTGATGGACTAATTGTTCGTTCAGCTCATCAAAACGGTCTTACACCTATTGAAATTAATCTAGATAATGCTGATAGAATCTATAGAAATCAAAGCAACAAGGAACTTCTTGCAATTGCTCTTCACGGAGATTATAAATATAGTTCATTAAAAAACACAACAGATGAACTAGATACTCAAAATGAAATATTTGTTGAAACATTATCTAATTATCACATTGACAAAAACCTGATAGTTATTGGTTATAGCGGAAGAGATAAATCTTTAATGGACTCTTTAAAGAATGCGTTTACACGCAAAGGAACAGGTAGGTTATATTGGTGTGGTTATGGAGATCATATATCTGACGAAGTAGAAGATTTACTAACAACAATAAGTAATTCAGGAAGAGAAGCTCATTTTATAGCAACGGACGGTTTTGATAAAACCATAATACATTTAACAAAATCAGCATTTGAAGATAATACTTCACGTTCTAAAGCTATTCAAAATGCATTAGAAAGTTCAAAGAATGAAGAATATTTAAAAACGGACTTTTCTTTAAACTTCTCAAAAACGAGCAAATACATTAAGAGTAATTTACATCCTGTCGTTTTCCCTAAAGAAGTTTTTCAGTTCGAAATTGATTATAAAGAATCAAAACCTTGGCTTTTTTTAAAAGAAATATGTAAAACCAATAATATTTGTGCTGTTCCTTTCAAAAGAAAGGTATTTGCAATAGGCACTTTGACAGATATTTCAAATGCTTTCAAAGGTGTTTTAAAAAGCGATATAAAAAGAGAGCCTATTAGCAAATATGATGTTGAAAATGTAACAGCTTTTAAATCATTAATGCTTCAAGCTATTTTGAAACATTTTGCAATTGATGAAAGAATAGTAACAAATAATAAAAACAAAATTTGGCTCACTTCTAACCAAAGTGAATATCAAAAAATCAAAATTCATAAAGCCTTATTTCTTTCTTTTTATTTTGACAAAAATAAACATTTTGGATATCTCACATTTACACCAACTTTACATTTAACATCAGACCAAGAAATATCAAAAACCCAAAAATTAACAATAAGCAAATACAACCTAGAAAAATTATATAACCACAAGTACGATGAAATATTAGAAAGCTGGAACAAAATATTATTCAATAGACTCAGAATTAAATTTGAATACCCAAAGGGTTCTGGTAGTAGTTTCGAATTTCAAATATCTTCAAATACAGCTTTCGGAGAAATAGATGTTTTAGATCCTAAGTTTAAAGGTTATAGTCCAAGAGAATACGATAAACGACAGACACAATTTAAAGGAGTTCAATTTTTAGAACCACAACTTGTATTTAGAAATACTTCAAGTGATATGGATTTCAAAGATTATCATCCAATGAGAGGTTTAGTCAACAATCGCCCATTTGATGTTAATTTAAATGGAATCGTATTATCAAATGAAATCAATTTGTCTGTCATTTGTGGAGAAAAATATTCAAGAAAATTTTATGATTTTCTATCCAAACTACAAAACAAACATTCTACTGATAATATAAATCCTGATTACTTAATTGATTATCCTGGATTTTCATCCATTTATAATTTACCTATCAATATACCATACTTTGAGAGTGATGATAAATGGTTGAATATTGACTTCAAAGGAAAAAACGAGCTAGAAACACACGAGAACGCTATCAATCTTGCGAGACTAATAACATCCAAGATTGAACAAATTGCAAATACTCAAAGTCAAAGTACAATAATAATATTTATCCCAAGTGAGTGGCAAAATTTCGAAAGCTTTGTTAATAAAGAAGAAAGTTTCGACTTACACGATTACATAAAAGCATTTTCCGCTTCAAAAGGAATAGCTACACAACTTATAAGAGAAGAAACACTAGATGACAAGTTAACTTGTCAGATTTATTGGTGGTTATCGTTATCCTTTTATGTAAAATCACTTAGAACACCTTGGATTTTAAATAACCAAGAAAAAAGCACTGCCTATGCTGGAATTGGGTATAGTATATCAAAAATCAAAGAAAAGACAGAAATTGTAATTGGCTGTAGTCACATTTATGATTCCAATGGTCAAGGATTGAAATATAAATTATCCAAGATTGACAATTACATTCTCGACAAGCAAAACAATCCTTATTTATCATTTAAAGATGCCTTCCAATTCGGTGTGTCTATCAGAGAGTTATTTTATGAGTCTTTAAATAGATTACCCGAAAGAGTTGTTATTCATAAAAGAACAAGGTTTACAGAGGATGAAATAAATGGAATAAAGGCTAGTCTGAATAAGGCTGGAATTAAAAAAATTGACCTTGTTGAAATTAATTTTGAACCTGATGCTCGTTTCGTTGCAATGAATGTTTATAATAAAGAGTTACAAGTAGACAAATTTCCTATTTCTAGAGGTACTTGTATTGTTACAAATAAACATACTGCACTTTTGTGGACTCACGGAATTGTACCTTCAGTTCGTCAAACAAATTATAAATTTTATTTGGGTGGTCGAAGTATACCTGCACCAATTAAAATAACAAAGCATTATGGAGAATCAAATATTGATTTGATTTCTACAGAAATTTTAGGGTTAACAAAAATGAACTGGAATTCATTGGATTTATATTCAAAACTTCCATCAACAATTGATTCTTCAAATAAAATTGCACGAATTGGTAAACTGTTGTCTAGATTTGAAGGTAGGACATATGATTATAGACTATTCATTTAAAAAAGATCTACAGTATAAATAATAATTGTTAAAGTAATAAAACAAAGGCTAGTAGTAAACTATAGAATTAGCCTTCTAAAACCCAGTACTATTCATCCAAAAATTATTAATGCAACATCTTAAACAATAATTCTTTTAAAATATCGGCATGGGTTTGGTTGGCTCCTACTCCTTTGCTTTTTACATCAGCATCACGTAGTAAAGCGATAATCTGCGATACTTTTCGCATCGGGTAATTACGGGCTGCGTTTACGTAGTCGTCCACAAAATAAGGGTTTACTCCTAAGTTTTTAGCAACCGAGGCTTTCGATTTGTCTTTTAATCCATGGTATAGTAATAACTGTGTAAAGAAGCTATTTAGCTGGGAAATGGTCATTACCAACGGATTGTTTTTTAGATTTTAAGTTTTAATTCCCTTTCTTGCAAAAATTCAACACAACTACGTCCTAAATGCTATTTGGAAACGTTCTACTTGTCTTTAATCCTTTTTATGAATAAATTCACAAAAAAAACAATTACAGAACGTAACTACATTTAAAACAGACCGTTGCCTAACATTTAATTCAAATGACATATACAAATAAGCACTTTAGAATTAGCATCACCGTTTTTTTAGCGATAATTTTTACATCATTTACTACAAGTATAGATTTAGAAACAAAATCTCTGATTAATGATAAGGTTGAACTCAAAATTCCTTCTAATTTTAAATTAAACTCTAAAAAATTAGAGCAAAACAGTACATTTGAGGTTTACTTACAATTTAAAGACAGCCCTGATTTAAATAACTTGACAATTGGTTTATGGAACAAGAAAACACAGCGCTCTATAGATTCTTATAAATCGGCTTATGTTAAAACTTACAAAGACAAGTTTATTGATATTGATGATGATGGTGTATCAGTAATCAATGGTAACAAAATAGGCTATATTAAAGGAAATCTTGATAAGGTTTATTTTTTAAAGTTTTTTACCTATTTAGACGAAAGAATACTTGAGGTTACTTTCACTTGTAAATCCAAAGATTTGTTTCAATCAGCTTATGAAATCATGCATTCTTTAAAACTAAAACCTAATTTGAGTAAAAAAAGTTTAAAGAATACAAACTCAAGTACCTTAAGCAACGATTGCGCTGTTATTCTAACTAAAGCAACAAACTCCCTTGAAAAACAGGTTAAAGAAGCTTTATTAAAACACACTTTTGATCTTAACTATTCTGTTAAAAATGGCAAAAATACAGGATGGTATCGTCAAACCTTTTATGTAACAAACCTTGTTTTTAAACATGCCGGACATGATGTTCGTATAATTTATGATAAAAAAAATAATATTCCAGGATATTATTATGAATACAATATACGTGGTCGAAGAAGATCGATTACCCAAGTTGACAGTTTTAGTGTACTAGCCATTATAATTAATGACAATGCTAGAAGTAAATGCTATCCTGAATGTCGTCAAATTATAAGTGATCTAGATAAATTTAACAATGTAACGGTAAGAGAAACCAAAACCAACAGGGTTATATTAGATAAAAACACCATGTCTCACATCAGCTTAAGCTGTTTGTAATTATTCATCTATTTTATATACTATTATGTCTAGAGAATTTGATTCATTTATCATCGTTCCTGAATTTGCTGATAACACCATAAAAGATTACTATAAATATATCGGTTCAAATATAGAAGACAATCCAGAAATGGCTTTATTAAGGTTTAAAGGAATTATTGCGTCTTTTATTCATGATGCAACAGAAAAAGAAGAAAAAACAATCGCTTTTTTTGAAAGCCCCAACACTAATTTAAGACCTAGTTTTCAAAAAGTACTGAAATCAATTGATAAAGAGTTAATAATTAATACAAACGTTTTTTTAGATACTATTAGCATTCTACCAGAAGAAAATGAAGAATATCATTTAGCAAAAATCACTTTTACTACACATAATAAAAAAATATCAATTCACTCATATGGACCTAATGTCATTATAGTTAATAAATAACATACACCAACAATTTTTAACCGCAATTACGGCGGATTCGACTACCCTTCGACTTCGCTCAGGGCAGGCTAAATCCACTCGGAATTGCTAACGCCAGTGCTAAACCGAAAAATTTGCGTACTTTAATCCGTAACTGACGGTTATACGAACCGTAGGCAAATAGAGACCAGAATACTATTTAAACTGGGGAGTAACTGAAAATCCTAAAGAGTAAGGAAACTTTTAAAAAATCAAAAATGAAAAAATTATTTTATTTCTTATTTATATCAGTAATTATAGCTTCTTGTGGGACGAAAACTGATAGACTTGAATTTTCGAAATTTGAAATTAAAGACGAAAATGGAAAAACTGGAATTGCTGTAAGTGAAACCGGGATAATTAAAATCAATGGTGAAGATATTGGAAAAATTAATAGAGATGGAACATTAAAGGACAAAGAAGGAAAATTATTCGCAAAAATTACAGAACATAATGTTCTACAAGACAAAGATGGACAAAACCTTATAAAGATTGATAAAAATGGAACAATGGATAATGGTTCTGGAACATATATAAAATGGACAGATGAGGGAGAACTTTTAAAAGGAACTGAAAAAACTGGAATGATTATATCACCTGTAAATAAGAAGTCATTTCAATCTGCTTCAATAATTTTATTCTTATATCTGAATTTTAAATAAAATATCTGCCTATAACAATGGTTATAAGTAATTGTTTGTTCTTGCTTACTTACAAAAACCTTTGGAGGTTTTCAGCTTGGTGTGTACATACAAAGTTAACCGCTAAACCATGCAACTACTCATAGCCGAGACTGTTATATGCAAGCTGAATAAAACACAGAAATAAATATGAAAAAACTTTTAGGTTTACTGACAACTGTAATGATTATAGTGAGTTGTCTAACAGAAAAAAAGAGCTACAAAAACATTGTAACAACTGACATAGTTAACTTTTGGGAGGCTTATGACAAAATTACTTCTACCCAAGATTCTATTTTACAATACAAATATCTTGACAGTCTTTATCTGCAAAGAGGAACAGAAGGACTAAACGCTATAAGACAAGTTAGGAATTATACGCCAGAAGATTATATACGAGTAATAAATAGCTATCCAAAATTTTGGGAATCGATTCGAGAAAACACATTAAAAATAGACCAATTTAGTTCTGAATTACAAGATGGAATTGAAAAATTCAGAGAAATCTACCCTGAACTCAAATCTGCAAACATCTATTTTACAATTGGAGCATTTAGAACAGGTGGAACTACATTAGATAGTTTAGTGCTTATTGGTAGCGAATTAGCATTGACCGATAAAAGCTCAATTTCAACAGAATTTCCTGAAGAAGAGCGAGAAGATAGGCGGACATTTTTTGACAGCAATCCCATTGAAAACCTAATCTTATTGAACATTCACGAGTATGTTCATACACAACAAAAGCCAATGGTTCACAATTTACTTTCTTTAGCAATTTATGAGGGTGTTGCAGAATTTGTTTCTGTAAAAGCAATGGGTGTTCCTTCTGCTGCACCTGCTATTGAATATGGGAAGAAAAACGCAGATAAAGTGAGAGAAAAATTTGAAAAAGAAATGTTCTACCCAAATAATAGATTCAAATGGTTATGGGACAGTGGTTCGTCCAATGAATTTGGAGTACGAGATTTGGCATATTATATAGGGTATCAAATGGCAGAAAACTATTATGAAAAATCAGAAAATAAAAAAGAAGCCATTAAAAAACTAATTGAATTGGACTTTGAAAATGAAAGCGAAATAGAAGAGTTTGTTCAATCAACAGGATTTTTCTCGTCATCAATCGAAGAACTTTATCAAAAGTTTGATGATAAAAGACCAAGTGTAATTGGAATAAAGCAATTCAAGAACAACAGTAATAACGTTAGTTCTAGAATAAATCAAATCACAGTTGAATTTTCGGAACCTTTAAATGGCATCAACACAGGGCTAGATGTTGGTCCATTAGGAAAAGACTATTTACCCAAAATAAGCCCAAACAACAGAGTCTTTTCAGAAGACAATAAAACTTGGACAATAAATGTAGAATTAGAACCTAATAAGCATTATCAAATTCAATTAGAAAATAACTTTAGAACAAACGATTGGATTCCATTAAAACCGTTTTTGATTGAATTTAAAACAGGAAATAAATAAAAGCCTACACATAACAATGTATAAAAATAATAGCGGTTTAATCGTTAAAACGAAATGAAATTTATAAATCAAAAGACAGTAACAAGTCGAAAAGTAAGTGCATAATATCCGCTACTATTCTTATACCTTACCGTTAGCGGCAAGCTGAAAAAAGCACTGTAACAATTCTTAAAATAGGACAACTTTAATATGGACACTAATTCAAAAGAAATGAGATTGATAATATTTATTACAGTGTTATTACTATCAACAGTATCTTACGGACAGACATCCTTGAAAGAAATTGGACTTAAAGCAGGAAAATATAAAGTAGGCTTTAAACATTATACAGTTAACGATAGTACCAGAACTTATAGAATTCATAATGAGTTTAGCAACCAACTCATCAAAAGACCAATCCCTATAAGTATTTGGTATCCTGCCAAAATAAAGGATAGTAATTCTGAGCAATTAGCAGTTTTAAACTATTTAGAGATTTTAAAAGAAGAGGAAGAATGGAAAAATTTACCAAATTACTTTCTGTTGGATTGGTTTCCGTATTTATGGAACACGCCAGAAAATAAAGCTCATCTTTCAGAAAAAGTTGATGCTTTTTCAAATACAACTTTTTTGGACGGAAAATTTCCAGTTGTAGTTTATGCACCAAGTTACCAAGCTTCGTCAATTGAAAATTTTGCGTTATTTGAATATTTAGCAAGTAACGGTTTCGTAATAATATCAAGTCCTTCAAGAGGAACAGATACACGGTGGTTAGAAGGCGGAACTACAAAAGATATGGAAACACAATCTAGAGATGTAGAATTCCTTCTAAAAGAAATTCACAACTACGATCATATCGATTCGGAAAAAGTGGCATTAATGGGATTCAGTTTTGGTGGATTGGCGAATGCTATAACGATTATGAAACACGAAGAAATAAGTGCCATTGTAAGTTTGGATGGAACAGAAAGATACAATTATGCTGTTTTGGAAAAGTCACCTTATTTTAATTTAGATAAGTTTTCCATTCCATATATCCATTTTGCTCAAAAAGAGATTCCGAAAGAAATTCTAACCTCAGACAAAATACCTGAAGATTTGAACTACAAATTTCAATTATACGATTCTTTGGAGTATAGCAACATTTACAGATATAGATTTCACGACCTAACGCATTCTTATTTTAGTTCCTTTGGTGTCTTATTCGCTAACAGAGATAAAAGGCAAGACAAAAGTGATGATAAAATAATGGCTTCCTATAATTTGCTTTGTCAGCATACTTTGCAGTTCTTAAATGCAACATTAAAAAATGAGAAAAAGGCGATTGATTTCATCGAAAACAAACCTGTTGCAAACGAATTTTCCGATAGTTTGATTTCTAAAAAAACGAAAAAAGCTATTGAAAAAGACTTTAACTATCAAAATTTCAATGATTTAGCACTTAAACAAGACTATCAAGATTTAATCCCACTGTATAAGAAAACAATTGCCGAGCATCCAAATCTTGAGCTTCAAGAAGGAATGTTAAACACTTTAGGATTGTGGTTGTCTTTTAATCCCGCAAAGAAAGAGCAAGGATATAATGTCTTTTTATTGGCTTTACATCTTTACCCAGAATCAGCGAATTTATATGATAGTTTAGCAGAAGCTTACTATTATAATAAGGATTTTAAAAATGCTATTTCCAATTACAAAAAGTCTTTGGAATTAAATCCTGAAAACCAAAACGCAATTGACAGATTGAAACAAATGAATAAAGCGAGCAGGTAACAATGTATATAAAAAATAGGCGAAACAGTTGTAAAATCAAGCCTTTTGGCTTGTATCTAACTTTGTGCTTATCCGAAAGTTCAGAGCTTCAAAATCGCCTACTTTTCATATACTAACCGTTGGACATAATTAGAAATGAACGAGTCAAAAGAAACAAATACAATTTTAAAATAGATTTTAGATTCGCTGACTAAAAACAAAGTCCGTATCAGTACAAATGAATTGATTGAGGATAGCGATAAAATATTTAAGAAGTTTGAAAGAGAAGCAGAAGATACAACTAAAAAATACAGTCGCCTTTTGATCGAATACACGATAAGTTATTTAATTTTAATACTATGCTAATAGTAGCTTTTCTAGCATTAACCAAGGTTCCAACTCAACAACCCTCCTTAAATCTTTGGGTGTCCATTCTAGCGATTGCCAACTTGATTTATTTAATGTTTCTAGAATATTGCAAATGGAAATTTACAGACATGCTACAAAACGTATGGAGTGAGACTTGGATTTAAATAAAGAGGTGAAAAAATGTGGAGATATGATTGGTAGACAAAATTTAAGGACCCTTCCCTCAATTATAACCACTTCTGGTCTTTTTATTTTTTTGGCTGTTAAAATATTGACTTATTAAAGGTTTAAAAGTTCACTTATTGAAGTTTCCAGTCCATCCGCAATCTTCATCAAAGTCAATAACCTTGGATTAGTCTTTCCATTTTCAATCATATACAATTGAGTTCGACCAATCTCACATTCAAAAGCAAAAGATTTTTGGTCAATCCCCTTTTCTTCCCTTAATCGTTTGATTTTAGCACCTAGCTTTTGAAAATATTTTGACTCTTTCGTGTTCACTATACCGAATTTCGGTAAATTATTTATATCTTGTGTTCGTAATAACGAACATCGATTAAATGAGCCAATTTAGGAAACTTAAAATCTATCAAAAACACCAACCTCGTGAATGGAGATATATTACTGTTCCTGAAATTCGACTTGAAGGAAAATGGCTGAAAGAACTCGGTTTGAAATCGGAAAAGAAATTGAAATTAAACAACAAAAGAATAAACTGACCATTACTCTGACTGACAAAAAAGAAGAAAAATAACTACGTACAACTAAGGTATATCAATTACGGCTGAATTTCCTCGCCGGAAATTCAATCTTATTAATTATCTTTCCACAACATCGGAAAACGACTCACGTCCTTTTCCCACAAAAAATCACACACAAATACATTCTGTGTCACTCTGAAAAAATTCCCAAACGATAATGGATTATCAAACATACGAACCACATAATGACTTGAAATCACTTGTTAGTTGCTATTGGACTTTGGAAGTACCTAAACAATCTGAACCGCAAAAACAACGAATTGTACCTGATGGCTGTATTGAAATGGCTTTTATTCTCGGAGACGATATAAAACGGTACACTTTTGAAAATAAATTTATATTTCAACCTCGTGCGATGGTTCTCGGTCAAACAATTGACCCTTTTTATATTGAGCCGACAGGGTTTGTTAAAACATTCGCTGTCCGATTTTATCCTTACGGTTTTGCAAACTTTGTTTCCGAACCAATCAGCAATTTGGCAAATAAGGAAACCCCTATAAACCTACTATTTGAGGCAGAAAATGTAGATGATTTAGAGCAAAAGATAATTAAATCAGAAAATACGGAACAACGAATAAACATTGTCGAAAATTTTCTTTTAGGCAGGCTTAATAACGAAAAAACAATTGATAGAATTGTAAAAAACACGATTGATTCCCTTATATCTGCAAACGGTAGTACTTCAATAAACTCAATCCTCAAAGACGACCTGTCAAAGCGAAGACAGCTCGAAAGAAACTTCAAAAAGCAAATTGGAGTTAGTCCTAAACAATTGGGAAAGGTAATTCGATTACAAACCGCTTTAAAAATGCTACTGGACCAAAAGTCGAAAAACCTGACCGATATTGCTTATGAAAGCGAATATTTCGACCAAGCACATTTTATAAAGGACTTTAGGGAATTTACAGGAATAAACCCCAAAGAGTTTATCAATCACGAAAATTTAGCTCTTTCTGCCCTTTTTTACAAATAATTTCAGGTGTCGCATTTTTACAATTTCAAGCGACTTTCTACTGCTAATTTTGTTCCGTAAATAAAAAACGGAAAATGAAACATCCTTTATTCATCATAATTATTGCCTTAACCTTTGGCATACTATCCTGTAAAAACGAAAACACTTCTGCTTCCAAACCAAATCCGCCTAAAGAAATAACAATCAAAAACGATAAGAATATGAACAGTTTTATTTCAATATTTGAAATCCCAGCAACGAACATTTCAAGAGCCATCAACTTTTACAAAGAAATTTTAGGTGTAGAAATTGAAAAATTAGATTTCCCCGGAATGGAAATGGGCTTATTTCCCTACCAAGACCAAATGGTAACAGGAGTTATTGTGAAAGGAGAAGGTTCTGAACCTTCTGCTAGCGGAGTTACTATTTACCTGAATGGTGGAGATAATCTGCAAACTATTCTTGATAAAGTAGAAGCTAATGGTGGAAAAATAATTGTTCCTAAAACACCTCACGCTGATGAGAGTGGATTTTTTGCTATTTTCCACGACTCGGAGGGAAATAAAATCGGACTTCATTCGCCAAATTAAAAAAGAGCGAACGTACAACATTGTGCATAAGCAATAGCGGTTCAAGTTTGCACTTAAACCGCTTTTTGTGTTAAATTAAGTATACTGTGTACCAAAAGGTAGTTGCGTTTTATCTGCTACTACTCTTATACTTGACCGTTAATGCAACATCTTAAACAGTAATTCTTTTAAAATATCAGCATGGGTTTGGTTAGCTCCTACCCCTTTGCTTTTTACATCGGCATCGCGTAGTAAGGCAATAATTTGAGATACTTTTCGCATCGGGTAATTACGGGCTGCGTTTACGTAATCGTCCACAAAATACGGGTTTACCCCTAAGTTTTTAGCAACCGAAGCTTTCGATTTGTCTTTTAATCCGTGGTATAGTAATAACTGTGTAAAAAAGCTATTGAGTAAGGAAATGGTCATTACCAACGGATTGTTCTTTGGATTCTGCGCAAAATAATTGATGATTCGGTTCGCTTTTACCACCTCTCGCTGTCCTACTGCTTTACGCAGCTCAAAATTGTTAAAGTCCTTAGAAATCCCAATATTTTCTTCAATATGCTTATCGGTAATAATGGTTTCCGCAGGCAATACTGAGGTTAGTTTATCTAATTCGTTGCTAATCTTGCTTAGGTCAGTTCCTAAAAACTCTACCAACATTTGTGCAGCTTTCGGTTCGATGTTAAACTTTTTTCCGCCCAACACCTGACGAATCCAATCAGCTACTTGATTTTCGTATAATTTTTTACTCTCGTAAATGAGTCCGCTTTTGGCAATAGCTTTGTACGCTTTTTTCCGTTTATCAAGCTTTTTGTATTTGTAATTAAACACCAATACGGTACTCGGTTGAGGATTGGCTGCATACGACTCTATTTTATCGATCGTACGGCTTAAATCTTGGGCTTCTTTAACAATAATCACCTGTTTTTCTGCCATCATTGGAAAACGTTTTGCCGACGATACAATTTCCTCTATCGACACATCACGGCCGTACATGACAACTTGATTGAATCCTTTTTCAGATTCATCCAACACATTGCCTTCAATATAATCTGAAATTTTATCGATGTAATACGGTTCTTCTCCCATTAAAAAATAAATGGGTTTGATGTTACCTCCTTTGATATCGGATATAATCGTTTTAATTTCGTTCATATGTCTTTCTTCTGCCTTCTTTTGGTCTTGTTATTTAAAATGTTGTAGCTAAGTATTCATTCCTTAACAACACTCTTGGTGATTTCGACGGAGTGATTTTATGAGCGACAAGAAACCCTATGGTTCAGCGAAGCTAAATCTCAACAATAATGTTTCGTCATACTGAACAACGAAAAAATAACTTATAATTTTCTTACTTTTGGTTTATGCAAAAGCTCAACCTTCCTAGCTATACATTCAAGCTCAAAAGTAACGAAAATAAGACGCTTATTTTTGATAATTTGAGAAAAAAATACATGGTATTAACTCCCGAAGAATGGGTGCGTCAGCATGTTGTGCAATGGTTAATTCAAGAGAGAAACTATCCTGTTTCATTGATTGCTATTGAAAAACAATTGGTTATCAACAACCTTAAAAAACGTACCGATATTGTGGTTTTTGCTTCAGACGGACATCCGAATATTATTGTAGAATGTAAAGCACCACATATAAAAATTACCCAAGATACCTTTGATCAGATTGCGCGTTATAACTTAAAACTCAATGCCAATTACCTCATCGTAACTAACGGACTGCAACACTTTTTTTGTATGCTCGATAAAGAGAACGAAACTTATGTGTTTTTAAGAGATATTCCTCACTACCTATAAGTTTTATGAAAGCAGATTTTACCACTGAATTCATAAGCATTATTGAAAACGACACTTGGATGCTACACATTCTTGAAACCGTTCGTAACCTACACCTTCCCGATTGTTGGATTGGGGCTGGTTTTGTTAGAAACAAAATTTGGGATTACAAACACAATAATAAAAAAACTTCTTTAAACGATGTTGATATTATCTATTTTGATAAAAGCGACATTACTAAAGCTCGTGAATTAGCTCTTGAAGAACATCTCAAAGCTATCAATCCCTCTGTGAATTGGTCGGTAAAAAATCAAGCAAGAATGCATGTTCGTAATGGTCATTCACCTTATAAAAACTGTTACGAAGCTATTTCTTACTGGCCCGAAACAGCCACTGCAATTGCTATTCAGTTAAACTCTAATAATCAAATTGAACATATTGCTCCGTATGGTTTAGAAGATGCATTTAATCTTGTGGTTAAACCTACTCCAAATTTCGATTTAACAACATATCACAACAGAATCGCACGTAAAAAATGGGACGATACATGGAAGATGTTGGTCGTTGAAGAGTAAAGAGTACTCGCCTCATGAAACTCCTCCTCCTTTGCCGTTCGGAATGACAAAACTGTACCTCATTTCGAAAGAGGTTACAACTGAGAAACCTTAAACAGGTAAGTTATTCTCCTCATTTACTCCCTCTATTACACTCTCAATGACGCTAATTTCTTTAATGACTCTCAACATATATTTAAACACAAAAAATTATACACTTATAACATTTGTTTATCTTTTTTACTATCAAATTCTTAAATTCACACAACAAAACAACTTTATACCAAACTTTAAAAATTGATTTTATGAATAACTCTATTAAATTAAACTTTATAAACAGGTCTAATGATGCTAACAACAGTGATGTTGTGATTTTTCAAAAGAACGTTGCAAGCAGTTTTGATGAACGTCCTACTGCATGGAAAGTAATTAAAAATCCAAGTCACGGGGAAAGCCACCCTATTAATTACTCTACTAACTTTCAAGTTGCTGCTGCTGATTCTTACGGAAACTACACACCCAAATTAGCCGCTTATGATGGAAGTGCTTTTGAAATGGTTGAAAATGCTTCTGGACATGTTTTACAACTCTCTTCAATTTCCGCAGTAATGGATGGCGAAGTAGCAATACGAAACAACCTAACACGAAGCGCTATTGATGCTAATTGTTATAAAGATAGTAAGCTATTAGCTATAAAAACTAATCTTGCTCCAGGTCAAAAAGCTGTTTTTAAATTCAATCCTAAACTTTACATTGGTGTTGCTTCTAACATTGAAGAAGGAGAAATTCTTAATTCAGCTATTATTTCGGAAATAAATACAGAAATAAGTTTATTGAGAGTCATTAGTGCTGATATTGTAATGACTGGTGGTGGTTCTCAACCCTTTTGTTTTAGCTTGGAAAATGCAATATATGAACCTGAAAAATCAGAATAGGAGTTCCGCAGTTTACTGGAGTTTAACTTTGTTGAACCTTACTGTTTCTCCCCTACAGTCGGAATGACGGGAATACAAAACGTCATAGCGAGGAGGAGTAAAGACATGTCTACCTCTTTCAACTAAGAGATTGCTTCGTTCCTCTCGCAATGACCAAGCGCAATTATGATTTCGAACTGGAGCCTAACGGAAGGAAAAATCCTAAACATAAGAATTGCTCACCTTATGAGATTCCTCCTCGTACCTCGTACGGAATAACGAGACCTAGAATGATTCTTGCTTTTTTAACAGCATTTCATTTAGAAACTGTAAATTTGCCGTCTTGAAAACAGCAATCGTCATATTAAACTGGAATGGGAAAAAATTGCTTGAGCAGTTTTTACCTTCTGTCGTAAATTTTAGTTCTGAAGAAGCGGAAGTATATGTAGCAGACAATGCTTCTACAGATGATTCTATTGCATTAGTTAAGCAGCATTTTCCTACTGTAAAGATTGTACAAAACTCAGAAAATGGTGGGTATGCCAAAGGTTACAATGACGCCTTACAACATATTGATGCCGATGTATATTGTTTGGTAAATTCAGATATTGAGGTTACCAGCAACTGGTTAACTCCCGTTATTGATACTTTTAAAAAGGAACCCAACACTGCTATTATTCAACCTAAAATTTTAGATTTTAAAGATAAGTCTAAGTTTGAATATGCAGGTGCTGGTGGTGGTTTTATTGATGCGTATGGGTATCCGTATTGCCGCGGTCGATTGTTTAGTGACTTGGAAACAGATAACGGACAGTTTAACGATACTACCAAAATATTTTGGGCCTCTGGTGCTTGTTTTTTTATTCGCTCTGAAGTGTTTCATCAACTCAATGGTTTTGACGAGGATTTTTTTGCACATCAGGAAGAGATTGATTTGTGCTGGCGTGCTAACAATAATGGGCATACTATAAAATATGTAGGAACATCCACTGTATATCATGTTGGTGGTGCTACATTGGATACCTTGAACCCTAGAAAAACATTTTTAAATTTTAGGAATAGTTTACTCAACTTGGTTAAAAACTTACCTTCTACGAAATTGTTTCCAATCATTTTTTCTCGTTTGATCTTAGACGGATTGGCAAGCCTTAAGTTTTTATTGGAAGGAAAACCAAATCATTTGTTTGCTATTTTAAAAGCTCATTTTAGTTTTTACACACAGCTTTTTAAGTTCATAAAAAAGAGAAAAAAGACTCCCAAAAAATCAAATTACTACGAGCATAAATCTATTGTTTGGCAGTATTATGCCAAAGGAAGAAAAAAGTTTACCGAGTTACGTTAATTCTTGCTCGTCTTTATAGATGTAATAGAGTAAAAAGAAAACTGCTATTCCGCCAAAAATATGCCATAACCAATGCGTTCCCATAGGCAGTAACACTACTTTATTATCCAATGTCCTAAATAGTAACGCTATTCCAAATACCATTCCTCCATACATGATATACTTTACGTTTTTCCAATGTGTTTTGTAAGCATACCAAATTAACGGAGTTATCACTGCAAATGCGGTTACTACATACCCAAAAGAGGTTTTATATCCTGGAGGTATTGGTAAAAACCGTGGAAAAATAGCTCCTAAAAGTATAGCAATAACTATCGCTATTCGTTGCCACCCTTTCTTTTTAATTTTTCCTATGAAATAACTAATGGCTCCTAAACATACAACCATAATTGGAACCCAATCTAACAACAACCAAAACTCATGACTTCTTGTGCCGTGAAACATGGTACCTCCTATCCAACTGATAAATATCACAGGGATGGCAAACAAAAAAAATGGATGTTGCTCAGGCTTTTGATAAATTTTTCTTCCGAAGTAAATCAGTAATGCAATAAAAATTAAATTGCTAAAAGTATTGAAAGGTTCAACAGGCAATCTGCCTGCTATGGTTTCTTGATATATTGGTCCGCTGTCGTTAGGGAATCTATCCAGTAAAAACATATATCCTTTTTCTATTCTATACTAAGATAGGAATTGTGTTGTTAATTAATAAGTTGAGTTGAAGATTTCAACTCAACTTATTATTACAAAATATCTAAGCTTCCTTTTCCTTCACGAAGTACTTCTGGCTCATCGGTAGTTAAATCGATTACCGTAGAAGCATGGTTATCTCCGTACCCACCATCAACCACAACATCAACAACATTCTGCCATTTCTCAAAAATTAATTCTGGGTCAGTTGTATACTCTAATACTTCATCTTCATCGTGTATAGAAGTGGATACAATTGGATTTCCCAAGGCCACCACAATAGCTCTTGCTATGTTATTATCTGGCACACGAATACCAACAGTTTTACGTTTTTTATAGGCTTTTGGTAGCGAGTTACTACCCGGTAACACAAAAGTATACGGCCCCGGTAAAGCTCTTTTCAAAATTTTGTACGTCGCAGTATCAATTTGCTTTACGTAATCAGACAAATGACTTAAATCGTTGCAAACAAACGAGAAATTGGCTTTTTCAGGTTTTACACCTCTAATCTTAGCTACTTTTGCCAAAGCTTTGGCATTGGTTATATCACAACCTAAACCGTATACCGTATCGGTTGGATAAATAATCAACCCACCATTTTGTAAAACTTTTACAATTTTTTCAATCTCTTTAGGATTGGGGTTGTCGTTATACAATTTTATAAATTGCGCCATGGCTTAGTAATTATCAAAATCAAAATCGTCTAGACTCTCAAAGTTATCAAATTCATCGTCAATTTCATCTTCTAAATTTTTTGAAAGATCTTCTGCTTTAAATTCTTTTTCTGGGGCTTGTTCTGGGATCTCTCCTACAGATAACACCATTTTTGGTTCAGTTATAATTTCCTTTGATTGCTCTATCAACTCAACATAAAACGTCCACATTTGTAAGAAATCATACACATAAATTAGCTTATCGTGTTGTTGTAGTAACGTTTCATGCAAAATACATGTTGCCATTGAAATTCCTTCTCCTGCTTCAGACATATTAAACAGGGGAATTTCTTCTCCTTGATTCCAATCTTCATCGGTACGGTAAAAAGATGCCATTTCTTGTCCGTTAAAACCAAACGCTTTTGCGATAGCAAAATGTAGGTTCTCTAACGACGCTTTTTCGTTTATCAACAGAGTTCGTATTACATCTTCTTTCGTATCTAAAATTACACGTACTTTATACATTCTATCATTTTTTGTCAGTGCAAAAATACGTATTTTTGAGTGATAATTTTTAGTTACCATGAATAAGCAAGCATCTCTTACAGTCTTAAACAGTTACAACAAAAATACCTTGATGGAAACCTTAGCGATAACGTTTGTTGATGTAGGTGATGATTTTATTACTGCTACAATGCCTGTAACTCCTAAAGTACATCAACCTTACGGATTACTACATGGTGGTGCGACAGCCGCTCTGGCTGAATCGGTTGGCAGCTGTGCTTCTGCCTTCTTTTTAAAAGACTCTAATAAAATTATCAAAGGAATTGAGCTGAGCATCAACCATGTAAAAAGTAAGAAAGAAGGACATGTTTTTGCCACTGCAAAAGCAATTCATAAAGGTAGAACAACACATTTATGGGAAGTGAGAATTGTTGATGAAAACGACAATTTAATTTCGCTTTGTAAGATTACCAATATTGTTTTAGACAAACAATAGCATGAAGTTGCTGAAAAAAATCTTAAAAATTACTGGAATTGCTCTCTTTGTGCTGTTCCTTGTTTTGTATTATTTATTTTGGAATTTTTCTGCTCCTAAATCTGATGTAAAAGTACTTGAGAAATTTTCAGGTAACTCTACTCCTATCCTCGCTTATAAAAACTTTAAAGGCTTTGAGTACAGAAAACTTTCAATTATAAAAGATACTACTTTACCAACACTGGTCTTTGTTCATGGAACGATAGGTTCTTCTACCGATTTTATAAAATATATGAAAGACAGTGTATTGCTCAGCAAAGCTAACATGGTTTCATACGACAGAATTGGCTACAATTATCAAGACAAAAATTCGGTTCAAGAAAGTATTGCTTTTGAACGTGACATGTTAAAGAACATTTTACATGATATCCCCCCCCATAAAACAATTCTTGTAGGTTATTCTTATGGTGGACCTATTGCCTTAGCTATACAAGAAAAAGTTAGAAAGGTAATTTTGCTGGCTCCTGCTGTGTATAGCAAAGTAGAACCCATGCCCTGGTCTTTAAATTTATATAAATGGAAAGTTACTCGATGGTTGGTTCCTCCAATATGGCAAGAAGCAAGTAAAGAAAAGTTATCGCATAAACAAGATTTACGAACTTTTGAAAATCACTGGAAATCTACCCCTAACAGCATCGTGAGTATTCATGGAACGGATGATTGGATTGTTCCTTTTGGTAATTCCTTGTTTTTAGAAAAACAGTTTCCTAAACATCAGTTGGAGTTAATTCGCGTACCGGATGCTGGCCATGGATTTATTTGGAGTAAATTTGACACGATTAAAAAACATTTAAGACAACAACTAGATTGAGTATTTTTTCAAACATACAAGAAGCTTTTAACAACGAACTTCCTTTCGTTACGTACAAAAAACCTACTACTTCCTTGTTAAAAGGATGGTTTCAACAAAACAGTAACTTAATTACTGCTGACAGTTTTAATGAGAGCGGGTTTATTTTTGCTCCGTTTGACAACAGAGAAAAAGCCATCTTAATTCCTAAAAATCAATCTACTTATATTGAAGAAGAAGTTACTGTTGGTTATGCTCAAACCAACAACACCAATCATGCTCCTGATACCGCTTCCGAAAAAAACCATATACAACTAGTTGAAAAAGGCATCTCTGCTATTAAAAATAAACAGTTTAAAAAGGTAGTTCTTTCTAGAAGAGAAAAGATGGAGTTACCCGATTGCAACTTTATTGAAACTTTTCAAAAACTATTGAGTAACTATCCTACAGCTTTCGTATATGTTTGGTATCATCCTAAAGTTGGATTATGGTTGGGAGCTACTCCAGAAACTTTAGTTAGCATCCAAGACACGAATTTTACAACTATGGCTTTGGCGGGAACACAAGTATACAACGGGACAACGAATGTTATCTGGCAACCAAAAGAATTAGAAGAACAACAATTTGTAACTGACTATATCGTTGATAGATTGTCTAATATTTCTTCAAAGATTACCTCTTCTGGTATTGAAACTATAAAAGCAGGAAAGCTACTTCATTTAAGAACCCTTCTTAAGGGTCAGCTCAAAACCAATACCGCTTCTTTGATTAAAAGCTTGCACCCTACTCCTGCTGTTTGCGGAATGCCTTTAGAAGCTGCAAAACAATTTATTTTAGATAACGAAAGTTACCATAGAAGCTTTTATACGGGCTTTTTAGGAGAACTAAACCTGAACGATAAAGAAAGTAATTTATTTGTAAATCTTCGCTGTATGGAAGTTTCTAAAAACACTGTATATATTTATGTTGGTGGAGGAATTACGCTAGACAGTAATGCGGCAAAAGAATGGCAGGAAACAGTAGCAAAAACGACTACCATGAAAAAAGTTTTATAGAAAAAATACCTCACTGAGAAAATCCCTCAACTCAAAACCAACTTAACCTGCTGTAATTCAGTTTTTTTTATTATATTTAGATAAACTCAAAACTCGCTTATCCTATGAAACAAAAATTACTTAGGATTGACCAGCGTGAAGATAAACTTAATAGTAGAGTGGGTAGAACTTTAACTTATAAGCAGCTGGTTGAATTCGCATCAAAACTACCAAACAAAATAAAATCGCTTATATAAAATAAAAACCACCAATTGCTGTGCAACAATTGGCAGTTTTAAGTGTAAATTGAATTTGAATTGATTTTTTTCTGCACAATCCAGTCTCTAAACACAAATTGTTCTATTTGTGTTTAGAGTTATGCAAAACAGTTTCCTCTGCTTAAATATCATCGAAAGAAACGTCCGTAAAACTTTCAGTTGAAGTTGCTTCTGTTGCTACGTTTTCTTCTTTTTTGTAGTCTTTTTGATGACGCTCACTAATTACTTCAGATCCTTTTTCGTTAACAATAAAGTCTGTTGCTTTATTCAACATCTCTTTAAAGTCACTAAAATCTTCTTTATATAAGTAAATTTTATGTTTTTGATAATGAAAAGAACCATCATCGTGAGTAAACTTCTTACTCTCTGTCACTGTTAAATAATAATCATCTGCCTTTGTAGATCTAACATCAAAAAAATAGGTTCTTCTTCCTGCTCTTAAAACCTGTGAAAAGATTTCCTCTTGTTCTACTCTCTCGCTCATAATTCGCTACTTAAAATAATAGTTGTTTACTTAAATTTTTCTCAACAAATCTAACAAAATATTTGACTTGACAATACGAAATGCTATATTTCTTTTTCTAAAAGCTGCTGCTCATATAGCTCTTTGTAATACCCTTCTTGTTTTACTAATTGATTATGAACACCTTGCTGAATGATCTTTCCGTTATCGAGTACAATTATTTTATCCGCATTTTTTGCTGACGATACTCTATGGCTTATTATTATCGTTGTTTTATCGCTAGAAACTCGCTCTAAGTTTGATAAAATTCTTTCTTCTGTCTCAGTATCAACAGCCGATAAACAATCGTCAAAAATTAAAATTTTAGGATCTTTTATAATGGCCCTCGCTATAGAGGTTCGTTGCTTTTGTCCTCCCGAAAGCGTAACACCTCGTTCTCCTAAAATAGTTTTATACCCTTGCTTAAAATCGATAATATTATCGTGTATAACCGCATTTTTAGCAGCTTCAATAATTTCTTCTTCTGTGGCATTTTCTTTACCAAATTTTATATTGTTTTCAATAGTATCTGAAAACAAAAAAGGTTCTTGCGGTACAAAACCAATTTGATTTCTTATATCATATAAATTACAGGTTTTAACATCCTTCCCATCTATTAATACAGTTCCCGATGTGCTATCATACAATCGTGAAATCAAGTTTATAATAGACGATTTCCCACTTCCTGTTTTTCCTAATATTGCTAATGTTTCTCCTTTTTCTACCTTAAAGCTTACCTCTTTTAATGCTGTGATATTCGTATCTTCATAGGTTAATGAAACCTGTTTAAACTCAATACCTCCTTCTACGATAGTTTCTTCTTCATTTGCATTTTCAATTTCAGGAACTTGTTCTAAAAATTCATTTATTCTTTCTTGAGAAGCTTCTGCCTGTTGCACCATTGAAGTTACCCAACCAACCACAGCTACAGGCCATGTTAAAATATTTACATACATAACAAAAGCTCCGATAGCTCCAACTTTAACTTCACCATTGATATATAATGTACCGCCTACATACAAAACGATGATATTACTAATTCCAATTAATAAAATCATTAATGGAAAAAACAAGGCTTGTACTTTATATAAGTTTATATTCTTATCTTTACTCGCATCTGCCAACGTATCAAAATTCTTAATCACAGCACTTTCTATTGCATACGATTTTACTACATTAATACCAGAGAAAAATTCCTGATTAAACGTTGTTAATTTTGAGAGGTATTGCTGAACTACTGTACTTCGTTTGTTAATTTGCTTACTTAAAATAAAAACCGATACCGATAAAACAGGAAACGGTATCATTGTATACAGGGTAAGTTTTGGTGATATTGCATACATTTGAGTAAACCCAACAGCGAAAGAAACCAACATGTTTAACGAGTACATAATGGCTGGTCCAAAATACATACGAACTTTCGACACATCTTCACTAATACGATTCATTAAATCACCTGTTCTGTTTTGTTTATAGAAATTAAGTGATAGTCGTTGGTATTGTTGGTAAATTTCATTTTTTAAATCAAACTCTATTAATCGAGACATTACAATTATGGTTTGACGCATTAAAAATGTAAAAAAGCCACCTAATAATGTTACCCCAATTATGAGTAAAATATTTGTAAAAAGAATACTTTTCACCTCCGATAACTCCGTTATTCTCCCCAACTGATAGTCTTCTACAACATTTAAAGAAGTTAACACATAGTTGGGTACTTTTAACGTAAATATTTTAGCTAATACAGTTATAAAAATTCCTAATAACAACCTCCATTTGTATTTAACAAAGTACTTGTTTAAGTATTGTAATGCTTTCAATTCTATTTTATTATAAAAATTAAACTTTATAAAGGGGTCTTGTTAAAGATACCTTAATTGAGACCTCTTTTTTTGCTTATGTTTTAACGATTTCTTACTTTTGCCCTCGAATTTTTGAGATTGTCCAAATCATCTCAAATTAAAAAACAAAACAAATGACATCAGAAATCATTGATACTAAAGATCTTAAGAATGACCCAGTGTTTGGTCAGCTATCTTTTGACAATCACGAGCAAATCGTTTTTTGCAACGACGAAGATACAGGTTTAAAAGCAATTATCGGTATCCACAATACAACTTTAGGACCTGCTTTAGGAGGTACTAGAATGTGGCAATATAAAAGTGAATGGGAAGCTTTAAATGATGTGTTACGTTTGTCTCGTGGTATGACATATAAATCTGCTGTTACTGGATTAAACCTTGGGGGTGGTAAAGCAGTTATTATTGGTGATGCTAAAACTCAAAAGAATGACGCTTTAATGCGTAAATTTGGTGAGTTTGTTAATTCTTTAAGCGGAAAATACATTACTGCTGAAGATGTTGGAATGGAAACTCGCGACATGGATATCATCCGTGAAGTTACTCCACATGTAACAGGTGTTTCTGAAAGTATTGGAGGTTCTGGAAATCCTTCTCCTGTAACCGCTTATGGTGTTTACATGGGTATGAAAGCTGCTGCTAAATACAAGTTTGGAACTGACAAATTAGCTGGAAAAAAAGTTTTAGTTCAAGGAGTGGGGCATGTTGGTGAAACTTTAGTGAAGCACATTACCGACGAAGGAGCACAAGTTGTTTTAAATGATATTAACGAAGCCCGTTTAGAAGAGTTAAGTAAAAAATATGGTGCAAACGTAGTGTTAGGAAATGACATTTTTGGATTAGATGTTGATATTTACGCTCCATGTGCTTTAGGTGCCACTATTAATGATGAAAGTATTGCTCAATTAAAAGCGAAGGTAATTGCAGGTGCTGCTAACAACCAATTGGCTAATGAGCTAAAACACGGTACTATGTTAAAAGAAAGAGGAATTGCTTATGCTCCTGACTTCTTAATTAACGCTGGTGGAATTATTAATGTATATGCTGAAGTTGTAGGTTATGACAAAGCTGAAAGCTTAAAAAGAACTGAAAACATTTACAATACTACATTAGAAATTTTTAATTTATCAGAAAAAGAAAATATTACAACACATCAAGCTGCTTTCAATATTGCGCAAGCAAGAATTGATGCTCGCAAAAAAGAGCAAAATAGCTAGCTAAAAAATAAAAAAGTTTTACTTTTGCAGAGCGTTAGAAATAGTTTCTATCGCTCTTTTTTTTAAAGTTCTTTAGAATGATTAACAGAAGACATATTCGTGTTAAAGTAATGCAATCGGTTTATGCGATGCAACAATCGCATAGCGATGATTTAGTTAAGGAAGAAAAATTCTTAAAACACAGCATTCAAAAAATGTACGATTTGTACGTTTTAAACCTTCAATTATTAGTTGAAGTACAGAAGTTAGCTCGTAAGAGAATAGCGCTTTCTAAAAAGAAAATACTAGCCACAAAAGAAGAACTCAATCCAAATACAAAATTCATAGAAAACAAGCTTCTAAACTCACTCCATGAAAGTGTAAGTTTGGAAGGTTATGTAGAGCTTAACAAGCTTAACTACTGGGATCTTGATGACGAGTATGTAAAAATCTTGTTAGATGAATTACAAAAAAGTGACCTCTACAAAAAGTATATGGATACCGTAGAAGATTCTTATAGTGTAGACAAAGCATTTGTTATTGACTTTTTTAGAGAAATAGTAGCTCCTAATGAAAAATTAGCTGACTATTTTGAAGATAAAATGATTTCTTGGGTTGATGATATTCCATTTGTTAATACTTGGATTTTAAAATCTTTAAACAAGCAAAAAGCAAGTAAGCCTTTTATTTTAGGCAGTTTGTATAAAGATAATGATGATAAAGTTTTTGTTTCTGACTTGTTTACTAAAACAATGCTACATCAACACAAATACGAAGAAGATATCAAAGAAAAAACTCCTAACTGGGAAGCGGATAGAATTGCTGATATAGATATGATTATTATTAAAATGGCGATTACAGAGTTTTTACACTTCCCATCTATACCAAGTAGGGTTACCATTAACGAATATATCGAATTAGCAAAAGATTATTCTACCAATAAAAGTGGTTATTTTATTAATGGGGTTTTAGATAAATTAGCCAAAGACTATCTGAGTTCAAATAAGATGGTTAAAATTGGTAGGGGTTTATTATAATAAATTAGTATTTTTACAACAAACTAAAAATATTTTAAAATGAAGAAAATAGCAGTAATAGTAGCATTGGTTGTTTCTGCAGGAATGTTAGTTTCTTGCGGACAAGGAAATGCTTCATCAAAAGTTAAAAAAGAAAATGTTGAAAACGCAGAAAAAAGGGATAGCTCTATTGGTTTAGGAACTCCTGTTATTTCTTTTGACAAAGAAGAATTTGACTTTGGTACTGTTAACGAAGGAGAAATTGTTAAAACTACCTTCGTAGTAACCAATACTGGTAAGAGTGATTTAATCATTACAAATGCACAAGCATCATGTGGATGTACTGTTCCTGAATGGCCAAAAGAAGCTATTGCTCCAGGTAAAACAGGAGATATTAAAGTTAGCTTTAACACCAATGGAAGAGTTAACAAGCAATCAAAATCCATCACTTTAACAACCAATACTGAAAAAGGTAGAGAGGTTATAAAGATTTCTGGAATGGTAACCCCTAAAAAGAAGAACTCATAATGTTTACAACCATTTTTTTACAAGCGAGCTCACAAGAAAGCTTAATGAACATGCTTCCTTTTGTGGCCATGATTGCCGTTTTTTACTTTTTAATTATTCGTCCACAGATGAAACGTCAAAAAAAGGAAAAACAATTTCAAACAGAAATTAAAAAAGGAGCTAAAATAGTTACCACTAGCGGAATTCATGGTAAAATTGTTGAAATAAACGATACCGACAACACAGTAACCATTGAAACAGGGGCTGGTAAGATAAAGTTTGAGCGCTCTGCCATTTCTATGGAAATGAGTAAAAAATATACAACGGAAATTAAAAAATAACAAGAACATTTTTTATAAAAAAGTGAGCTCATGAGCTCACTTTTTTTGTTTTTTATGTAGATTGCATCAATAAACTATTTCTTGAAAACAACATTTAACATACCTAAAACTTTTTTTGGTTTTTTAACTGCTTCTGTATTTTTTTGGTTACTCATTAACCTATCAAAAGAATATAATACAACCATTGTATATGACGTTGAGTATACACAACTACCACAGCAAAAAACATTAATAGCAACACCAGTAAAAAACCTTTCTTTACAATTAAAAAGCAGTGGGTATAACTTATTAGTTGCCAGCATCACTCATAAACCTATCGAACTGAACATCGACAATGCTTTGAGAAAATCTGGAACCAATTATTACTTTTTATCTAAAAACCTTATTCCTGAAGTTCAAGAACAACTAAAATCTAGTATTGAATTACTAAAAATAGAAGAGGACAGTATTCCTTTAAAAATAGGTATACTCAGTTCAAAAAAAGTCCCTTTAAAACCCAATTTAAACATCTCTTTTCAGTTAGGTTATGATCTTTCAAAGCCTGTAACCATTACTCCAGACAGTGTTTTAATTTCTGGAGATGAAACCTATGTTGCTGAAACCGACTTTTTAAATGTAGAGCACATTACTTTAGAAAACTTATCAAAAAGCATTGACATACACTCTTCAATTATTTTCCCAGAGAACACACAACTTAAATCAAGTCACTCTACAGCTAAAATTAGTATTGATGTAGACAAGTTTACAGAAGGAGAAATAGAAGTCCCTGTGTTTGTTAAAAATGCCCCTAACGGCATTAATGTTTTTCCTAAAAAAGTGAAAGTTATTTACAAAGTAGGTTTGCAAAACTTTAACGAAGTAACCCCAGATTTATTTAAAGTAGAATGTGATTACTTACAAGCAAAAAACAAAGAAGTTAATTACCTAACACCTCAAATAAATGACCTTCCCGAAATAGTTACTTTAGTGAGAATAGTTCCCAATAAAATTGACTTTTTAATATACGAATAAAATGGTAATAGGTTTAACAGGTGGTATTGGTAGTGGAAAATCTACGGTCGTTAACATGTTTTCAGAATTTAAAAATATAGCCATTTATATTGCTGATGATGAGGCAAAAAAGCTAATGAACACCTCAACTCAAATTAAAACGCAATTAATTGCCGAATTTGGCGAGCAAGTTTACCTAAACAATGAGCTGAACAGACCTTACTTAGCTTCAATTGTTTTTAATAACAAAGAGAGATTAGCCACTCTTAACGCCATTGTACACCCAATTGTTAAGGAACACTTACAAGATTTTATAAAAGAGAACAGCTCTAAAGATTACATCTTATATGAAAATGCTATTCTTTTTGAAAACGGCAGCAATTCTTTTTGCGACAAAATTATCACTGTTACCGCTCCAAAAGATGTAAAAATTAACCGAGTTATAAAAAGAGATAACGCAACCATCAAGGACGTAAAAAACAGAATGAAAAACCAGTGGAACGAGGCTAAAAAAACACTTCAATCAAATTATTTAATTGAAAATCTTACACTTACAAAAACAAGAGAACAAGTCTTAAAAATCCATAATTCTTTAACAAAAAAACTGTGTTAATTTACGCTTTGTTAATCTTTTCTGTTAAAATTATCTTAATTTTATAGTAACTTTGTTAATCTAAGTTAAAAGATTACACCCCTAAATTTTATTAATTTATTTTTGAATAATGGGTAAGAAAATTTTTATTCTCATTGTTGTTTTAATGAGTATTTCCTTAATAGGTATCATCTCTATTCAAGTGTATTGGATTAACGATGCTATCAAAAATAAAAAGGAACAATTTAAAAACAATGTAAAAATTGCTTTAGCTCGTACTTCTGAAAATATCAAAGAAAGAGAGTATTTAGAGTTCAAGCAAAACTATAAGGACTATTTTGAAAATGACAAGCTTAGAACGGAAGCTGAAATAACAACTTTTCTTTTTCAACAAGTTGATACAGTAAGCAAAAAAAAGTTTTCTTTTGGAAGTACGATTTTAGAAGAGAGTATTAAAATGCCTAGTGAGTTTGTGGATAATGATTCTATTGTTATCAAACGATACTCGGGAAAAGAAGATATTTACTTTTCTCAAATAATAAAATCTGAAAGTAAAGATTTCAAGCCTTTTTTAGATGAAAGTCGCTATTCTTCTTTCAGAACATATAACAATTGGAATGATGAAGTGATGGAACATGCTTTTAGACGAAGTAAAGCAGTGTTCCCTATCAACCAAAGAATAAGCAATAAAGAGTTAAGCAATACTCTTAAAGAAGAGTTTGCTAAAATGAATATTACGCAAGATTTTAAATATGTTGTTTACGAGGATGGTTTGGCAACGCAATTAAAATCGGGGTACTTTAACATACAGCCAGAAGATATTAATTACCCGTTATTGGAAGATGAAAACGGCAATAGTAAGTACAAGCTATATGTTAAATTTCCTAACGAGAAAAAGAACCTGCTTTCAGGTATGATGAAAATATTGATACTTTCTTTATTTTTTATAGGAATTATCATTGCTGCTTTTTCAACATCGTTATATCAGCTTATACGTCAAAAAAAGATCTCTGAAATAAAAACGGACTTCATTAACAATATGACACATGAGTTTAAAACACCTATTGCTACTATTAACCTGGCTTTAGATGCTATTAAAAACCCAAAAATCATATCGGATGAAGAAAAAGTGAAACGATACGTTCAAATGATTCGTGACGAGAATAAGCGCATGCACGGACAGGTAGAAAATGTGTTGCGAATTTCAAGGTTAGAGAAAAACCAAATTGAAATTAGTAAGGATGCAGTAGATATGCACGACATAATTGAAGAAGCCATTGAACACATTCAACTCTTAACCGACGATAAAAAAGGAAGAGTTACAACTCATTTCGAAGCTATTTCAACCGAGGTTCTTGGAAATCAGTTTCACCTAACAAACGTTGTTGTCAACATGTTAGAAAACGCATTAAAATACTCAGAAAATGCACCAAAAATTGATGTATTTACTGAAAACACAAATAAATACTTTATCTTTAAGATAAAAGATGAAGGCATAGGAATGAGTAGAAACGCTCAAAAATATGTGTTCGATAAATTTTATAGAGAACACAAAGGGAATATACACAATGTAAAGGGACATGGATTAGGCTTAGCTTATGTAAAAGAAATTATAGACAGTCACCAAGGTACCGTTTACGTTGAAAGTGAAAAAGGTAAAGGAAGCACATTTACAGTTAAATTACCATTAATATAAATTATGAAGAAATGGGGAGTAAAAAAATATTATTAGTAGAAGATGATCCTAATTTTGGAACAGTTCTGAAAGATTATTTAGCGTTAAATGATTACAACGTTACGCATGCTAAAGACGGAATAGATGGTTTAATTATGTTTAAAAATGCAGAATACGATTTATGTATTTTAGATGTAATGATGCCTCGTAAAGATGGTTTTTCTTTAGCTGAAGACATTCGTGCTACCAACAAAGAAATTCCTATTATCTTCTTAACAGCTAAAACACTTAAAGAAGATGTTTTAAAAGGTTACCAAGTAGGGGCTGATGATTATTTAAACAAACCTTTTGACTCTGAAGTTTTATTACATAAAATCAAAGCTATTTTACAACGTAAAGAAACTGAAAAGACAAACGATAGTGATGAGTTTGAATTTAAAATTGGGGCGTTTGACTTCAACTCAAAACTACGTCATTTAACTTACAAAGGTGGTGAAGCTCAAAAACTTTCACCTAAAGAGAGTAAGCTTTTACGAATGTTAGCGATTCATAAAAACGACTTAATGCCTCGTGAATTGGCTTTAACTAAAATATGGAGAGATGATAATTATTTCACTTCTCGTAGTATGGATGTTTATATTGCTAAGCTTCGTAAATATTTAAAAAGTGATGAAAATGTTGAAATCTTAAACATTCATGGTGAAGGGTTTAGATTAATAGACAACAAATAAAAAACACATACATCTTAACAACAGTAAAAGACTTCTTGAATTCAAGAAGTCTTTTCTTTTTTATACATTGTAACAATAATTTATATCAATCGTCAAATACATATAATCAACAAAAACCAAAATAGCTTGGAAACAATTTTATCTATTCGAAACCTCGATAAAAAATACGGAAAAGTTCATGCCGTAAACAATCTTTCTTTCGATATTCAAAAAGGCACAGTATACGGAATTTTAGGTCCTAACGGAAGTGGTAAATCTACTACTTTAGGGATTATTTTAAATGTAGTAAACAAAACCTCTGGGAGTTTTAGCTGGTTTAATGGAAACTTATCTACTCACGAAGCTTTAAAAAAAGTGGGAGCTATTATAGAACGCCCTAATTTTTATCCCTACATGAGCGCTGTTCAAAACTTACAACTAATTTGTAAAATCAAAGGGGTTTCATACGATAAAATTGAAGAAAAACTTAAGATTGTCAACCTCTACGAGCGTAGAAATAGTAAATTCAAAACTTATTCCTTAGGAATGAAACAACGCTTGGCCATTGCTTCTGCCCTGTTAAATGATCCTGAAATTTTAATTTTAGATGAACCAACAAACGGGTTAGACCCTCAAGGAATACATGAAATTCGTCAAATAATTAAAGAAATTGCTAAAAACGGCACTACCATTTTACTTGCCTCTCACCTGCTCGACGAAGTAGAAAAAGTATGTTCACATGTAGTAGTTATAAGAAATGGTGTGAAATTATACAGTGGTAGAGTTGATGAAATGACTGCTTCTAATGGATTTTTTGAGCTACAAGCAGCTAACCAAGAAACACTTACGCAGCTTTTAGAAAACCACTCAGCAATAGCAAGTATTAAAGAAGAAAACGGAATGCTAATAGCAAGTTTGGCTT
The DNA here is from genome assembly GCF_036350695.1 of Tenacibaculum sp. FZY0031. Lineage (NCBI taxonomy): Bacteria > Pseudomonadati > Bacteroidota > Flavobacteriia > Flavobacteriales > Flavobacteriaceae > Tenacibaculum > Tenacibaculum sp. FZY0031. The sequence continues at coordinate 408,385 of NZ_JAZDVY010000002.1, forward strand.
CAGAGCTTTCGGCTTCAGAAATTAATACCTTTTTATTTAATAAAGGAATTTCTCTTTCTCACTTAGTGAAACGCAAACCTAGCTTAGAACAACAATTCTTAGACCTTACCAACAACCAATAAACTTAGACCATGTTACGACTTTTAACTATCGAAATTCATAAATTAAAATACAACAGAGCTAGTAAAGTTCTTTCAATTATCTACTTCGCATTATTAACTTCTATAGCTTTAATTGCCGCAATAAAATTTGATATTGGACCTATCAAATTTCATTTAGCTGAACAAGGAATTTTTAATTTCCCATACATCTGGCACTTTAACACCTTTATGGCAGCTATTTTTAAATTCTTTTTACTACTTGTAATAGTTTCTATGATGGCAAACGAATACAGTTACAAGACTTTAAAACAAAATTTAATTGATGGTTTGAGCAAAAAAGAATTCATTCTTTCAAAATTCTATACTGTTATAGCCTTTGCACTTATTTCTACCATTTTTGTTTTTATTGTTTCCTTAATTCTTGGTGCCATTTATTCTGATTTCAACGAAATCTCTATTATTTTTTCAGATTTAGATTATTTATTTGCCTTTTTTATTAAACTTTTAGGGTTCTTCTCTTTTGGTCTATTTTTAGGCGTCTTAATTAAGCGATCTGCCTTTGCTGTTGCCGCAATGATTGTCTGGTTAATTATAGAAAGCTTAATTAAAGGCTATTTATATTGGACTTTTAGAAATGTAAAAACAGGGATTGATGAAGCTGTAAACTCAATCATGCAGTTTTTTCCGCTAGAGTCTATGGCTAATTTAATTAAAGAGCCATTTACAAGATTAGGTGCTGTAAAGTCGGTTGCTAATCAAATAGGAGAAAACTTTACTAAAGATTACTCTGTAAGTTTGTTTAATATTGTAATTGTACTCATTTGGACAGCTATTTTTATTTATTTATCATATGCTTTGTTAAAAAAACGAGATTTATAGAGGGTTTTGTGTAGTTTAGTTGTTTTATTTGTATAATAATTCCATTTAAATGAGAAAACAACTATTTCTGACACTTTTTATCATAGCTTCTGTCTCTTTATACAGCCAAAAAGAAGCTAATGTTTGGTATTTTGGAAGCAATGCAGGTCTTGATTTTAACTCAGGAAATCCGGTTGCATTAAATGACGGGTTATTGAGAACAGATGAAGGTTGTTCTTCTATTTCTGATGAGAATGGTAATCTTTTATTTTATTCCGACGGAATTAATGTTTGGACAAAAAACCACGAGTTGATGCGTTACTCAGCGGGAGGAGTTGCCAATAACCTTGAAGGTAACCCGTCAAGCTCTCAATCTGGCCTAATTGTCCCGAATCCAGAAGACAAAAACATATATTATATTTTCACTGTAGGAACAGATTTTATTGGAAGTCTTCCCTACCCTAATAATCCCGGCTTTCGTTTTTATACCATCGATATTTCTAGAGGCGATGGAGGAGAAATTATTTCTGGTCCCGTTAACCTTTCCGATGGACGAGAGCGACAATGGTCTGAAAAGGTTACGGCTGTTCAAGGAAAAGACTGTAAAGAAATATGGATTTTGTCTATCGTACAAAACACTTTTTATGCTTATAAAATTAATAAAGATGGGGTAGACTCAACTACACCTGTAACTTCACCTTCATCATACTTCTTAAGAGATAAGAGAGGTTATTTAAAGGTATCACCTGATGGAACCAAGGTCGCTTTAGCGGACTTTACAAATGATGGGAGCGGAAGATTAGTGTTATACGATTTTGACAACGCTACTGGTAGTGTTACTTCTAACGGGCTCCTTCTTACAGACGGACCACTTGATGGCTCACCTTACGGTGTTGAGTTTTCTCAACAATCAACAAAACTCTACGCCTCTTTATACCATGAAAACAGTGATTCTTTTAGAGTTTTTCAATACGACTTGTTAGACTCAAATATTGCACAAACTAAAACACAAGTTCATCAAGAACAAGGTTATAGAGGCGCATTACAACTCGCTCCTAACGGAAAAATTTATGCATCTATTCCTGACAGAAGTTATTTAGGAGCCATAGAAAACCCTGAAGACAACCCTACAGACATAATATTTACATCAAATGCTGTTAGTTTAAATGGAGCAAGGTCTTCTCAAGGATTACCGCCTTTTATTCAATCATTCTTTGCTCCTGTAAAATTAATAGACCTAAACACGAATGAAGTTTTAAATAACACCAATCAAATATTTTGTATAGGGGATAATTACGATGTAGCTCCTGAAACAAACAACCCTAGTGATATATATACTTGGTTTAAAGATGGGAAAGAAATAGCCAATACTAGGATTTTAACTATTAATAATACCAGTTTTGGAAGCGGTTTATATGAAATACAAATAGAATCTAATTCATACTGTAAAAAAACATACACTGGCAAAGTTCAAATTACCTTCGAACCTAAACCTACAATACATAAGATTCAGCCTTATATACAATGTGATTTTGACAGCAATCCTATAGATGGTTTTGCTACTTTTAATTTAGACATACTAGCAAGCACTCTGGTGAATGATCTTGCTGATGTTACAATTGATTTTTTTGAAACATCTGACACTAGTTTTTCATCACCAATTGACAAAAATAACTACATTAATTCTGTAGCCACAAATCACTCTATCCTTGTAAAAGTCACGAATAATAATACCCAATGCTATCAAACTGATATTATTAATTTACAAGTAAATCCAACGGGGTTGACTTCATATAGCGATGAATATATTCACGAGTTAGATCAAAATGCTGCTAATCCTGATGCTACATTTAGTATAGGTACCAACGATGGTTTTTTTGATTTTTCTTTAAAGACACAACAAATAATTAACAACTCTGGAGGTTCATTATCTGAAATGACTCATGACTTTCAATATTACAGAACAGCAGCTGATGCTGCATTACAAACCAATCAAATTGTAACTCCGTATGAAGATGATTTGTTCTCTAACGGTTCTGATGTATACATACGAATTTCAAACAAAGGAGCCACATCTTGTGAATCAGTGGGAAATTTTAAAATTTTTGTAGAAAAAATCCCTATCCCCCAAGGAAATCCTAATGAAATTATTCTTTGTGTTGATAATCCAAGACTAAGTCCTCAACCACATACTACTCCCTTGGATGCGGATACAGGAGTTGTAACAGATACTTACAAATGGTATTTAGATGGGAAGTTAATCTCTGGAGAAACATCGGCTATTTATAATGCCAATGCTTCAGGAGAATATAAAGTTGAAGCCTATAGAAACCATCCTGAAATACCTACTTCTTACATGGGTTACAATACCTTTTTTGTAAAAGAATCCAATCAAGCATTAATTGTAAGTATCAAATCAGTAGATGATCAAGACAATCCTGACAATAATAAAATTGAAATCACAATAGATGGAATTGGCGACTACGAATACGCTTTAAACAGTACAAATCTCAGTGATTTTGTGAAAGGCAATGAAAACCTTTCATATACATTTACCAACATACCTCCAGGCTTAAATGCTATTTCAATTAGAGATCGTAATGGGTGTGGCATTACAACATCCAACCAAATTTCAACTATTTATTTCCAACGTCATTTTACACCAAATGGAGATGGTCATTTTGATACATGGAACGTTTTAGGTGTTAACAATGATTATTATGAGGTTGTTAACGTTCAGATATTTAATCGTTTTGGAAAATTAATCAATGAAATTACCGATAAAAATAGTCAAGGTTGGGATGGTGTATACAACGGCTCCACTCTTCCTTCAAACGATTATTGGTACCGTGCTGAGTTAATTGACAGGTATGGTAAAACTCGGAAAAAGACAGGACATTTTTCTTTACTGAGAAAATAGTTTCTTAATAAAAAACTTTAACATATAAATCCCATAGTTTTTTCCTAAATTGCATGTTAGCAAACAGTTAATACGCTATGAATAAATTACTACCTTGTTTTTTCTTTTTTTTCTCTCTTTTTTGCTTTTCACAAAGAGAAACCGATCATTGGTTTTTTGGAAATAAAGCGGGGCTTAATTTTGGTATTGATGTAGTCAATACTCTTACCAACGGGCAAATGATTGCGCCTGCAGGTTGCTCTAGTATCTCAGATAGTAATGGAAATTTATTGTTTTACACCAACGGTAGTGCTGTATGGAACAGCAACCATGAAATTATGAAGAATGGTAGTTTGATAGCTGGAGAGCTAGAAAATTTACAAAACTCTATCATTATAAAGAAACCTCTTACTGAAGACACTTTTTACATATTTACAACAAGAGAAAATAAATCAACCGATCCATTTCTTCCTGTTGGTTTGTTTTTTTCGGAAGTTAGTTTTAAAAACGACCCTTTAGGTGAAGTGACCATACGGTATTCGAGAATTAAGGAAACTGTTACACAAAGAATAACTGCTGTTCATCATAAAAACGGTAAAGATTTTTGGTTAATTACCTTCGGTAAACAATCTTCCGCCAGTAGTAAATATGACACTTTTTCTATATTTAAAATAAATGAAACAGGCCTTATACGATCTCCTATTACTGTACAAGGTTCAGAAACAGTTTCTACTTATGGCGATATGAAAGTATCTCCAAATGGTAAATACATTGCCGTTGCTGATTATATTGATAGATACCTTTACATTTATAATTTTAATAGTGAAACAGGTGAAATTACCTTCAACAAAAGAATTATTACAGACCCAGCTCCTTTAGCTGCAAGGTTTCCTAAGGGGGTTGAGTTTTCTATTGACTCTAAAAAAATCTTTTTTTCATCTGAAAATGGAGATAATAACTACATCTATGAATATCGATTAGAAGGAGGAGATCTTTTTGAATCTAAAAAACTGATTTTTTCTACTAATGCTTATAAAATAGGCTCACTACAATTATCTAAAAACGAAATCATATATGCCGCTTGCCATGATGATAACTTTAATCATGAACAAATTGGTAGCATCGAAAATGTAGCTACTGATCTTCCTACTTTCAATAAAAATACAAGTGTTAGTCCAAATTTTTCCCTAAAAGGGCTTCCTAACTTTGTTCAATCCTATTTTAGAAATAGAATTATTACTGAAAATCAATGTGTCTTTGACATGTTTAACTTTGCTCTTGATTCGTATGCTCCTATTGCTAGTGTAACATGGGATTTTGGTGATGGAAACACAAGCAACCTAATGAACCCTGAACACGCATATACTGCTCCAGGAGACTATATTGTCACTGCTACTATTAACATCAACAGTCAAGACATTCCGCTTTATAAAAAAGTTACTGTTTACCCTTTACCCAAACTGATCCCTAACCAAGAACTTATTCAATGTGACGATGATAATGATGGCGTAAACTTATTTAACCTATATACCATTGCGGATAAAATTACTACCGATACGACACATACCTATAAGTTTTACAGAAGTTTAACCGATGCTCAAAATGATACCAATCAAATATCGGATCCAGAAAACTTCTACAATGAAACAAATCCGCAAACCATTTATACAAAGGCCACCTCTGTAAATGGCTGCTCTGATATCGAAAGTTTTTCTATTGAAGCCTTATTTAGACCTGCTCTTATCATTAGCCCCGTTACTGTTTGTAGAGATCCCCAAAATAGTAACAATGAAAACAAAGGTCTTTTTGACTTGAGAGTTAAAAAAAGTCAAATAATAAGTGATTTGGGCTTAAGTAAACTTGAAAAAGTATCCTTTTTTGACTCGGCAGAGAACGCTCAAAAATCAATCAACCCTCTTCCTCTTGAATACATTTCTGGAACTGCTACCATTTGGGTAAAAATTGAAAACGAAAACGGATGTTTTGGAATATCTCCTATTGATTTAATCGTTAATCATCCTGTTATTAATTTACAAGACAGTTATACTATTTGCATTAGTCCTTCTGAGCATACTCCTGTTGTCTTAAATGCAGATGCTTCAAACGATCGGTTTGAATGGAAAGATGAAAATAACAATACCATTAGCACCAATAGTAGTTTTCCATTAACTAGAGAAGGAACATTTTCTTTAACCGCATACAAAACAGTAAACGGCATAGAATGTTCTAACACTAAAAGCTTTACCGTTAACTACCCTCCTCCTCCTGAAGTCTTAACCGTTGAAGTTACTGTTTTAAGCGAAACAGACAACAGTGTTTACATTCGTATTGAGGGAGATAGTAGTTATGAATTTTCTTTAGATGATACTACTTATGTTGGAAATGGAACTTCTCATTCTTTTAACAATGTACAACCGGGAATTGCCACTATTTACATAAGAGATCTTAACAAATGCGAAAGCCCAACTAAAGCCTCTGCTAGCATAATTGGCTACCCTAAGTTTTTAACTCCCAATGCCGATGGATTTAACGATTATTGGAAAGTTTATGGAGTCAGCTCTAATTTCTTTAAAGAAATAAACATCAAAATTTTTAATCGCTTTGGTAAAATTCTATACGTTATCAATGATAAAAATTCAGAATTTGGTTGGGATGGAACTTATAACAATATTAAACTTCCTTCTAACGACTACTGGTTCCATGCCAAACTAAAAGATCTTAACGATAATATAATTGATAAAAAAGGACATTTTACCCTCAGAAGAAATTAAAATTCATCACATAAAATAGCCTTCTGTATCTCATCCAAAAAATTGACTACGTATGAAAAAAACACTGCTATTGTATTTACTTTTCTTTTCTCTTTTATGTTTTGCTCAAAGAGAAACAGACAATTGGTTTTTTGGAGGTAAAGCAGGAATGGTTTTTAATAGCGGTGATATTCAAATCGCTAATAGTAGTCAAATGTCAACTAAAACCGGTTCTTCTTCCATTTCTGATAGTAAAGGAGCGCTGCTCTTTTATACTAACGGACAAACTGTTTGGAATAAAAATCACGAAATAATGGAAAACGGAGAGGGATTAGCTGGAGAAATAGAAACAGTCCAGCCATCTATAATTATTCCCAAACCCAATAACGATAATATTTATTACATCTTTACAACCCGAAAAACCAAGATTGATAGCCCTTCTCTGTTCTCTGGTATTTATTATTCTGAAGTTGAAATATCCAGTAATTATCCTTTGGGTAAAGTGATTAGAAAAAATGTAAGAATTGAAAACTCTACAGCGCAAAGAATAACGGCTGTACATCATAAAAATGGAAAAGATATATGGGTAATAACATATGGAAGTAATACTTATGGAGCCAAAGATGATGTTTTTTTTGCTTTCAAAATAACTGAAAAAGGAATTAGTTTTCCCATAAGAAACAAATTAAACGAAATAACTAGTTTTTCTTTAAAAGGTGAAATGAAAGCCTCTCCCGATGGAAGCAAAGTAGCTTTATCAATTGGTTCTAATATATACATATACAATTTTGATAATGAATCAGGGGTTCTTTCAAAATTTAAGTTTTTAAACTTACAACTTAACTTTACTGATGGATATAGCTCTTATGGACTTTCCTTTTCTCCTAACTCTAAGTTATTGTACTACCCTTCTTTTTATTTCAATAAGAATAATGAGAATAGTTATAAAATCATGCAATTTGATTTAGATAAAACTGATATTTTTTATATTGGGGAACCTATTTTTTCTACTACACCTGACAGAACAGCTGCTGCGGCTCAATTAGCATCAGATGGTAAAATTTATATTGCTCAAATAAACTCAGACGGAAGCCCTACTAAAACTTTAGGAATTATTCAAAACCCTAATAAAGTAGGAGTTGAATGTAACTATACACAGGATGTAATAAACTTAGAAAATGGATTGTCCTATTTTGGTTTGCCCAATTTTATTCAATCCTATTTTAGAAATAGAATTATTACCGAAAATCAATGTGTCTTTGACATGTTTAACTTTACTCTTGATTCGTATGCTCCTATTGCTAGTGTAACATGGGATTTTGGTGATGGAAACACAAGCAACCTAATGAACCCTGAACACGCATATACTGCTCCAGGAGACTATATTGTCACTGCTACTATTAACATCAACAGTCAAGACATTCCGCTTTATAAAAAAGTTACTGTTTACCCTTTACCCAAACTGATCCCTAACCAAGAACTTATTCAATGTGACGATGATAATGATGGCGTAAACTTATTTAACCTATATACCATTGCGGATAAAATTACTACCGATACGACACATACCTATAAGTTTTACAGAAGTTTAACCGATGCTCAAAATGATACCAATCAAATATCGGATCCAGAAAACTTCTACAATGAAACAAATCCGCAAACCATTTATACAAAGGCCACCTCTGTAAATGGCTGCTCTGATATCGAAAGTTTTTCTATTGAAGCCTTATTTAGACCTGCTCTTATCATTAGCCCCGTTACTGTTTGTAGAGATCCCCAAAATAGTAACAATGAAAACAAAGGTCTTTTTGACTTGAGAGTTAAAAAAAGTCAAATAATAAGTGATTTGGGCTTAAGTAAACTTGAAAAAGTATCCTTTTTTGACTCGGCAGAGAACGCTCAAAAATCAATCAACCCTCTTCCTCTTGAATACATTTCTGGAACTGCTACCATTTGGGTAAAAATTGAAAACGAAAACGGATGTTTTGGAATATCTCCTATTGATTTAATCGTTAATCATCCTGTTATTAATTTACAAGACAGTTATACTATTTGCATTAGTCCTTCTGAGCATACTCCTGTTGTCTTAAATGCAGATGCTTCAAACGATCGGTTTGAATGGAAAGATGAAAATAACAATACCATTAGCACCAATAGTAGTTTTCCATTAACTAGAGAAGGAACATTTTCTTTAACCGCATACAAAACAGTAAACGGCATAGAATGTTCTAACACTAAAAGCTTTACCGTTAACTACCCTCCTCCTCCTGAAGTCTTAACCGTTGAAGTTACTGTTTTAAGCGAAACAGACAACAGTGTTTACATTCGTATTGAGGGAGATAGTAGTTATGAATTTTCTTTAGATGATACTACTTATGTTGGAAATGGAACTTCTCATTCTTTTAACAATGTACAACCGGGAATTGCCACTATTTACATAAGAGATCTTAACAAATGCGAAAGCCCAACTAAAGCCTCTGCTAGCATAATTGGCTACCCTAAGTTTTTAACTCCCAATGCCGATGGATTTAACGATTATTGGAAAGTTTATGGAGTCAGCTCTAATTTCTTTAAAGAAATAAACATCAAAATTTTTAATCGCTTTGGTAAAATTCTATACGTTATCAATGATAAAAATTCAGAATTTGGTTGGGATGGAACTTATAACAATATTAAACTTCCTTCTAACGACTACTGGTTCCATGCCAAACTAAAAGATCTTAACGATAATATAATTGATAAAAAAGGACATTTTACCCTCAGAAGAAATTAAAATTCATCACATAAATAACTATCCGTATTTTTGTTGAATGGACTTCGAATTAAACTCAGAATTTAAACCAACAGGGGATCAACCCCAAGCAATTAAACAACTTTCAAACGGTATTTTAACCGACGAAAAGTACCAAACACTTTTGGGTGTTACAGGTTCTGGTAAAACATTCTCGGTAGCCAATGTAGTAGCCGAAGTACAACGACCTACATTAGTCTTGGCTCATAACAAAACCTTGGCTGCTCAGTTGTATTCCGAGTTCAAACAGTTTTTTCCAAACAATGCCGTAGAATATTTCGTTTCGTACTATGATTACTATCAACCCGAAGCCTATATTCCTGTTACAGGAACGTACATTGAGAAAGACCTATCTATCAACGATGAAATAGAACGCTTGCGAATTAGCACCTCCTCTTCCCTACTTTCAGGACGTCGAGATGTATTGGTAGTAGCATCCGTTTCTTGTTTATACGGTATTGGTAACCCCACAGAGTTTAAAAAGAATGTTATTACTATTGAAGTGGACCAACAAATTTCTCGCACCAAATTTTTACATCGTTTAGTAACTAGCTTGTATGCACGTACTGAAGTTGAAGTAAAAAGTGGAACGTTTAAAGTAAAAGGTGATGTGGTTACCATTTATCCGTCGTATGGTGATAACGGATATAAAATCCACTTCTTTGGCGATGAAATTGAAGAAATTGAAACCTTCGATATTGAAACCAATCAAACGATTACTCGATTAGAAAAACTGAATATTTACCCTGCCAACTTATTTGTAACCTCTCCTGATATACTCCAAAATGCCATTCATCAAATTCAAGAAGACATGGTAAAGCAAGTAGCTTATTTTAAGGAAATAGGGAAACATTTAGAAGCGAAACGTTTGCAAGAGCGTACCGAATTCGACTTAGAAATGATTCGTGAATTAGGATACTGTTCGGGAATTGAGAACTACTCTCGTTATTTAGACGGTCGCGAAGCGGGTACACGACCGTTCTGCTTATTAGATTACTTTCCTGAGGATTACTTAATGGTAATTGATGAAAGTCACGTAACTGTACCGCAAGTTCACGCAATGTACGGAGGTGATAGAAGTCGTAAAGAAAACTTAGTAGAATACGGATTCCGTTTACCTGCCGCCATGGATAACCGTCCGTTAAAATTTGAAGAATTTGAGGCTTTACAAAACCAAGTGATTTATGTTTCGGCAACTCCGGCCGATTATGAGTTACAAAAAACTGAAGGGTTGTTTGTAGAACAAGTGATTCGACCTACTGGACTGTTAGATCCAGAGATTGAAATTCGACCAAGTTTGAATCAAATAGATGATTTAATTGAAGAAATTCAAGTACGTGTAGAAAAAGATGAACGCACCTTGGTAACTACCTTAACCAAACGAATGGCTGAAGAATTAGCTAAATACTTAACTAGAATTCAAGTACGTTGTCGTTATATTCACTCTGATGTTGATACCTTAGAGCGTGTAGAAATCATGCAAGATTTACGTAAAGGTTTATTTGATGTACTGATTGGAGTAAATTTACTAAGAGAAGGATTAGACCTTCCAGAAGTATCGTTAGTAGCTATTTTAGATGCTGATAAAGAAGGTTTTTTACGTTCACACCGTTCGCTAACACAAACCGTAGGTCGTGCTGCACGTAATGTAAATGGAAAAGCAATAATGTACGCCGACAAAATTACGAATAGTATGCAACTTACCATTGACGAGACCAATCGTAGGCGTGAAAAACAAATTAATTACAACACCGTTCACGGGATTACCCCAACACAAATCAATAAAAAGATAGACAATACCCTATCTAAAAATGCGATTACCTCGTATCATTATGATAATGTGGCACAAAAAGCTGCTGAACAAGAGTTGGAATACCTACCCAAACAAGAAATAGAAAAACGCATACGTACCAAACGCAAACAAATGGAAGAAGCTGCCAAAGCATTAGACTTTTTAGTAGCTGCCCAACTACGTGATGAGATTGAGGTTTTAAAAGAAAAATTATAATTTTACACACATAAAATACTGATAGTCGTATAATTACCGTACTAAAAAAGTAAGCAAAACGTACAATCTAAAGGGACAGGAGAATTAGCCGAAGGATTAACTATTTTAACAGAAAATGTCCATAAAA